>CALFRN010000091.1 GCA_937919085.1 uncultured Reyranella sp.
CCGCCCGCTTCCTTGTTGCGCTTGAAGCTCTCGGTGAGATCGAGCAGCCGGATGTTGCCGATGGCGCCCGCCAAGCCCGCCGGCGGGCCCCAGTAGTTCGTGGGAAGATAGACGACGAGCAGCTGGGTGCCCATCTCGGCCGCGGTGCGTTCCATCTCGCGCAGGAGGAACGCCATGGCGCGGTTCTTCCTCGGCTCGTCGGCCTCGTCGAACGTGGCCCGTGCGTATTCAATTCGGCCCTGTATGACGTCGATGCCATGCGTCAGCCAGCTCACCGGATTGTAGTAGTCGCCCGCGAGCTGCTGCTGGAGGCGCCGTACGCCATTGCTCCACGGTCGCGCAATCCGCTGATCGCCGTGCTCGTCGGCCACGACATGGGAAACATCGAGGCAGAATGGATAGTAGGACGGTGCGCACGGCATGACGTTGCGTTCGAAATGATGGGCGATCATGCCATAGACGATCAGCTTGGGCGCGAGATCGCGATTTCGCTGCAGGATCTGCAGCGACTGCGTGGTGCCATAACTCGCCATGGCCAGGTTGGAGACGCTTGCCTTGAGTTCCCGCCCGACCGTGCTCGCATAGGTCTGCGGATTTTCGAGGTGGTAGCCCCAGGTAAACGAATCGCCAACCGCGAGGATGTCGACGCGGGCCGGGCTCCGTTCCCCTGGCCCGTCGACGCGGGCGCCACGATCGTTGGTAAAGACGTCGAAAGCGAACGCCTTCCTGTCCTTGATCGCGGGATAGATGCGCCTGTTGTACGAACTGGGATTGGGTATCGCGCCGATTTCGGGATCGAAGATCACCAGACCGTCGCCTTCGGACGACATCGCGATCCCGGGAACGGTCAGATAGGCCGCGACTTCGATTCCCACAAGCAGGCTCGCGATTGTTGATACCAACACCAGCAAGACCGTTTTCGTTGGCTTGGCTTTGCTCACGTCCACCTGCACGACAGTTAGGCGCCATTAGACCATCCCGTAGCCCCGGACAACGACAAGTTTTCGGGGGATGGCCGACCGACTCGACGGCGCAGCAGAGACCGCATAAACCATGCGCAACACAATGACCCGCCTCTACCTCATCTCTCCCCAACACATCGAGCATCCCACGATCTTCGCCGCCGATTTGCGCGCGGCGCTGGATGGTGGCGACGTCGCGGCCTTCCAACTGCGCCTGAAGGACGCAGACGATGAGGCGATCGCCCGCGCCGCCGATACGCTGCGGCCGATCTGCCAGCAGCGCGACGTGGCCTTCATCATGAACGACCGGCCCGATCTCGCGGTGAAACTCGACTGCGACGGCGTGCATGTCGGCCAGGACGACATGCCCTACGCCGAGGCTCGGCGCATCGTCGGTCCCGATCGCCAGGTCGGTGTGACTTGCAAGGCCTCGCGTGACCTCGCCATGACGGCGGCGGAAGCCGGCGCAGATTACGTGGCCTTCGGCGCCTTCTTTGCCTCAAACACCAAGGCCGTCACCACACCGGCGTCGCTGGAGATCGTCGAATGGTGGAGCGAGCTGTTCGAGATCCCATGCGTGGCGATCGGCGGCATCACCGTCGAGAATTGTCTGCCGGTGATCGCGGCCGGCGCCGATTTCCTGGCCGTCGCGGGCGGCGTCTGGAACCACAAGGATGGCCCCGAAGCGGCTGTCCGCGCCTTCAACGAACTCTTCTCAACGGACGGGTAGCCACAGTACGTCTTCGATGTGCGAGGCGCCCGTCGCCAGCATGACCAGCCGGTCAAAGCCTAGGGCTACGCCGGCGCAATCCGGCAGACCGTGATCGAGGGCCGCCAGGAAGTCGCCGTCGACCGGCCAGCGCAGGCCATAGAGCCTCTCCTTCTCGTCCATGTCGGCAGCCAGTCGCGTCCTCTGGATCGCCGGGTCGGTCAGCTCGCCGAAGGCGTTGGCAAGCTCCACTCCGCAGGCATAAAGCTCAAAACGTTCGGCAACCCGTGGATCACCAGGCTTGGCGCGCGCCAATGCCGCCATCGAGACCGGGTACTCGCAAAGGATCGTGGGCCGCCCCATGCCGAGGCGCTTCTCGATCTTGTCCAACATGACTCGAAAGAACACGTCCTCCCAACTGTCGCCCACATGCATCGCCACGCCCGAGAGCCGCGACAGCGTCTCGGCGCTGCCAACAGTGGCGAACAGGTCAACGCCGGCATGGCGCTGGAAAGCCTCGGCCACGGTCAGCCGCTCGGGCTCGGCCCGCGGATCGCAGCGATGCTCCTGCCAGCGCAGCTCCTCGACGCCGGTGAGCGCCAGCAGCACCGCGCAATCAGCCATGACGGCCTCGTAGCCAACGCCGGCCCGATACCATTCCAGCATGGTGAATTCGGGATGGTGCAGCGCCGAGCCCTCGGCATTGCGGAACACGCGAGCGAACTGGAACAGGTTTGGAATGCCGCCGGCCAACAATTTCTTCATGGCGAATTCGGGCGAGCTGTGCAGCCAGCGCTCGCGCGCCTCGCCGTCGGGCAGCTTCCATTCCGTGGCGAAGCCCGAGAGATGGACTTCGGCGCCGGGGGCCACCTGAAGGATCGGTGTCTCGACTTCGACGAAGCCCTCGCCCGCGAACCACTGCCGCACCGCCGCCAGCAGGCGCGCGCGCGCCTCGAGATGAGGCAGGCGTCGGCTAAGCTTGTCGGGGTGCCATTCGGTCATGTCCGACCATCGCATGCGCCGCAGACGCCGTGTAGGGTGTGACCACAATGACGCCAAAGCAGATCGATGCCTTCTGCGCCAAACTGCCCGCCGCGACCCGGACCGTGCAGTGGGAAGGCGTGATCGTCTTCAAGGTCGGCGGCAAAATGTTCTGCCTGATCGCGCCGCCCGACCATTCGGTCGGCCGGATCTGCTTCAAATGCCCGCCCGAACATTTCGAGGCGCTTTCGCACGCCGAAGGATTTCGACCGGCCCCTTATCTCGCCCGCGCCAAGTGGGTAGCGCTGGACGATCCACGGGTTCTGACGCCTCTTGAACTCAAGGCCTACCTCAAACGGGCCCATGCCGTGATCGCCGCCGCCCTGCCGAAGCGCAAACAGGCCGAACTGGGGCTCTGACCGGCGGTTGCGACCTCGGGCTGCCTTTGATAGAAGGCCCGCCAACGGCCTCGCCGCTGACTGCGGACGAGGCCGCATTCCATTCATCCGAACCTGTGACGAGCCCCCGGTAAGCCCATGAAAGTTCCCGTCAATTCCATTCGCGCCGGCAACGTCCTCGACTACAACGGCAAGCTCTGGGTCGCCTCCAAGGTGGAACACATCAGCCCTGGCAAGGGCGGCGCGTTCGTAACCATCGAGGCCAAGGCACTACGCGAGGGCAACAAGCTGCAGGAGCGCTTTCGTTCCGGCGAGACGATCGAACGGGTTCATATCGATGACCGTGAGTGTACCTTCCTGTTCAAGGACGAGAACGGGTTTACCTTCATGGACAAGGAAAACTTCGAGCAGCTGGTGGTTGGAGCCGACGTACTCGACTCCAATCTCGCCCGCTTTCTCCAGGATGGCATGGAAGTGGCGGTGTCGCTCTATGAAGGCACGCCGGTCGGCATCGAACTGCCCAAGACCGTGACTCTGGCAGTTACCGAGGCCGACGCCGTGGTCAAGGGGCAGTCGGCCTCGTCTTCCTACAAGCCTGCTGTGGTCGAGGGCGGCATCCGCGTGATGGTGCCGCCACATATCGGGGTCGGCACGCGGCTGGTGATCAACACCGAAGATGGCAGCTACATGGAACGCGCGAAGGACTAAGCTGACCGTGGCCCTTCCGACCGATCGCCCCCCCAGAGACCGCTCATTCGGCGATCGTCCCGTCGCGCGTGTCGGCCGCGCGCCGATGGCGCCGGGCCGGGAACGGTCAGGCCCGCCCGAACGTCGCTCACTGGCACCACGTTCGGCCACCATCACCGTTATGATTCGCGCAGCGTTCGCCGCGGCCAAGAACCTGAAACGGGATTTCGGCGAAGTTGAACATCTGCAGATATCGGAAAAGGGTCCGGGCGATTTCGTCAGCCACGCCGATATCAAGGCCGAACGCGTCCTGCGTACCGAACTTCTCAAGACGCGACCGGAATACGGCTTCCTCGGCGAGGAAGGCACGGAGATCAAGGGCGACGGGCGCAATCGCTGGATCGTCGATCCCCTCGACGGCACGACCAATTTTCTGCATGGCGTCCCACACTTCGCCATTTCGATCGGCCTGGAACGCGAGGGCGAGATCATCGCCGGCGTCATCTATCAGCCGATCTCCGATGAACTGTTCTGGGCCGAAAAGGGCAGCGGTGCCTTCATAGACACGCCGGCTGCCAGATCGCGGCGCTTGCGCGTCTCGGGCCGCAAGGATCCGGCGCGCGCCTTGGTCGGGACGGGCCTGCTCAATATCGGCAAGAGTGGCCATGCAGATTATATCCCCAAGCTCGCCGCCGTGATGGAACGCACCGCCGGCGTGCGTCGCTGGGGTGCTGCGGCCCTCGACCTCGCTTTCGTGGCTGCCGGCCGATTTGATGCCCACTTTGAATTTGGTCTCGCACCGTGGGACGTTGCCGCTGGGGTTTTGCTGGTGCGTGAAGCCGGCGGCTTCGTGGGAGACATATCTGGCCAACCCTACGTCCTGGGCGGCCCCTCGATTCTGGCCAGCAATGCGGGCCTGCGCGATTCGATGGTCGAGATCCTCACCGGCAATCGCCCAGTCGAGTCACTCTAAGCCCGACCGCCCACTGGAATTCACCAATAGCCGCGCCACGAGCCCAGACTTTGGCTGTGGCAGATTCATCAACCGAGGGGTGTCGTACACTCACCGTCAGCTTGTTGAGTGGCCGGCCTCCATTGGCTATTCTCCAAGCGCCAGCGCGCGCCCTTGCTGCAGACTGTCTTGAGTCGCGAAATCCTTTGAAAGGCAATCGGTTATGCCAGTGTGTTCGGTCGCCGTGCGCAGTCTCATCTTTGCCGTTTTGGGTCTTGCCCCGATACCGGCCTTTGCCCAGGGGTCGAATGTGACCGCCTTCAATCCCTACTCCGGAATCGGCCTGCCGGGCGGTCCCGTCCCCGCATATGGCGCACAGGCGGCCTACCCGATCGTCGACACAGTTGGGCCGGCGGGCGGGCCGGCCTTCAATCCTTGGCAATCCGCTGGGGTGGCTCCCGACTCCCCCGCCGATCAGACACCCGCTTATGCCTACAATCCCGGTTCCTACCTGCCCGCACCGCCACCGGGTCCAGTCGAGAGCCGAATCGTGGCAATCCCCGAGCGCGGCGATGCCTCGCCGCCTCGCAGCTACTTCTCGCCCGTGCCAACC
>CALFRN010000092.1 GCA_937919085.1 uncultured Reyranella sp.
GCACCGTTGCCGCCCTCTTGATCGCGAGCGCCGGTGTGTTCGGACTCGAGTTCTGGCGGGCCTTCATCGACGCCGCACGCGAAGCGGGCTCGGCGCACGTGGCGAGCGAGATGTACGAGCGCATCTTCATGCACATGACGACTTTGCTGGCAGCTGCCCGCATCGTCGGCCTGCCACCTGGCCTCGCCGGCGCGATCCAGATTGCCGGCGCCGCCCTCGCCGCGGCTGCGGTGTGGTTTGCCTTCCGCCGTCATCCATCGAGCGATGCGCGCACCGCAGTGCTGATGACGGCCACGTTCCTGGTATCGCCCTACACGCCGAACTACGACCTGCTGCTGATGATGCCCGCCGCCGTCGCGATGTTTCGACGCGGTGTCGCCGACGGCTTCTATCCCCTGGAGCGATCGGTCTACCTCGTGCTGTGGCTGATGCCGACCTTCGGTATGCTGCTGAACCGGCTCGACCTGCCGATCATGCCGCTGGCCATCCTGATGTTCGGCGCCATTGCCTGGGCGCGCCTGCAAGCCCGTTCCAAAGTCGAATTGCCGACCGCGGCAACGACGCGCTAAAACCGAAACAATTCACGCAATAAGCCAAGCGGGAGGAATACCATGGCCGATGAGTTGATCGCCGTCAGCCCCGACTGGGCCAAGCGGGCCTATGTCGATGGCGCCAAGTACAATGCGATGTACGAAGCCTCGACCAGGGATCCGGCAACATTCTGGGGCGAGCACGGCAAGCGCGTCGACTGGATCAAATCCTACAGCGCCGAAGCCGTGCGCGACGTCGACTATACCGGCGATGTCCGGATTCGCTGGTTCCATGACGGCGTGCTGAACGTTTCGGCCAACTGCATCGACCGTCATTTGCCCACGCGCGCCGACCAGACCGCCATCATCTGGGAAGGCGACGATCCGGCAAAATCCAAGAAGATCACCTACCGCGAACTCCACAGCGAAGTCTGCAAGATGGCCAATGCGCTGAAGGAGCTGGGCGCCAAGAAGGGCGATCGTATCACCATCTACCTGCCGATGATCCCCGAGGCAGCCTACGCCATGCTCGCCTGCACGCGCATCGGCGCCATTCATTCGGTGGTGTTCGGCGGCTTCTCGCCCGACAGCCTGGCCAACCGCGTCCAGGATTGCGAAAGCAACATCGTCATCACTGCCGACGAAGGCCTGCGTGCCGGCAAGCGCGTGCCACTGAAAGCCAATTGCGACGAAGCCGTGAGCAAGAGCCCTGGCGTCAAGAAGGTACTGGTGGTCAGGCACACCGGCGGCAAGGTCGCGTGGGACGCCGGCCGCGACGTGTGGTGGCACGAGATCTCGGCCAAGGTGCCAGCCGAGTGCAAGCCCGAACCGATGGGTGCAGAGGAACCGCTGTTCATCCTCTATACGTCGGGCTCGACCGGCAAACCCAAGGGCGTACTACACACGACCGGCGGTTACATCGTATTCGCCTCGATGACCCACCAGTACGTCTTCGATTACCACGACGGCGACATCTACTGGTGCACCGCCGATGTCGGCTGGGTGACGGGCCACAGCTACATCGTCTATGGGCCTCTCGCCAATGGCGCCACCACACTGATGTTCGAGGGCGTGCCCAACTATCCCGACTCCAGCCGCTTCTGGCAGGTGATCGACAAGCACCAGGTCAACATCTTCTATACCGCGCCCACCGCCATCCGCGCCCTGATGCGCGAGGGCGAAGCGCCGGTGAAGAAGGCCACCCGCAAGAGCCTGCGCCTGCTGGGTTCGGTCGGCGAGCCGATCAATCCCGAGGCTTGGCTCTGGTACTACCGTGTCGTGGGCGACAGCCGCTGCCCGATCGTCGACACCTGGTGGCAGACGGAGACCGGCGGCATCCTGATCACGCCGCTGCCGGGTGCCACGGCGCTGAAGCCCGGGTCGGCCAGCCTACCTTTCTTCGGTGTCCAGCCGGTCATGGTCGATGCCGACGGCAAGGAACTTCAGGGCGCCTGTTCGGGCAACCTTTGCCTCGTGGGCTCGTGGCCTGGCCAGATGCGCTCGGTCTACGGCGACCACCAGCGCTTCATCGATACCTACTTCAAGACCTACCCCGGCAAGTATTTCACCGGTGACGGCGCGCGCCGCGACGCCGACGGCTACTACTGGATCACCGGCCGGGTCGACGACGTGATCAACGTGTCGGGGCATCGGATCGGCACGGCCGAGGTCGAAAGCGCGCTGGTCGGCAACACCAAGGTGGCCGAGGCGGCGGTGGTGGGCTTCCCGCACGACATCAAGGGCCAGGGCATCTACGCCTACGTCACCCTGAAGGCTGGCCAGCAGTCGTCCGAAGAGTTGCGCAAGGAACTGGTCGCCTGGGTGCGCAAGGAGATCGGCCCGATCGCCACGCCCGACGTCATCCAGTGGGCACCGGGCCTGCCCAAGACACGCTCCGGCAAGATCATGCGCCGCATCCTTCGCAAGATCGCCGAGAACGATTTCGGCAATCTCGGTGATACGTCGACGCTTGCCGATCCCGCCGTGGTCGACGACCTGGTGAACAACCGTTCGAAGTAGAAGCAGGAGTGAGTAAGCGCATGGCGGCCAATCCGACGATCCAACAGCTGGCGGCGGAGCTCGCCGCCGGCCGCACCACCTCGCGCAAGCTCACCGAAGAGACGCTGGGCCGGATCGAGGATCCGAAAGGCGAGGGCAAGCGCGCCTTCATCAAGGTCTGGCGCGCCCAGGCGCTGGCGGCAGCCGACGCCAGCGACGCCCTGCGCAAGGCGGGCATCGTTGCCTCGCAGCTTGCGGGACTTCCGGTCTCGATCAAGAACCTCTGCGACGTCGCCGGAGAGACGACGCTCGCCGGTTCGAAGGCGCTCGATGATGCCCCGCCCGCCAGGCAGGACGCACCCGTGGTGGCACGCCTGCGCGCGTCCGGCGCAGTCATCGTCGGCAGCACCAACATGAGCGAGTTCGCCTTTTCAGGCGTGGGCTTCAACCCGCATTACGGCACGCCGGGCAACCCCGCCGACCGCAAGCGGGTGCCGGGCGGATCGTCGGCCGGTGCCGCCGTATCGGTGGCCGATCGCATGGCCGTGGCGGCGCTCGGCACCGACACCGGCGGATCGGTGCGCATTCCCGCCGCCGTCTGCGGCATAGTGGGCTTCAAGCCGACCGCGCGGCGCGTGCCCATCGATGGCGTCGTGCCGCTGTCGACCTCGCTCGATTCGATCGGACCGCTGGCCAACTCGGTCGAGGATTGCGCCATCGTCGACGCCGTATTCGCCGGAGAGGCTGGAAAGGGGCCGATCGACATCCCCGAACCGATGCCGCTCGGCGGCCTCCGGCTCGCAGTGCCAAAGCACTTCGTGATGGAGGATCTTGATTCCGTCGTTGCCAAGGCCTTCGAGCGGGCATTGAAAGCGCTCGCGGCCAAGGGCGTGCGGATCGAACATATCGACCTCCCCCAGCTCGATGAGCTCGCCGCGATCAACGCCAAGGGCGGGTTCGCGGCCTCCGAGGCCTATGCCTGGCACAGGGAGCTGATCGCCCGCCGCGGCAATGTCTATGACCCGCTGGTGGCGCCGCGTATCATGCGCGGCAAGGAGATGAGCGCCGCCGATTACATCGATCTGCTGGGCCGGCGCACCGACCTGTGCCATCGCGTATCGGCCATCACCTCGAACCATGACGCCGTCGCCATGCCGACCTGCGCCATCGTGGCGCCGACCCTCGACGAAGTCGCGACCGCTGACGGCTTCACCAGGAAGAACATGCTGCTGCTGCGCAATACCACGGTCGGCAATTTCCTCGACCGTTGCGGCATCAGCCTGCCTTGCCACGCCTCAGGCGAACTTCCGGTGGGCTTCATGCTGATGGGCGAGGCGATGGCCGACCGGCGCGTGCTGGCGATGGCGCGGTCGGTCGCGCCGGTCGTCAGCCCTCACTGATAACGAGGATCGTCCGGCCGGCGCATCTTCCAGACGTTGTCGGTCGTGGTGTATTCGCTATAGCCAAGCCGCGCGACCGGCTTGAAGGCAAGCGTGTCGATACGCCCATCCTTTATGATGCCGTCGTCGATGTGGATGCCCACCACCTGGCCAAACACGACCGAGCCGCGCTTGCTTTCATGGCCCTTTTCGGCCGGCATTTCGATGGTCCGCCAGTACTTGCATTCGAGCGCGACGGGCGATTCCTTGACGCGCGGCGGCTTCACGAATTTGCAGGGCGCTTGTGTAAGGCCAGCCAGCTTCAGCTCGTCGACGCCGAACGCCACCATGGCAGTGGTCACGTTCATCTGTTCCGCCAGATCGGCGCTCACCATGTTGACCACGAATTCGCCGGTCTGTTCGGCGTTCAGGCGGCTGTGCTTGGTCGGCGTGTCGCCGTAGGTGCCGGTGGTCGAGAAGTAAACCATCGGCGGATGCTCACCCACTCCGTTATAGAAACTATAGGGCGCGAGATTGACCCGCCCCTGGGTATCGACCGTCGAAATCCAGCCAATCGGGCGCGGCACGATCAGGGACTTCAGAGGGTCCTGCGGCAGTCCATGGTCGCGCTTGGCGGCATCGTAGAACATTGTCTTCTCCCCAGACCAGATCGAGTTCAGCCAAAGCGGGCCGGTGGCGCCTGCACTGTCGGCGCAGCGGCATCGAGGATCGCTCGCCGATCGCCCGAACGCGGCGGATAGATGCGTTGCCGGTTGATCAGCTCCTTGGTGCGCTTGGCCTCGGCGCCGCGGGACACGACCCGCCGGTCCCAGCCTTCGGCATAGACGGCACCCCACGGCCCGAGATCGAGGATCGTGGTGTACCAGTCGACCCTGAGCGGCAGCAACGGCCGGCCCAGCAGATCGCAAACGACATTGTGGCCGGCAAAGCGACCCATCGGCCGGCCGTGCTGGCATGACATCACCGACGTGTGGACACCGTCGATCAGAAACCAGGCGGCGTCGCCTGCGGCGAACTCGGCCGCGAGGCCCCTGATCTTGAGCGACGATTCGACCGGCAGACGACCCAGCCGGTCGCGCTCCACGGCGAACTCGGCCGTCAGCGGATGGGCCTGCATGCCGGCACACCAGACGACCGTAACGGCAGCGATGCGTTCGCCCCCGTAGAGCGTCGCGCCCGTGGGATCGACCGCGGCGACCGACACTCCGCCGCGCGCTTCGATGCCCAGTGCGTGCAGCGCCTCGTCGATGACCGGCAAGGCGCTTTCGCCCATGCCGGCACCGACGCGGGCGGCATGATCGGCCAGGATGATGCGCGGCGACGCGACGCCTGCGGTGCGAAGCTTGCCCGGCATTTCGGCCGCCGCCTCGATCCCGGTCAGGCCGCCCCCGACGATCAGCACGGTGGATTGTCCCGGCGCCGCCGCGCCGCCGGCCAAGCCGGCGATGTGGGCATTGAGCCGTTCCGCCCCGGCATGAGTGTCGACGTCGAAGGCGTGCTCGACAAGCCCGGGGATCGACGGATGGACCAAGCGGCTGCCGAGCGCGAAGACCAGCCGGTCATAGGTGATGCTGTGTGATGTGCCGCCCGCCGCGTAGGCGACGGTGCTGCGGGCCACGTCGATGCCGGTGACCTCGCCCTCGAGGCGGCGAACGCCGATGGGTCCCAGCACCCTGTCGAGAGCGACACGTGTATCGCCAAGATCGGCTTCGTAGTTGCGCACGCGGATCGAATGCCAGTCGGAGCGGTCGATCACCACGACCTCGACCCGGTCGGCACCGACACCCAGTTCGTCGAGCAATCGGGCGGCACCGACGGCGCTCCAGAGGCCCGCGAAACCGGCGCCCAAGACCACGATGCGCTGTGCCACCGGAGGACGCCTCAGCCGAGGTGCCGCTTGGCAGCGGCATGGGCCGCGTCGAACGCCGCTTCGAGCGCGGCATTGAGGCCGCGGCAAGAGCGCACCACCTGCTCGGCCCAATCGACGTAGTCACGCAGCCGCGCCTCGCTCCAGCCCGCCGGCGGACTGCTCACCATGCTGCGCAGGTTGGACGTCTTGTCGGCGATCTTGAGCAGCTTCGCCCGTCGCGACTTGCCCGCCGTCTTCTCGATCTGCAGACGCTTGCGTTCTTCCTTGGGCAGCGACTTGTCGTCGGTCACTTCGGACACCAGCGCCGCCACCTCCGGGCCGAAACGCTGTTCGAGATCCTCGTAGGTGGTGTCGGTGTCTTCCAGCGTATCGTGCAGCAAACCGCCCGACAGCAGCACCACGTCGTCGCCGCCAGTCGCCTCGGCGAGCAGGGCCGCCACTTCGGTCAGGTGGTTGATGTAGGGCTCGGCCCGCTCGCCCTTGCGTCGCTGCGCGATGTGCTGGCGGGCAGCGTAGTCGGCGGCGCGCGTCAATAGGACCAAGTCGGTGCTCATCAATTCCCCTTGTGCGACCTGTGGTCCGGCTTGTCGAGCCGTCCCGGCCGGCCCATGTTCCGGCCCATGTCGCGTTCGATGAAAGCCCTGCTGGGCGTCTGGATTGTCACCCTCGTCGCCGCTGCCGGCTGGATCGGCTGGGACACCGTCCGGGGTGACCGCCCGACCATCGGCGGCCCCTTTACCCTGGTCGACCAGGATGGCCGCACCGTCACCGAGGCCGCCTTCAAGGGCAAGCCGACACTGATCTACTTCGGCTTCACTTTCTGCCCCGATGTCTGCCCGACGTCCCTGCTGCTGATGGAGACGGCGCTTGAGAAGCTCGGCCCCGACGCCGCCAACAAGGTCAACCTGGTCTTCATCACCGTCGATGCCGAGCGCGACACGCCGGAACTGCTCAAAGGCTATGTGACGAATTTCGGCCCGACCTTCATCGGCCTTACGGGCACGCCCGATCAGGTCGCCGCTGCCGCCCGTGCCTACCGCGTCTATTACCAGAAGGTCCCGGGCAAGGACGGCGGGCCCTACCTGATGGATCACTCCTCGATCGTCTATCTGCTCGACCGGAACGGCCGCTTCGTAACTCACTTCACCCATGATGCAAAAGCGGAAGCGATCGCCGCGGCGGTGGGGCGATTGCTCTAACCCATTGATTATATGTGTTTTGTGCACTGCGATATTGAAGTGACAAGCCAGTCTGGCTGCGTACAATCCGCACCATATGCTTTATCATGCTTACGAATTTCACCGGCAGCTCGCCAAGCCCGTCCGGCTCTGGGCCAATGCCCTCGAGCAGGCCTACTCCAGCCCCTACAATCCCCTGGCCGAAACCTGGTTCGGCAAGTCGGTCGCGGCCGGCGCCGAGATCATGGCGAGGCTCACCCAGAACTTCGGGAAGCCCGCATTTGGCCTGAAAACTACCCTCGTCGATAACCAGGACGTCGAGGTCAACGAAGAGATCCTGCTGCGCAAGCCGTTCTGCGACCTTCTCCACTTCCACCGCGACACGACGCGGCGCGACCCCAAGGTTCTGCTGGTGGCGCCGATGAGCGGCCACTTCGCCACCCTGCTGCGTGGCACGGTCGAGGCGCTGCTCCCCGAGCACGACGTCTACATCACCGACTGGACCGATGCCCGCGAAGTGCCGCTCACCGACGGCAATTTCGACCTCGACGACTACATCGACTATGTCATCGCCTTCTGCCGCTACCTCGGGCCCGACGTGCATGTGATCGCCGTTTGCCAGCCTTCGGTGCCGGTGCTGGCTGCCGCCGCCCTGATGGCCGAGGCCAAGGATCCCCGCCAACCCAGGTCGCTCACACTGATGGGCGGCCCGATCGACACACGCCAGAGCCCGACTGTCCCTAATGACCTAGCGGTACGCAACTCGATGGTGTGGTTCCGCCAGAACGTGATCTCGACGGTGCCGTTTGGCTATCCTGGCGCGATGCGCCGCGTTTATCCCGGCTTCCTGCAGCTCACCAGCTTCATCAGCATGAACCTCGACCGGCACGTCAACGCCCACATGCGCCAGTTCGAACATCTGGTGAAGGGCGACGACGATTCGGCCGACGGCCATCGCGCCTTCTACGACGAATACCTCGCGGTCATGGACCTCAGCGCCGAATTCTATCTCGACACCATCGAGGTCGTGTTCAAGAAGCACCTGTTGCCGCTCGGCGAGTGGGTGAGCCGCGGCCGCAAGATCGACCCCGCCGCCATCGAAACCGCCCTGATGACCGTCGAGGGCGAACTCGACGACATTTCCGGCATCGGCCAGACCAAGGCCGCACATGCGCTGACCCCCAACATACCCGGCGCCCGCCACGTCCATTGGGAACAGCCGCGGGTCGGCCACTACGGCATCTTCAACGGCCGCAAATGGCGGGAGCAGATCATGCCCCGGGTTCGCAGCTTCATCCGCGAGAACGACGCCACCTGAGCCTGTCGCGGCGACGGGACCTGCCGATGTCGCGCCCAACGCGACATTATCAAATCCTGCTCCCCGCGGCATGTCGCGACCCTGACCGACCAGGTCTCGCGGCGCCCGGAAGGGAGAGAGGATCATAGGTAATATCCTATCATACCTAATGCCATCCATCAATCCGTTCGAGACCGATGGAGGATCGGCCGGGATGGCGATAGCTTTGCGGCCATGACCGTTCCCGTCGAAGTTTCCGCCTGGAAGCCGGCACCGTTCGCGCTGAAGGGCATGACCGTTTTCGCCGTCGGCGATGTCCATGGCTGCGCGGCAGAGCTCCGTGCGCTGCTCACCGCCATCGCCGACCTTGCCCGAGCATCGAGGGGCGCGCGGCGCCTGATTTATCTCGGCGACATGATCAACCGCGGACCCGACAGCATCGGCGTCCTGGAACTGTGGGCCGAAAAATCCGAGGCCCGCGGCGTCGATCGAATCGATCGGGTGATGGGCAACCATGAGATCATGATGATGCTGGCGGTGATCGGCGGCCCGCATGCGCACAAGGCCGAGGCCATGTGGCTCAGCAAGCGCATGGGCGGCCAGAAATTCCTCGACCAGATGGTGGCGCGGGCGGGTGAGCCGGCAGCGCACGTCGACCAGTCGCTGCTCCAGTCGGCACTGGGCCGACGCATTGTCCTGCGGCTTCACGGCATGCGCTCGCACGTCAGTCTCGGCAACACGCTGTTCGTTCACGGTGGACTTGACCCGCACGCCGAGCCCGATGAATTCCTGACCCGGCCGTGGACCGTCTTCACCGAGGCGCGCTGGGCCTGGATCAACCACGGCTTCCTCGACTGGAAGAATGGCTTTGGCGGTACTCTGGTGGTGCATGGCCACACGCCGCCCGACAAGCACAGGGAGATCAGCGGCATGGACGATCCGCACCTGTTCGAAGGCGATCGCCTCGGCCTCGACGGCGGGAGCGCACGGACGGGCGTCGTGACCGCGGCCGAGATCCAGGATGGCCGCTATCGCATCCTCAAGGCCGGCACGCCGTTCGAGACGCCAGCGGCCTCCGACGCTGCATAAGGCCGCAGCATGCGCGGCGCGCCACGCCGGCGCCATAAACGGCTGGCGAAATCCTCACCACCATGGCGGACCAGTACGGCGGCTATCTGTTTGCGCTCTATCTCGATATTCGGAAGCCTGAACATGCCCGGGCACGCATGACAATTGCCAGGACGATTCTGGAAGAGGTGAGCGCGCGATGAGCCCGGCATCCAGCATCCATGACGTCGGCTGCGCACGAGCCTGACGCATCACGCCGTGGCCCGAATGACTTCCAGGAACGCCGCACCATAACGCTCGAGCTTGGCGTCGCCGATGCCGTGGATCTCGCGCATGGCACCGGCATTCGCCGGGCGATGCGAGGCGAGTTCGGCCAGCGTCCGGTCTGAGAATACGACATAGGCCGGCACGTTCTGGGTTCGCGCCAGCCTGGTGCGCAGTGCCTTGAGCGCATCGAGCAGGGCCGTATCGCTCTTGCCCACGATCGCAGCAGTGGCGGCGCGCCGGTCGCGACGGGCGCCGGCCTTGCCCTTGACCGCCCCCGACGAGAGGTCCTTGCGCAGCTCGATCTTCTGTTCGCCTTTCAGCACGCGCCAGCCTTCGTCGGTCACCCACCAGCGGCCATGTTCCATCAGTTCCTGGGCGATCAGGCCGACCGCCGAAAGCTGGCGGAAGATCGAGCGCCAGTCGCCGGCCTTGCGGCCCGACCCGACACCGAAGGTCGGCAGCCTGTCGTGGTTGAACTTGACCACGTTCTCTGTGCGCTCGCCGGTCAGGATGGCGACCAGGTGCTCCATGCCAAAACGCTCGCCGGTGCGCAGGATGGCCGACATCGCCTTCTGGGCGTCTATGGTGCCGTCGAAACGTTCGACACCTTCGACGCAGAGATCACAGTTGCCGCAGGGTTCGGAAGGTTCACCAAAATAGGCGAGCAGGGTCTGGCGGCGGCAGCGCGGCGCCTCGGCCAGCGCCAGCAGCGCGCCCAAGCGCTGGCGCTCGATACGCTTGCGTTCGTCCGAGGAATCGCTCTGCTCGATCTGCAGGCGGCGAAGCTGCATGTCGCCCAGTCCATAGAGTGTTAGCGTGTCGGCCGGCAGCCCGTCGCGGCCGGCACGTCCGATCTCCTGGTAGTAGGCCTCGACGTTCGACGGCAGGTCGGCGTGGCAGACGAAGCGCACGTCAGGCTTGTCGATGCCCATGCCGAAGGCGACGGTGGCGGTCATCACCACGCCGTCGTCCTGCTGGAAGGAATCCTGGTTGGCGTCGCGCACGCGCTTGTCGAGGCCGGCGTGATAGGGCAGTGCGCGGACGCCCGATCCGGCCAGCGTAGCCGCCAGTTCCTCGACCTTGCGCCGCGACGAACAATAGACGATGCCGCTCTCGCCCTCGTGGGCGCGCACGAAGGCCAGCACCTGGCGCGAGGATCGCTCCTTGGTCTGGAAAGCGAGCCGGAGGTTGGGCCGGTCGAAACTGCGGACGAAGACGCGCGGTGGGTTCGCGGGAAAAAGCTTCTCGACGATATCGCCGCGGGTCGGCGCATCGGCGGTCGCGGTAAGCGCCAGGGTCTGCAGCCGACCGCCGATCTGGCGCGCGGCATTGCCCAGGGTCAGGTACTCTGGCCGGAAGTCGTGCCCCCATTGCGAAACGCAATGCGCCTCGTCGATCGCCATCATGGTGACGTTGGCATCGGCCAGCATTTCGATCGTATCGGGCCGCGCCAGCCGCTCGGGCGCCACATAAAGCAGGCGGAGCTCACGCCTGTTCAGCAGACCCATGACCCGGGCATTTTCGGCCGGTTCGTTGCTCGAATTGAGGCTGCCGGCCGCGACGCCAGCGGCGGCAAGCGCCCGGACCTGGTCGCGCATCAGGGCGATCAGCGGCGAGATCACCAGCGTCAGCCCCGGGCGGACAATGGCCGGCAGCTGGTAGCAGAGCGACTTGCCGCTACCGGTCGGCATGACCGTGAGCACGTTTTCGCCCGCCAGTACGGCGCGGACGATCTCCTCCTGGCCTGGCCGGAATTCGTTGAAGCCAAAGACGGAGTGCAGCAGCGCGCGCGCAGCCGAGAGGTCGGTCGAGAGGGCGTCGGTCATTGTTTTGCCGGCACTATCGCCGGCCCGGCGCCCCGCGTCATGCCCGCGATTGTGGATGAACCGGGCCCGGCGAGCGGCCCGGATTCCAGAAGGCAAGAATAAGGCGGAACTCCTGCGCGCGACGGTCGTTGTCTTAGAAGAGG
>CALFRN010000093.1 GCA_937919085.1 uncultured Reyranella sp.
GCCGACCGAAATCTAGGCCCGCCTCTTGGCCGTTGCACTGCGTGGCAGGTGACGGGAGAGGTATTGGCCGGTGTAGCTCTCCGGCACTTTGACGATCGCCTCGGGCGGACCTTCGGCGATCAACCGCCCGCCACCGGCACCGCCGTCCGGCCCCAGGTCGAGGACCCAGTCGGCGGTCTTGATGACCTCGAGATTGTGCTCGATCACCAGCACCGTGTTGCCGGTCTCAACCAGGCGATGGAGGACTTCGAGGAGCTTGCGGATATCCTCGAAATGCAGGCCGGTGGTCGGTTCGTCGAGGATGTAGAGCGTGCGGCCGGTGGCGCGGCGGGACAATTCCTTGGCGAGTTTTACACGTTGGGCTTCGCCTCCCGACAGGGTGGTCGCCTGCTGGCCGATATGGATGTAGCCGAGGCCAACCTGCTGCAGCGTCAGCAGTTTGTCGCGGATGACCGGGACGGCCTTGAAGAATTCACAGCCCTCGTCGACGGTCATGTCGAGCACATCGGCGATCGACTTGCCGCGGAAAACAATCTCGAGCGTCTCGCGATTGTAGCGCTTGCCCTTGCAGACGTCGCACTGGACGTAGACGTCGGGAAGGAAATGCATCTCGATCTTGATGACGCCATCTCCCTGGCAGGCCTCGCAGCGTCCGCCCTTGACGTTGAACGAGAAGCGCCCGGGCTTGTAGCCGCGCTCCGTCGATTCGGGCAATTGCGAGAACCAGTCGCGGATCGGCGAGAAGGCGCCGGTGTAGGTCGCGGGATTGGAGCGCGGCGTACGGCCGATCGGCGATTGGTCGATGTCGACGATCTTGTCGAGATGGCTGGCGCCGTCGAGCCCGGCGTGGGCGCCGGAATGCTCGCGGGCATTGTTGAGCCTCTTGGCGAGTGCCTTGTAGAGGGTCTCGACGATAAGCGTGCTCTTGCCGCTACCCGACACGCCGGTGACGCAGGTGAATGTGCCGAGCGGGATGCTGGCCGTGACGTTCTGGAGATTGTTCTCCCGGGCGCCCTTCAGGGTCAGCCAGCGTCCGCCTTTGGCCGGCGGTTCGCGCCGCATCTTGGGGACGGGGATCTGGCGGAAACCGGAGAGATACTGGCCGGTGAGGCTGGCACTGTTGCGCATCACCTCCTCGGGTGTACCCTGGGCAATCACATGGCCGCCGTGTGCTCCAGCGCCCGGGCCCATGTCGACGAGATGGTCGGCAGCGCGAATCGCATCCTCATCATGCTCGACGACCAGGACCGTGTTGCCGAGGTCGCGCAACCGGGTCAGCGTCTTCAGCAGACGGTCGTTGTCGCGCTGGTGCAGGCCTATCGACGGTTCATCCAGAACGTAGAGCACACCGGTAAGACCCGAGCCGATCTGTGAGGCGAGCCGGATGCGCTGGCTTTCGCCGCCCGACAGCGTGCCCGAAGTGCGGTTGAGCGTGAGGTAACTCAAGCCCACATTGTCGAGAAAGCCCAGACGCTCGTTGATCTCCTTCAGGATGCGCTCGGCGATTTCACGTTGTTTGGCCGTGAGCTTGGGCGGCAGGGCGAGAAACCATTTCACGGCGTCGCCGATGCCGAATTCGGTGACCTGGCTAATGTGAAGGCCGCCGATCTTCACGGCCAGGGCTTCGGGCTTGAGCCGGGCACCGCCGCAGGCTTCGCATTTGCTTTCGTGCTGGAAGCGCTCCAGCTCCTCGCGCACCCAGGAAGAATCGGTCTCTTTCCAGCGGCGGTCGAGGTTCGGGATCACACCCTCGAACGGCTTGGTGGTCTGGTACTGGCGAATGCCGTCGTCGTAGCGCATGGCAATCGATTCGCCGCCGCTGCCCTGGAGCGTCACGTCGCGCACCTTCTTGGGCAGGTCGCGCCACGGCGTCGACATCTTGACCTTGTAGTGCTTGGCGATGCTCTCAAGGGTCTGCAGGTAATATTGGCCCGACGAGTCAGCCCACGGTGCGATCGCCCCCTCGGCCAGCGACAGCCGGTCGTCCGGCACGACCATTTCAGGGTCGAAGAACATTTTTACGCCGAGGCCGTCGCAGGCCGGGCAGGCGCCCTGCGGTGCGTTGAACGAGAAGAGCCGGGGTTCGATTTCCTCGATGCTGAACCCCGAGACCGGACAGGCGAAGCGGGCGGAGAACACCGTGCGTTCGCCTGAATCGGCATTTTCGGCGATGGCGAGTCCTTCCGCGAGGGCAAGAGCGGTTTCGATCGAGTCGGCGAGGCGGTTTCCGAGGTCGGGCTTCACCACAATGCGATCGACGACCACGTCGATGTCGTGCTTGAATTTCTTGTCGAGCGTCGGTGTTTCGGCAATTTCGTAAAGCTTGCCGTCGACCTTGACCCGCTGGAAGCCCTTCCTCTGCAAGTCCTGCAGTTCCTTACGGTACTCGCCCTTGCGGCCGCGCACGATTGGCGCCATCAGATAGAGCCGCGTGCCATCGGCCATCGCCTTGATGCGATCGACCATCTGCGAGACTGTCTGGCTCTCGATCGGCAGGCCGGTGGCCGGAGAATAAGGAATGCCGATCCGCGCGAACAGCAGGCGGAGGTAATCGTAGATCTCGGTGACCGTGCCGACGGTCGACCGCGGATTGCGCGAGGTCGTCTTCTGTTCGATCGAGATCGCCGGCGACAGTCCCTCGATGGAATCGACGTCGGGCTTCTGCATCAGTTCGAGAAACTGGCGAGCATAGGACGACAGGCTCTCGACGTAGCGGCGCTGGCCCTCGGCGTAAACCGTGTCGAAGGCGAGCGATGACTTGCCCGAGCCGCTCAGGCCCGTGATCACGACCAGGCGGTCGCGCGGCAGGTCGAGGTCAACGTTCTTCAGATTGTGTTCACGTGCGCCGCGGATCGAAATGAAGCGGTGCGGCTCGGCGACAGGTAAGCGGGACTTTGCCATGGGGACCGGGAGAATAGGCGATCAGCGGGATCATCGCATATGGCGATTAACCCCCAGCTTCACCAGACCCAATCGGAGTTCCCCGGTTCAGGCGGTCGCTGCTCGCGCCGCCAGTACCCGGGAGGTCGGCCGGTCGTTCATAAGGAGTTGCATGGTGCCCGCAACCAGCCCGACCAGAACGCCGATCTTCCAGGCCAGGTCGTAGGAGCCCATCAAATCGAAGAGATATCCGCCGCCCCAGGCGCCCAGGAATGATCCCGCCTGGTGGCTGAGGAAGGCGATGCCCGTCAGGGTGGACAGGAAGCGCAGGCCGAAAATTTCCACGACCAGGCCATTCACGAGAGGGATGACGCCCAGCCACAGCACGCCCATGGCGGCGCCGAACAGCACCACGCTGAGGGGGGTCGGCGGGAAACTGAAGAACAGTACCAGGGCAACGGAGCGCAGCAGGTAGATGCCGCCCAGCAGCAGGCGCTTGGGATAGCGGTCTCCTGCCCAACCGAACAGCCAGGAACTCAGAATATTGAAGCCACCTATCAGCATGAGGGCGATGGCGCTGTAACTTGCATCCATGCCGCACTGGGCGAGATAGGTCGGCAGGTGGGTCGTCAGGAAGACCAGCTGCAGGCCACATACGAAAAACGCAATGGCCATGACGACGAATCCGCTGTGGCGGCGCGCTTCGCCGAGGGCACCTAGGAGCGTCAGGTCACGATCGGTCGGCAGGCTGTTGGGCAGCCGGTCGGCGCGGCTGCCGAGCCAGGCTGCCGGCAACATGGCGAAGGCCAGAATGACGAAAGCCCAGACCGCGGCGCGCCACCCGTCGGTACTCAGAAGGTAGGCCGCGATCGGCGCCGTCACCATCGTTCCGACCGATCCGGCTGCCGAGACGATGCCGAAGGCCAGGGTGCGGCGGGTCGGTGTGACCACACGTGCGGCGATATTGGCAGTGATGCCCGAGGTCGTACAGGCGAGCGCGATGCCGATCAGCACGCCTGCGCCCAGCACGATCGGCAGCGCACTTTGCGCCGTGGCCGTGAGCCAGATGCCCAGGATGAACAGCACGCTGCCGGTCAGTGCCACCCAGCGGGTGCCGTACTTGTCGGCGAACACACCGGCGATCGGCTGGCTTAGGCCCCAGGCGACCTGCTGCACGGAGATCGCAAGCGCGAAGTCGGAAATCGCGATGCCCAGTTCCTTGGCGGCCGGTGCCTGGAACAGGCCGAGATTCTGCCGAATGCCCATGGCCAGGGTCATCATCAGGGCGGCGCCGCCCAGCATGACGTACGCCTGGCCGCGGGAAACCTCGGAGACATGGAAGGATCTGTTCATGGCGCCGAAGGATAGGGGATGGATCGATTATGCCGCCCATGAATTGTCGGAGGGCTGGCATGAGCCAACCTCACGGCATGGTTTCGCACTACAACCCAAAATTGGTGGCTGCCCACAGGCGGGTGGGGTTAGGTTGGCGACCGTGAGGTAGGTGCCGCGACCCGCGGCACCGGGAAAGCCAAGGAGGCCCCCATGGCGGGCAGCGTCAATAAAGTCATTCTCGTCGGCAACCTGGGCCGTGACCCGGAAGTGAAGTCCATGCAGGACGGCCGATCCATGGTGAACATGTCGATCGCCACGTCCGACACCTGGCGTGATCGTCAAAGTGGCGAACGCAAGGAGCGCACGGAATGGCACCGCGTCGTCATCTTCAACGAGAAGCTGGCCGAGGTTGCACAGAAATTCATCCGCAAGGGGTCGAAAATCTATGTCGAAGGCCAGCTTTCCACGCGGAAGTGGACCGATCAGAGCGGTCAGGAACGCTATACGACCGAGGTCGTGATCCCGCGCTTTGGCGGCGCGCTCACCATGCTCGATGGTCGCAGCGGCGGTGAGGGCGGCGCGCCCGGGGGCGGTATGGACGACGACGCGGGGGGCGGTGCTCCGCCGTCTGGTGGCGGTGGCGGCCGTCCGGCCGCGCGCGGCGGTAAAGCCGAACTGGACGACGACATTCCGTTCTAGGCTGGCAGCCCCATCGCGCGCAGCGCACGCGTGGTTTCGTCGGCGGAGCGGTGATGAACGGCGCTCATGCCGACCGACTGCGCCCCTTCGGCGTTCGCCGCGACATCGTCGATAAAGACGGCGTCGGCCGGTCGGAAGCGGCCAGTGCGACAGACAAGATTGTAGATGTCAGGACCGGGCTTGGCGCATCCCACGGTCCCCGAGACGACATAGTCGCGAAAGTGGCCGAGGAAGGGGTGGCGCACCTGGGCTGGCCCCCTAAGCCAGTTGTCGAGGAAGCCCGGCGCGTTGGACAGAAGGTACAGAGGCGTTCCGGCGCCATGTAGACGCTCGACCAGGTCGGCCATTTCCGGAAACGCGTGATCGCACATTTCGTCGAAGCGGTCGTAGAAGGCGGCGATCAGCGTCTCCTGGCCCGGGTTCGCGGCCTGCAGACGACGCGTCGACTCCACCGGATCGCCACCGTGGTCCTGAACGCCGTGCCATTGCGATGTGGTCACGGTAGCGAGGAAATGCTCCATTTCCTGAGGGTCGGAGAAGAGTTTGCGGTAGAGGTGCCGCGGGTTCCAGTCGAGCAGGACGCCGCCCAAGTCAAAAACCGCGACCGAAGGCATTTGGGAGGTTGCTTGTGGGGGCAATTCGCGACCTTTCCGATGAGCAGTTGACGTGACAATTTAGCCAGTAAAATCAATCGGTTAAAGTCAGGTGCCCGGGTTGATTTTTGTTGGTGTTTCCGGGCAGGTTTGGTAGGGTGCCGCCCTGTTCAGCCGGGCCCTCTGGCGGGGCCAAAATTGCACGCAAAATCCAGGTTTCCGTGAGCGACGAAACGACCCTTCCGCCTCCGCCGCCGCCCTCCGACGCGCCTCCGCCGCAGCAGCCAACGCACGATATCGAGCCGATCACGATCGAAGAGGAGATGAAACGCTCCTACCTCGATTACGCGATGAGCGTGATCGTGGCGCGCGCCCTGCCTGACGCACGCGACGGCCTGAAACCGGTGCAGCGCCGCATCCTGCATGCGATGAAGGAAAGCGGCTTCGACTCGACGCATGTGTTCCGCAAATCGGCGCGCATCGTCGGCGAAGTGATGGGCAAGTACCACCCGCACGGCGATCAATCGATCTACGATGCGCTGGTGCGCATGGCTCAGGACTTCTCGATGCGTCTGCCGCTGATTGCCGGGCAGGGCAATTTCGGCTCGATGGACGCCGATCCACCGGCGGCGATGCGTTATACCGAAGCCCGTCTCGCCCGTGTTGCCGAGACGTTGCTGGCGGACATCGGCAAGGACACTGTCGATTTCCAGCCCAACTACGACGAGACCACGCTGGAGCCGACGGTGCTGCCGGCGGCATTCCCGAATTTGCTGGCCAATGGCGCGGGCGGCATTGCCGTCGGCATGGCGACCAATATTCCGCCGCACAATCTCGGCGAACTGATCGACGCCTGCTGCGCGCTGATCGACGATCCCGAACTGACCGTCCCTCAGCTGATGGAATACGTGCCGGGGCCGGATTTCCCGACCGGCGCCACGATCCTTGGCCGCAACGGTATCCGCGCCGCCTATGAACTCGGCCGCGGTTCGGTGATCATGCGGGCACGGACCCGGATCGAGGAGGGGCGTGGTGGTCGCGAGGCGATCATCATTTCGGAGATCCCCTATCAGGAGAACAAGGCTCGCCTGCATGAGCGCATCGCCGAAGTGGTGCGCGACAAGAAGGTAGAGGGCATCTCGGAGGTCCGCGACGAGAGCGATCGCGACGGCGTGCGCATGGTGATCGAACTCAAGCGCGACGCCATGGCCGATGTCGTCCAGAATCAACTCTACAGATTCACGCCGTTGCAAACCTCGTTTGGCGTCAATGCGCTGGCCCTCGATGGCGGACGCCCCAAGCTGATGAGCCTCAAGGAATTGCTCGAGGCGTTCATTCGGTTTCGCGCCGAGGTCATTACCCGGCGCACCAAGTTCGAACTCAATCATGCGCGCGATCGAGCCCATGTGCTGGTCGGTCTTGCTATAGCGGTCGCCAACATTGACGAGGTGATCGCGATGATACGCCGGTCGCCCGACCCGGTGGTCGCGCGCGAGCGGCTGATGGCCAAGGAATGGCCGGCGACCGAGGTGGCCTCGCTGATCGCCCTGATAGCCGAACCGGGTCGCGAGGTCGCGGCCGACGGCACTTACAGGCTCTCCGAGGCCCAGGCCCGTGCCATCCTGGAGTTGCGCCTGCAGCGCCTGACCGGCCTGGAGCGTGACAAGATCGCCGAGGAACTTGGTGAGGTTGCCAAGCTGATCGAGGGCTATCTCGAGTTGCTGGGTGATCGCGACAAGCTTTTTGCGTTGATGCGCAAGGAATTCCTCGAGATCAGGGAGCAATTTGCAACGCCGCGCCGCACCGAAATTCTCGACAACGAATTCGAACAGGACATCGAAGACCTGATCCAGCGCGAGGACATGGTGGTCACCGTTACGCACGGTGGCTACGTGAAGCGCGTTCCGGTGTCGGCCTATCGTGCCCAGCGCCGTGGCGGCAAGGGCCGCTCCGGCATGGCGACGCGCGAGGACGATTTCGTCTCCAGCCTGTTCGTCGCCAACACGCACACGCCGGTACTGTTCTTTTCCAGTCGCGGCATCGTCTACAAGTTGAAGGTCTGGAAGCTGCCGCTCGGCGCGCCACAGGCACGTGGCAAGGCCTTCGTCAATCTGCTGCCGCTGGGTGAAGGTGAGACAATCAGCGCCGTGATGCCGATGCCGGAAGACGAGGCGAGCTGGTCGACGCTTAATGTGATGTTTGCGACGGCGCGCGGCGGCGTGCGCCGCAATGAGCTGTCGGACTTCGTCAGCGTCAACCAGTCCGGCAAGATCGCCATGAAGTTCGAGGGTGACGATTCCGGTGACCGGCTGATTGGCGTCAGCGTCTGCAGTGAGGACCAGGACGTCCTGCTGGCGACCCGTAATGGACGCTCGATGCGCTTTCCCGTGACGACGGTACGTGTGTTCCAGAGCCGGGCCTCTACCGGGGTGCGCGGCATTGCCCTGGCCGAAGGCGATGAGGTGATTTCGATGTCGCTGTTCGACAGTGGCAAGGGCATCGCGACGGAAGAACGCGATGCCTATCTCCGCCAGTCGCGCGCTCTGCGGCAGGCGGAGAATGCGGATGAGGATGCGGTGGGTTTCGAGGACACTGCGGCACCGGCGACGGCGCTGACTCCGGAACGCTTTGCGGAGCTTCAGGCCAAGGAGGAATTCGTCCTTACCGCCGCCTCTTCGGGTTTCGGCAAGCGGACATCGGCCTACGAATATCGGGTGACCGGTCGCGGCGGCAAAGGCGTCGAGCTGATGAATCTTGCCAAGGGCGGTGAAATCGTCGCTGCCTTTCCGGTGCGCGACACCGACCAGGTCATGCTGGTCACCGATGGCGGCACACTGATCCGCTGTCCGGTTGATGGGATTCGCATTGCAGGGCGTACGACGCGCGGTGTGCGCATCGTCAACGTCAGCGACGGCGAACGCGTCGTATCGGCAGTCCGCATTGGCGAGGACGATGCCGTCAACGGAAGCGGTAATGGCGAAGTTCATTCCGAAACAAACGGTGGATAAGGATCGCCCGTGTCGCTAAAACTCCGCCGCTGCATCTGGCGTACAGGGGGAAGACATGGCCTCAGAGCGTATCGGGGTCTATCCGGGCACGTTCGATCCCACCACCAGCGGACACCTGGAAGTGATGCGCCGTTCGTTACGGCTCGTCGACAGGCTGGTGATCGGATGTGCGATCAACATCGGCAAGGGCCCACTGTTTTCGCTCGAAGAGCGGATGGAGATCGTTGGCGAGGACATAGCGGACTTTCCAGCCGAGGACCGACAGCGCATTCAGGTCGTGCCATTCGAAGGGCTGTTGATTCATTTCGTGCGCGAAGTCGGCGCTTCAGTGATCATCCGTGGTCTGCGGGCGGTTTCCGACTTCGAGTACGAAATCCAGATGGCCAACATGAACGCCCGAATGGAGCCCGAAATCGAGACCATTTTCCTGATGGCCTCCGACCGGCACCAGTTCATTGCCTCTTCTCTGGTCAAGGATATTGCACGGCTGGGCGGGGATACGTCGCAGTTCGTCTCGAAAAGGGTATTCGAGCGGTTGAAGGCAAAGTTCGCCAAGGGGTGAACAGCCCCCAGTGGGGACGCGTTGACCATGGCGCCTAGGCACATTATACGAGCGCCGCGCGGGGTTTCGGCCTGCAGCGCGACGCCGGAGCGAGCCCGTAGCTCAACGGTAGAGCATCTGACTTTTAATCAGAGGGTCGTCGGTTCGACACCGACCGGGCTCACCACTGGACTTGACAAGGAGATACGCGGTTCATGCCGTCGGTGAAAGTCGTCAACGGCAAGCAGATCGTGGTCGAAAATCTCGACCGAATGCAGCGCGCGGGCCGGTTCTTCACGAGGCCCTTCGTGCAGATGTGGCGGCATCACGACCTGGTCGCTGCCATCCTGCGGCGCGAGCTTCGGGATAGATTCAAAGGTTCGGTCGCCGGCTGGGTCTGGGCGGCCATCGCTCCGCTTTTGGCGATTACGGTCTATACATTTGCCTTCACCACGAACCTGCAGCTGCCGGTCGCGGAAGGCAGTGACGGCACGCGCGTCACTTACTCGCTGTTCATCTTCAGCGGCATCATCGTTTTCAATTTCTTCTCGGAAATGGCGTTTCGCGCGCCGATGCTGCTCCACGAATATACCCATTTCATCAAGCAGACGATCTTTCCTAGCGACATGCTGGCTGTGATCTCGACTCTGCGGGCGACGGCCTACACGGTGATATCAATCGGCGTCATGCTGCTCTTTCAGTTCGCGATCAACCGTACGCTCCCTTGGACGGTCTTGTTGATACCGTTCATCTTCGTTCCGCTGATGGCCTTCCTGATCGGCATGTCATGGTTCTTGTGCGCGCTGGGCGCGTTTACCCGCGATGCCGGTTACTTCATGATCAACGTCGTGCCGCTTTTCATGTTTGCCACGCCGATCTTCTATCCCCAGACGGCACTGCCGCCGCCTTTCGATTTCTGGATCTATGCCAATGCCCTGACCGGCTATGTCGAGGTCATGCGTGACATCGTGTTGCTCGGGCAGGTGCCGAATCCGTACGTCTATGGATGGACGCTGATCACGTCGATTGTGACCTTCTATTTCGGCTACTGGTTCTTCGACAGGTATCGAAATGTCATCGTCGATGTCATCTGAAATCGTCGTCGAGACGAAGCACCTCGGCAAAGCCTATCAGCTGTACGCTCACCGCAGTGATTGGCTGAAGCAGGTCCTGCTCGGATGGTGGAAGGCCTATTTCAAGCCGTTTTGGGTGCTGCGCGATATCGACCTCGTTGTCCGGCGCGGCGAAAGCATCGGCGTACTGGGCCGTAACGGCTGCGGCAAATCCACCCTTCTCCAGGTGATTTGCGGAATGACACTTCCGAGCCACGGCGAACTGCGGGTAACGGGCCGAATCGCCCCCGTCCTGGCGCTGGGGTCGACATTCGATACCGAATTGACGGGCCGAGAAAACGTCCTGATTGGCGGTGCCGTGCTTGGACTCAAGCGGGCAGACGTGCTGCGGAAATTCGATTCGATTTCCGAGTTCGCCGGCATCGGCGACTATATGGATCAGCCGGTAAAGCACTATTCGATGGGCATGCGAACGCGCCTGGCCTTTTCGATCTGTGCCCATGTCGAAGCGGAGATACTGGTCGTGGACGAAGCGCTGGCGGTCGGCGACGCCGCCTTCCAGCGCAAATGCCTCGACTGGATCGACGATTTTCGCAAGACCGGCACATTGCTGTTTGTGTCGCATTCGATGGCCGAGGTCCGGCGATTGTGCTCGCGGGCCATATGGATCGAGGATGGCCGGATACGGGAGCAAGGCGATCCAAATGAGGTCATTCGGTCCTATCACCGCGCACTGCTGGTGGAGAAGGACGACATCCATCGCTTTTCGGCCGGTGAGGGATGAACTGTGGACGCCGGTGCCCCCGTCTGGTTCGGACTGGGCTGGTGGTCGATCAGCTTTGCAGTGCATTGGGCGAGTGCGGCGCTGGCCCGACGGCCCAGACGGCAGGCGATCAGGCGGTATCGGCCGGCCGATTTCAGCATCGTGGCGCCGCTAAACGGTGCCGGTGACGTTTCAGCAAACTATATCAATTCCCTTGAGCGGCTTTCTCGAGCAGGTGCCGAAATCCTGATCTGTGTCGCTGATGCCGACGATGGCGCAGTGGCGCCGACGCGTGCACTTTGGCCGGACGCGCCGATCCTCATCGGCAACGACGATACCTTCAACCCCAAGATGAACAACGTGCGCAAGGGACTCGAGGCCGCCGACCGGAAGATCGTGGCGCTCTGCGACGCCGGAGTCGTATTTGGCGTGGACGAACTCTGTCGCGTCGCCGCGCCGCTGGCGGATGGGGTTGGGCTCGTGCTGGCGCTCAAAGCGGGAGACGCCCCGGAGAATTTTGCGGCCGAAATGGAACGGGCATACATCGACGGCCATCAAGCGAAGTTTCTGTTCGCCGCCGATCGATTGGGCCTCGCGGTGGCATCTGGTGGTCTGACGCTGCTGTCGCGGGAGACGCTGGAGCGGATCGGCAACTGGCGCGGCTTCAATCGCTGGATCGCCGA
>CALFRN010000094.1 GCA_937919085.1 uncultured Reyranella sp.
AAAACCAGTGCTGGCACCGCAGCGGCGATCAATGCGCTGGAACGATACACATCAGACATGTAAGTCGGCAGCCAGCTCATCATGCCGATATGCTGCGCAGCATAAACCGCATAGCTCCCGGCCACGAGAAGTCCGCCGACGCTCGCGAGGCTGTGTCCGATATTGCCGAGTATCGATTTCCCAGAGCTAACGCCGAATCTTGGTGACGAGCGGGGTCAGGCGGCAGCGGTTTGAGCATCTTGCCTGACGGCCTCGATGCCATCGGTAAACTTCACACCTTGGATGAGTTTTGGCAACTGGTTGTGGCCGTCGAGCCGCCGCCAGCTTTTTTGGGCGCCCTCGACCAGCTTAAACACCATCGCAAGCGCAGTCTTGTTTGAGAGGCAGCCTTTCGAACGGATCGTCCGGTGCCGCACGGTCGCGAAGGTGCTTTCAATCGGGTTCGTTGTTCGCAAGTGCTTCCAGTGTTCGGCGGGGAAGTCGTAGAACGCGAGCAACGTGTCGCGATCCTTCGTCAGGCAATCGACGGCTTTGTCGTATTTCGGGCCGTAGCTCTCGGCGAACGCATCCAAGGCGATGACGGCATCCTTCTTTGTCTCGGCCATCCAGATTTCCTGCAGCGCGCGTTTCGCCCTCGTATGCAGGCTCTTCGGCAGCCGGTTCAGGACGTTCGCCGTCTTATGCACCCAGCATCGCTGCTCACGTGTCGTCGGCCACACCTCGCCAAGTGCCTTCCAGAAGCCAAGCGCACCATCGGCGACGGCAAGTTCCGGCGCCACCGCCAAGCCGCGCCGCTTGAGATCGAGCAGCAGATCGCGCCACGATTGTGCGCTCTCGCGCATGCCATCGGTAAAGCCGATCAGCTCCTTCTTGCCCTCCGGCGTCGCGCCGATGATAACGAGAATGCATTGCGCCTGGTCCTCGAGCCGAGCCTCCAGGTGGATACCATCGGCCCAGAAGTAGACGTAGCGCTTCATCGAGAGATCGCGCTTCTGCCAGTGCTCGTGTTCATCAGTCCACCCTTCCTTGAGGCGAGCAATCGTCGATGCCGACAGACCAGGCGCATCCTTGCCGACAAGCGCGGCCAGCGCCTCCTCGAAGTCGCCGGTCGAGATGCCCTTCAGGTAGAGGATCGGAATCAGCACCTCCAGGCTCTTCGTGCGCCGCGCGTAGGGCGGCAGGATGGTTGGGTTGAACCAAATGCGCTCGCCTACGGCAGCCTCGCGGTCGCGTATCCGCGGCTGGCGCACACCAACCGGACCAATGCCAGTCATGATCTCGCGCTCGGG
This sequence comes from uncultured Reyranella sp., assembly GCA_937919085.1. GTDB lineage: Bacteria > Pseudomonadota > Alphaproteobacteria > Reyranellales > Reyranellaceae > Reyranella. Next base: position 1,290 of record CALFRN010000094.1, read on the forward strand.
CAGATGCCCGTGGCGCACGACGCGCCGGCGGCCCGCGTCGGTCTTGAGATCACAATGCCGGTGCAGAAAGTCCGCGACCTCCGCCTCGACCGCCTGCGTCAGCAGGGCGCGCGCCCCGCTGCGCAAAATCTCGGTGAGCGAATCGATGAAGGTCCCTGGCTGCGCGAGCTTGATCACGTTATTGTCGGTCATGGCGTATCACTCCTTCAGTGGAGAAGTGGAGGCGTCGAACACCCCCACGATACGCCGCCTTACCCCTTCATGCCGTCACCAACTTCCGCGCTTAGCTCCCACCGTGGCCAAGTACATGGTCAAGCGGCGGAGGCCTCCAAGTCAGGGATGGCGCACATTTCTGCGGAACCATGCGCCGGAAATTGCTGCCATGGACTTGTTTGTCGTTCCGACCATTGGCTTCACCCTATTT
>CALFRN010000095.1 GCA_937919085.1 uncultured Reyranella sp.
ACCAGCGACTGGACCTCGTCGGTCTCGATCGCATCCTGCGGCCGCGGCATGGTGCCGAAGCAGTCGAGCCAGGCGCGCGCCGCGGTATCCGTCTGGGCCCGCATCAGCCCGTCGTGGATCGCGCATTGGTGCGGATCCGGTCGGTCGTGAGGTTGGGGAACCGGCTGTACCAGAACTGCGTGACGATCTGCTGGCGCCGCACCCACCGCTTGAAGCGTCCGCCGTCCTCGGCGCCGCCCAACACCAGCAGGCGCGTCTTCGGAAAGCCCTTGCCGTGGCTCCACACCGCCGTCTGGCCCTCATGCGCCTTGGTGATGAAATCCTCCAGATAGCTCAGCCAGCTGCCGTCGTAGTTGGAGAAGAACACCATCATCTCGCTGCCCGGCAGCCGGAACCATCGCGCGTAGTGGATCGTGCCCATGTTGAGGACGAAGCCCGGGCGGAACCAGTATTGGACTTCCTTGCCGATCGCCCATAGCGCCAGCGCCAGGGTGAACTTGCGGAACGCGCCCGGCTTCATCGCCGTGACCGCCGTGATGTGGTTCTGCGCGTACCCTGGCGCATTCTCCGTCGCGGCGATTTTCTCGATGTGATCGAGCGGCGCGGTCCGCCGGTCGATGTCCTTGTCGTCGCGCACTTCGTGCCAGTAGAGGATCGCCAGGAAGACGAGCAGCACGGTGAGCCAGAAGAGGAATGTCGCGACGAGGCCGCCCGCGAGCGCCAGAGACACGGCGCCGACCTGGTCGACGACGAAGAAAAACGGCGCAGGATAGAAACAGATCGCGGCGACGATGCCCGCGACCGCGCCGATGCCCAGCAGCCATTCGATGAGCAGCCGGTTTTGCCGCAGCACCGGCCGGACCCATTCCCAGAGCGCCCGCACGATGTGCGCCGCGGCGACACCCGCCAATGCGGCGAGCGCGATGCGGCCTGACAACGGGAGATCGAGCCATCCGTTCTGCAACAGCCACTGCTGCAGCACGCAGAAGGCGACCGCGGCGCCCAGAACCGCCAGCACGACCATCCGCCACGCTTCCAGCAACCGGGGCACAACCCAGTTCCAGAAGCCGACGATCAGCCACGTTGCAGCGACGCCGCCGGCTGCGGCCAGCGGGATCTGCCAGACCAGAGACATGTCCGGAAAGCACCGCTGCAGCGCCAGGAACGACGCGACGGCAAAGCCCAGGATGGACGCGGGCCAGCGAAACCAGCGGAACAGCAAGGCGACGATGAACCCGACCGCCGCCAGAACGAACAGCAGGACGGTGCCCAGCGTGATCAGCCGCTCCGTCGACGCCTTCCACCAGCGCACCAGCGTGTCGAAGCCGTCCCGGACCGCCAGCGCAACGGTGAGAAGGAGGCCGGACGTGACGCCCAGGACCGCGAAGGCGAACGCCACCCATGAGGCGGGATCGACGGCGTGATGGATGGCGCTGCCGAACAGGCAGACGGTGGTGCCGATCAGGAGGCCCAGGAACACGCCGGCATTCGACTTGAGCGCGCCCGGCAGGCCTTGCAGGCCGATCTTGGTATCGTCGCCCGTCCATTCGGAAATCTTCAGCTTCCGGCGCGTCGGACGGATGAGGAAGGGGCGCAGCGCCCGGCCTTCCGCCCGCAGTTCCTCCTCGACCTGTCGCTCGGCGGGTGAGAGGCGCGCCATGTCGTAAACAGACGGGCCCGCGGGTCGCGTGAGATCGCGGACATAGGCGAGCGTATCCACCGCCCGCTTCCGCATGCCCTCATGGACCTGGAAATAGCGGTCGACGGCCTTGCGCACGAAGGTCGCGAGCTCTTCCTGTTTGGCGATGTCGCCGACCGGCGTATCCGGCGTGCCGTTGAAGTTGAGGCCGATGGCGCCCCACGGCGCGAAGTGGAGCTTGGTCTTGTGACGCTCGAGCAGGAAATGAAGCCTGCTTCCTTTGAACCGCTCGGGCAGCGTCGCCGGGTCGACCGCTGCGGCGCCCTCGATGCAGTCGAAGATGGGGCCGAGCAGCGGGCCGGCATGGTGGACGATCCGAGCCAGCACCGTGTCCTCGTCGCAGTCGACGTTCAGTTCGAAGAGGAGGCGCGGGTCTGGAACGGCCGTCTTGTCGTCGGGATCCTTCGCGTCGAAGGCCGACAACGAGACGAAATGCACGATCTCCGTCGCCTGGAGCTTCTTGCCGATCTCGCTGTCCGGCGTCGCCGGATTGCCGAGCTTGGCGATCAACCTCTGCGCTTCTTCGATCTTGTCCGGCTCGATCCTGGCCTGGATGGTGATCAGGTTCTGGGTCGCCGACGTGGTCCCCCCTTGGGCCGTCGTCTCGAACACGACATCGAGCCGGCGTGGAAACGGGCCGACATAGGCCAGCCAGCCGTCGGGATCGGCGGCGAGTCGGATCCCAGGCTGCGAGAACAGGACCTGGCAGATCTCGGTGATTTGTTCCATGGCGAGATGGGCGCCGAGGCAGACATGCGAGCCTTCGCCGAACATCAGGGCCGGATCGAGTTCGCGGCCGGGCTCGAACGCCCCGGCGTTCGC
>CALFRN010000096.1 GCA_937919085.1 uncultured Reyranella sp.
CCGAGCTGCTCGACCTTGCCGTGGTTCATCACCGCGATCAGGTCGGCGGTGGTCATGGCCTCGGACTGGTCGTGGGTGACGTAGACCGTGGTGTAGCGGTAGCGGTCATGCAGGCGACGGATCTCGAAGCGCATCTCCTCGCGGAGGTTGGCGTCGAGATTGGAGAGCGGCTCGTCGAGCAGCAGGGTCTCGGGCTCGACCACCAGCGCGCGGGCCAGCGACACGCGCTGCTGCTGGCCGCCCGACAGCTCGCCGGGATAGCGCCCGGCCAGCGCTTCCAGCCGGGCAGTCTGCAGGATGGCGGTCAGCTTGGCGTCGATCGTGGCCTTGTCGAGCTTGCGGATCCGGAGGCCGTAGGAAACGTTCTCGGCCACGGTCATGTGCGGCCACAACGCATAGCTCTGGAAGATCATCGACATGTTGCGGCCTTCCGGCGGCACGGTGCGGGCCGGCGAGGACAGCTTCTTGTCGCCGACCATGATTTCGCCTGCCGAGGGCTCGATGAAGCCCGCGATCAGCCTGAGTGTCGTGGTCTTGCCGCAGCCCGAGGGTCCCAGCAGGCAGACGAGCTGGCCATGTTCGACGCGCAGCGAGACATCGTCGACGGCGACAGCCTCTCCATAGCGTTTTGTAAGGCCTTTCAGTTCAACTGAGGCCACGTTTCCTCCCGGTCGCGCTTACCTTATTCAAATCGCCTGCCGCGCGCTATATTCCCCACCTTACCGGAGGATCGGCGGAATGCAGGAACAGAAGCTCTACGGACGGCGCGACGGCGCGGTCGGACACCTCGTCTTCAACAATCCGGCCAAGCTCAATGCCGTCTCCCTCGACATGTGGGACAGCTTCGTGGCGATCCTGAAGGACTTCGAGGCCGATCCCGAGATCCGCTGCCTGGTGGTGAGCGGTGCCGGCGGCAAGGCCTTCGTCTCCGGTGCCGACATCTCGAAGTTCGAGAGCGAGCGCGCCAACGCCGAAGCCCAGGTCCGCTACGACGCCATCTCCAAGGAAGGCTACGAGTCGCTGTACAATTTCTCCAAACCGACCATCGCCAGGATCACCGGCTACTGCATCGGCGGCGGCATGAACCTCGCGGCCTGCTGCGACCTGCGCTACTGCAACGAAGGCGCCCGCTTCGGCGTACCGGCGGCCAAGCTCGGCCTCGGCTACGGTTTCCTGCGCATCGAGCGCTTCTCGCGCATCGTGGGCCTGCCGCGCGCCATGGAGTTCCTGTTCACCGCCAAGCAGTACTCGTCGAAGGAGGCCTATGACATGGGCCTCGTCCACGGCGTCGCCGCCGAAGGCGGACTCGACGCCATGGTCGATGAAATTACCGGCGCGATCTCCCAGAACGCGCCGCTTACCATCGCGTTGGCGAAGGCCGCGGCCCGCGAGATCGCCAAGCCCGAATCGAAGCAGGATCACAAGAAGCTCGAGAAGATGGCTGTGGCCTGCTTCGACAGCGAGGATTTCAAGGAAGGCCGCCGCGCCTTCATGGAAAAGCGCAAGCCGATCTTCCGTGGAAAATAGACAAAGAGTCATCGCCCCGAGCGAAGCGCAGCGTAGCCGAGGGGCCTTGCCCGTTACGGGCAAGATCCTTCCACTCCGCTTCGCTCCGGTCGGGATGACGGCAAACTGAGGAAACAACCATGACCCCCCTGCCTCTCTCCCACCTCTCCGTCCTCGACCTCACTGCGCACCGTGCCGGCCCGACCGCGGTCCGTCAGCTCGCCGACTGGGGCGCCCACGTCATCAAGATCGAGCCGCCGTCCGAGGGCAAGAACGATTCAATGGGCGGTGCCCGCCACGGCTTCGACTTCCAGAACCTGCACCGCAACAAGAAATCGATGACGCTCAATCTCAAGAGCCCGGACGGCCACGCGATCTTCATGAAGCTCGCGGCCAAGGCCGACGTCGTCGTCGAGAACTATCGCTCCGACGTAAAGCACCGGCTGAAGGTCGATTACGACACTGTGGCCAAGATCAACCCGCGCATCGTCTACGGCTCGATCGCGGGCTTCGGCCAGAGCGGGCCCGACGCCGCGCGGCCCGGCGTCGACCAGATTGCCCAAGGCATGGGTGGCCTGATGTCGATCACCGGTGAACCAGGTCGCGGGCCGATGCGCGTCGGCATCCCGATCGCCGACCTCACTTCGGGCCTGCTGCTGGCCCAGGCCATCATGCTGGCGCTCTACAACCGCGAGCGTACCGGCAAGGGCCAATGGGTCCATACCTCCCTGATCGAGGCGCAGATCTTCATGCTCGATTTCCAGGCCTCGCGCTGGCTGATGAAGGGCGAAGTGGCCAAGCAGGCCGGCAACGACCATCCGACCTCGATCCCGACCGGCGTGTTCCCGACCAAGGACGGCTACATCAACATCGCCGCCGCCGGCGACAAGATGTGGAAGCGCGCAGCCGAGGCGCTTGGTGCCAAGTCACTGCTCGACCATCCCGAGCACGCCACGCCGGCGTTGCGCTCGCAGCATCGCAAGGCGCTGAACGAACGCCTCGCCGAAGTGACCAAGACCAACACCAGCGCACACTGGATCGAGGCGCTGAATACCGCGGGCGTGCCCTGCGGGCCGATCAACAGCATCGACATGACTTTCGCCGAGCCACAGGTCCAGCACCTCGGTATCGCCCGCCCGGTGAACCATCCCGCGCTGGGTGACATCAAGGTGGTCGGCCAGCCGATCAACCTCTCCGACTTTCCGCAACCCAGGGAGCTGAAGCCGACGCCCGATCTCGGGCAGCATACCGACGAAGTACTGGCCGGCCTCGGCTACGACAGGAAGGCGATCGAGGCACTGCGCACCGGCGGCGTGATCTGATGGC
>CALFRN010000097.1 GCA_937919085.1 uncultured Reyranella sp.
GCCCAGTTTATTTCCGACCTGCTGAATGCCGTCCACGACGTGACCGGCCGGCGGCCGCCGCCAACCTGGGCGCACATCGACAAGGTTCAACGCAAGCTGGGCATCGCCAATGCGGACGCGGTCGAAGCCGGGATCCGCCTGGCCGTCGCGAAAGGCTGGCTCAGGTCCGATGGCGATCCGGCCTCATCGGTCACGCTCACCGTCGACGGCATCAAGCTCATCGGGCCAAAGCCCACCGGCGGCTAGCGACGCCCACCGCCCCGATCAGGAAACGAGGCCGAGTTCCCGTGCCTTGATCTGCAACGCCAGTACCTTGGAGAAAATGCGGCATTGCGCCAGACCGCCGGCCAGGAACCACAAGCCGGGCTGGCCGGTGGGGCGCCACATGCCCGCGAGTTCGCCTTCTTCGTCGAAGCCCCAGACTGGCCCGATGCGGTCCGTCGTCTCCTCGCCCAGCACGCCGCGGACGGCCTCCTTCTGGCCCTCGTAGCCGGTGGCCAGCACGATCAGGTCGGCCGGCCGGACGCTGCCGTCCTTCAGGCGCACGCCATCGGCCGAGAAGCGCTCGATGTCGGCGAACTGGATCAGGCCGACGCGGCCGTCGACGATCATCTGCGAGCAGCCGGCGTCGAAGTAGTAACCGCCGCCGCGATTGCCGTACATGATCTGCCAGCCCGTGCCGTCGGGGCCCGACGTCAGCTTGAATCCGCGTTTCCTCAGCCCCTCCAGCAGGTCGCGGTCGGCCTCGGCGTTCATCTTCGTGATGTTCTGGTGCGCACGCGCGTAGATGGGATAGGGGAAAGAGGCCGCGAGCAGGTCGCAATCCTCGAACGATATGTCCTCGTCGTAGAGGGCATAGGGAGCCTGCGCCTCCTTCAGGCTGACGATGAGAGTCGGCCGGTTCTGGATGATCGTCACTTCGGCGGCACCCGAAACAACCAGGTCCTGCGCCACGTCGTGGCCCGAGGTCCCGGTGCCGAGTACGAGCGCGCGCTTGCCCTTCCAGTCAGTGCCGCTGCCGGCGTCGGCCGAATGGCGCACCGCACCCTTGAAGTCCCCGAGGCCCGGCAGGTCCGGCATCTTCGGGATGGTGCTGACGCCGTTACAGAAGACGACGTGCCGCGGATGCATGATCCGCTCGCTGCCGTCGGCGCGCTTGAGGGTCACGTTCCAGCGCTTCGCCGTCTCGTCGTAGGCGGCGGCAGTCAACTCCGTGGCGGTCCAGACGTTCAACTCCATCGCCTCGGCGTAGAGTTCGAACCAGTTCGCCAGCATGTCCTTGGGAATGAACACCGGCCAGGACCGTGGAAACGGCATGTAGGGGAAGTGGTTGACCCGCGTCTCGTTGTGCAGGGTGAGCGCATGGTAGCGGCGGCGCCACGAATCGCCGATACGCTCCTCGCGGTCGATCGCCAGCGTGTCGACGCCCAGCATGGCCAGACGCGCCGCCGCCATCAGCCCCGCCTGCGCCGCACCCACCACCAGCACCGCGGGGTCGCGATCCTCGTAGGCGACGGCCCGGCGGCGGCGGTCGGCCCAGTTCTCGCCGCCGAAGTTGCGTTTCCAGTCGACGTCCTGCCAGCGCCGGCCGTTGGCCGGATCCTCGTGCCCACGAATTTCGTCGAGCGCGGTCATGAACGTCCAGCCGCGCGGCTTGCCGCCTTCGGAGACCAGCCGCACGACGCCGTTGCAGGGCCCGACCGCGGTCTCGAAAGTGAAGATCGCCTCGATTACGTCAGTCCCCGCACGCTTGACCAGCCTGGGCGGCGTGCGACCCATGGCAAGTTTCAGCCCGCGCGGTGCCAAGCCGGCCACCGTCGGCAGTATCCGTTCGGCGATGGCCCCGGCGCCTGAAGTCGTGTGCAGGTCCCAGGTGAAGGCGAGAATGTCCCGCCAAAAACATTCATGCGCAAAGAGCGCCGCAAGGCGCACAGCGTCACCGGAAGCCAGGGCCGCCGTGAAATCGCCGAGCCAGCTCTCGGCTGCTGCCTTCGCCGAAGTGTCGGTGAGAACACCGTCCATGGAACTGTTTCCTCAGTTTTCGCGCGTCACCGCGATGGGTCCATTGGGCTCCAGGAACAGTAGCTGCCACTGTTGCCGTTCAGCAAGCAATCGACCGCAGCCGTTTTGCTCGGCGAATGGGAACGAGACCGAGAAGCACGGTATGTGCGGGCCGCCACGGGAACTGCCGCAGGCGATTGCCCTATTGTCACGCCGCATCGATCCGCCGTCTGCGGCGAAACAGGGCGCGGCCGAGACGCTGCACAGCAACCTTCAATCTCTGGGAGGTGGGCGCACCGTCGCCACACCCGGCTTTCGCAGATCGAGGCGTGCCTTTTAGTGCTTCATGGCTTTCGAACTCAGAACCTCGTCCATCTTCAAGGCGAGTTCCTTTCTACGATACGGTTTGACGAGAAAATGGGTGCTTGCCGCGATCGTACCTTGGCTGACGAGCGCGCCCTCGAAATAGCCCGAAACGAACAGAACTTTCAGGTCGGGACACAGCTCCTGCGCCCTGGCGGCAACCTCGCCGCCGTCCATGCCGCCCGGCATCTTGACATCCGTCAACAGCACGTCGACGTCCCTGACGCCCACGAGGAGATCGAGGGCTTCAGAACCGCTCGACGCCTCGATCACCTCATATCCCAGCTTGGTCAGCAGGCCCACGGCCGCGGTTCGCACCGCTTCGTCGTCGTCGACCAGCAGGACCTTCTTGCGCCTCTCGGACGGTACGATGTGCAATCGTTGGGGCTCAGCCGTGACAGGCGGGGCGGCAGCGGCCGGAACCGGCGGGGTGATGGCCGGGGCGGCCACGGCCTGAGCCGGAGGGGCGACTGTCCGACGCGAGCGATCGATTTCGCGCGTGAGATTGCCGAAGGCGACCAGCTTCTTCTGCGGATCGTACAGGGGGATCAAAGTATCCAGTACCTGGAATTCGGTGCCGTCCTTGTGGAGCCGCTGACGGGTCTCTTCGTGCCGGCCCTGTGCCATGGCACCGGCCAACGACATCAGGGGCCTGGCGGCGTCGCTGTCGGCCCGAACGATAAGGCAGGAGAAGTGCCGGCCAACGATCTCGGGCGCCGAGTAGCCGTGAATCTCCTCGGCACCGGCATTCCACGTCAGGACCTTGCCGTCCACGTCGAGAAGAACGAGGGCGCAGTCGGGAAGGGTATCGACAAACAGTTTCTGGAGCGCACCGAGATCCGAATAGTCCATTTGCAATATCCCCCTGCCCAGCCATCTAGTGGTGGGAATTCTCCTGCCTACACGCAGTAGTAGAACGCCCGGTAGTAGAACGCCCGGTGCAACCGAAGGTTCCGATCCTAAGGGAACTATCGGCGCCGCCCAGCGTTATTCTTCCTTGGGGCGCGCGTCTGTGATGCGGCGGTTGGCCCTTTGGGGGTTCTCCAATGCCAAATCGCCGAACCAATCAGGGCTATCTAGGCTCGATACGAACGCGCGTCATTGCCGTCATCGCCGCCTACGCGTTACTGACGGCCGCCGTTCTGGCCGCATTCCTGCTGCACCTGAGGACCGAAGCCATCGTGTCCGGCCAGAAGGTCCTGGGCAGCTTCGCGGAACTGGCAGCCGAGCAGACCACCAGCACCTTGAAAAACATCGAACGGACCCTGGGGACCGCCGAGGAACTCCTGGTGACCGGGACCACCACGGGAACGGTCGATGTCGAGCAGCTCCGGCCGCAGTTCGAGGAGCTTCTCAAGGGGCTGCCCCACCTGACGTCGATACAGGTAGTCGACCGCCAGGGGCGCATCGTTCTCGGCCGGACCGCCGTCGATGACGGTCGGGATGTCGCCGATCGAGACTACTTCATTCGCCAACGCGCGCACCCCGAGTCCGCGCTGCTGTGGGGAGAGCCGATAAAGGCCCGATCGAACGGGGAGTGGCTCGTGACGGCCACGCGGCCGCTCCTTCAGGCCAACGGCGTCTTCGATGGCCTGATCGTCGGCACCGTGCCGATGGCTTACTTCGACGACATCTGGAAAATGGAGGGTCAGACCGAGAGCCTGATCATATCGTTGTGGCGCGACGACGGCGTCCTGATGATGCGCAGTCCGTTCGACACACGCGCCTTGGGTGATGCCACGATCGGCAAGGCGCTGTCCCTATTGGTGCGCGAAAACACCGGGAAAGTGCGCCTACTGGCCGAGCGCGCGATCGACGGCGTGGAGCGACTTGTTGCCTTGCGCCGCCTCGATGCCTATCCCGACTTCGTCCTGGCCGCCACCCAACCGGTCGACCAGGCCCTTGCGGCGTGGTGGCGTGTCGCCTGGATCGTCATTGCCGGCTGGGCCGCCGCCGCGATAGCAGTCGGAGGCCTCTCCATATGGGTGGCCCGGGAATGGATCGCGCGGCGCACCATGGAGGAGCGCTACCGTGTGCTCTTCGACACCAATCCCGCGGCCCTGCTTGTGTTCAGCCGCGACACGAAGCGCTTTCTCGAGGTCAACGACGTCGCCATCGACCAATACGGCTGGTCACGACGCGAGTTGCTCGAAATGACGATCGATGATCTCTATCTGCCGCAAGACCTGCCGACCGTCACGGCTTTGCGGCAGGAGATCGTGCCCGGAATTGGACGGCTTTTTGCGGGGCTGCGGCACCAAAAGAAGGACGGTTCGATCATCAATATCGAGACGAACGTGCGAATGATCGACTTCGGCGGCAGGCCGGCCTTTCTCTCGCTCGCACGCGATGTCACGACGCGCCTGGCCGCGGAGAAGCAGGTGGCCCAGATGGAAGGCCGGTACCGTGGCCTGCTGGAGGCGGCGCCCGACGCCATGGTGGTGGTCGACCAGACC
>CALFRN010000098.1 GCA_937919085.1 uncultured Reyranella sp.
GAAGGCAAGAATAAGGCGGAACTCCTGCGCGCGACGGTCGTTGTCTTAGAAGAGGGGGCGCTCCCGAGCATGATGATCTTGGCACTCACGGTCCTGCTGGCAGCAATAGGGGTGGTCGTCATGCCGTACTGGCGCCACAGCGCAAGCTGGGGCTACGGGCCTGGTGCCGGCATTGGCCTGCTTCTGGTCGGGATCGGCATTTTCGCGGTCACAGGACAGGCCGGAGGGTCGGAGGCACTGGGCAAGCGGTTGGCAATGCCGGCCAAATCCACCGTCATGATCGAAGCATCCGCCGTCGATACACCTCGACCAGAGGTCATCGCCCTGATGGAGTGACCTCTGATGGAGTGACCGTAGAGAGACAGATCGTACAAGGCTGCCCAAAGCGCCTACGGTTCGGCCTCACAAACAGCAGGAGACCCGACATGGCCCAGAAACAGCAGCGCGGAAATCGTGAAGCCAAGAAGCCCAAGCAGAACAAGACCAAGACCGCAGCCTCGACCTCGCCTTTCGCCTCGGCGAACTCCAACCCGGCCAAGGCAACGGTCAGCAAGCGCAAGTAGCCGCCCCGCCCAGTGTCACGAGGATCGCGTGTGTAGCGCGGTCCTCGCGCAGCGCGACACACGCCTTCCCCTGTGTCACTGGCGATGGCTCACCATCAACCTCGACGGCGGCCACGCCGCGACCGGAATTCCCCGGATTCCGGACTGAGATTTCGTAAACCGCATTCCGGTAGCGCAAGGTCATTTCGTAGCCCGGCCACGCGGCCGGAATGCATGGGTCGATCCACAATCGATCGCCCTTGAGACGCAGGCCGAGAATTGCCTCCACTCCGGCACGATGGAGCCAGCCGGCCGACCCCGTGTACCATGTCCAGCCGCCGCGGCCGACGTGCGGTGCCACCGAATAGACATCGGCCGCAACGACATAGGGCTCTACCTTGTAGCGCAGCACGCCGGCGCGCGTCGCGGTGTGGTTGATCGGATTGATCAACGCGAACAACTCCGTCGCCTTGTCGCCCTGCCCCAGCGCGGCAAATCCCATGATCGACCAGGCGGCAGCATGGGTGTACTGCCCGCCATTCTCGCGAATGCCCGGTGGGTAACCTTTGATGTAGCCGGGATCGAGTGCCGTCTTGTCGAACGGAGGCGTGAACAGTGGCGCAAGATCATCGCCACGATGGATCAGGCGGCGATCGAGCGATGCCATGGCCTGTATTGCCCGCACGGGATCGCCGGCGCCCGAGATCGCCGCCCAGGACTGCGCGATCGAATCGATCTGGCATTCCTCGCTCACCGACGAGCCGAGCGGCGTACCGTCATCGTAGTAGCCGCGCCGATACCACGCACCGTCCCAACCATCGCGATCGAGCGCTGAGCTCAACGCGGCGGCATGCGCCGCCCAGCCTGCCTCTCGTGCCAGGTCGTTGCGTTCCCGAGCAATCGGAACGAAAGACGCGAGGGCAGCGTGGAGGAACCAGCCCAGCCAGACACTTTCGCCCCGCCCCGCCTCTCCGACGCGGTTCATGCCGTCATTCCAGTCGCCGGTGCCGATCAGTGGCAGTCCATGCCCGCCCGTGGCCAGAGCGAGGTCGAGGCCGCGCGCACAGTGCTCGTACAGTGACGCCGTCTCGTCGGCCTGGTCCGGTTCGAAATAGAGATCGTGGTCGCCGGGCCGCAGCGTTGGACCGTGAATGAAGGGCACAGGTTCATCGAGAATCGCCACATCGCCAGTTGTCTCCACATAATGTGAGACGACCGTCGCCAACCAAGCCCGATCATCGGAGATACGCGTCCGCACGCCCTGGCCGGCGGGTGGAAACCACCAATGCTGGACATCGCCTTCGACGAACTGCCGGGCAGCGGCCCGCAGGATATGCGTCCGCGCGATGTCGGGTTTGGCGACGGTGAGCGACATGACGTCCTGGAGCTGGTCGCGGAAGCCATAGGCGCCACTTGCCTGATAGAAGGCGGCACGTGCCCAGTAGCGACAGGCTAGCGTTTGATAGAGGAGCCAGCCGTTGAGAAGAATGTCCATCGACCGGTCTGGCGTCTTCACCTGGAGCGTGCCCAGCGTCTCGTCCCAGAAGGAGACGACCTCGCGATGGACCGCGCCGAGGTCGGCGGCACGGTAGCGCTCGATCAGGGCGCGCGCCGAATCGGCATCGTCGGCCTGACCGAGAAAGAAGACGATCTCGGTCGCAGCTCCGCGGTCGAGCTCGATCTCTGTCTGCAAGGCCGCGCAAGGATCAAGGCCGGCGCCCACCCGCTGCGACAGCGGGATGGCGTCGCTCAAGGCCGCCGGGTTGTCGGCGGCGCAGTTGCGCCCGATGAACTCCCTGCGATCGGCGGTCCATCCGGTTTGACGGCCGCCGAGGTCGGCGAAGGCGACGCGCGAGCCATGATGCATGTTCCACGGATTGCGCGCGAAGATCGCACCCGTCGCGGCATCACGTTCGGTGACGACCGTCGGCCCCGACACCCCGCGCCCGAGACCGAGCACCCAGTCGACATAGGCCGTGACCGACAGACGGCGGGGGCGCTGTGAGACGTTGCGGACGGTGAGCCGGGAGATCTTGATCGAATCGCCCAGTGGCACGTACTGCAACAACTCTAGAGAGATGCCGTTGGCCACGACCTCGAACCGGCTGTAGCCGCGGCCATGGCGGATGATGTACGGCGCGGTTTCGTGGCGAATCGGGAGCGCGGTCGGCCCCCAGAGCTCCCCACCGTCGAGGTCGCGCACATAAAGCACTTCGCCAGGCCGATCGCTGACCGGGTCGTTCGACCAGGGCGTGAGCTGGTTGTCGCGGCTGTTCTGCGACCAGGTATACCCGCCGCCATCGGTCGCGACCTGGAAACCGAACGACGCGTTGGAAACAACATTGATCCAGGGCATTGGAGTCGACTGACCGGGCCCGAGGACGGTCACGTACTCTCGGCCGTCGGGCGAGAAGCCGCCGAGTCCGTTGAAGAATTGAAGCGCTCCCAGGGCCGCGACCGGCGGTGGCGGCGCCGAGGCGACGGCGTCGGTGAGCGGCCGGCGGCGGGCGGGTGGCACCACGCCAGGCGGCGTCCGCAGGCGGTCGAGTTGATCGGTCAGACTGCCGCGTCGG
>CALFRN010000099.1 GCA_937919085.1 uncultured Reyranella sp.
GGTGAATCCCAGATCCCTGTTGAGGCCGTGACGGACATTGTCGCCATCAAGCACACAAGTATGACAGCCCAGCGCCTGCAGCCGCCGCTCGACGCCGTCGGCGACCGTTGCGGCGGGCGATGCCGTCCGAATTTACATGGACGATGAGCTCGAGACCCAGTTCGGCCATGCGCTGGTCGCGGAAGGCGATCATCTCGTGGAATTTCCATGTGGTGTCGACATGCAATAGCGCGAAAGGCGGCTTCGCCGGAAAGAAGGCCTTCAGGGCAAGATGCAGGAGCGCCGAGGAATCCTTGCCAATCGAGTAGAGCAGGACCGGCTTGCGGAAATTCGCCGCCGCTTCTCTCAGGATATGAATGCTCTCTGCTTCGAGCGCCTGCAGATGGCGAGGTGGTACTGGCACGCGGGCTTGTCTTTCCTGAACTCGGCTACTCCGCCGCAACCGCCGGTCGCTGCGGCGGAAGGTTCTCAAGATCTTTGTCGGCAGCCCAAACGAACAGATCGGTCTCGATACCCAAGGCCTGCAACCGACGAACCGCCTCGTGGCGCATCGAGTCGTCCAGTTGCTCGTTGCGACGGCCCTGCCACATATGACTGCCGCGGCCGGCACGAGTGCGGTCCAGTGACCGACCTAGTTCTGCCTCGACGGCTTTCAGATGCGCGCGTCGCGCAAGGCGCACGGCATGATGCAGGATCGACTGATCGCCGCGAGGCGTTCCGGAGAGATGGTCCAGAAGTTCGGAAACAACTTCGATCGGACGCGCCACCAAGCGCTCGTATGGGAAAAGTCGTACCAGGCCGGGGTGCCGGGCGGCCATGGCCTGGAAGGAAATGAATTGTTTGGCGTAGGACGACAATGCGCCGCCAAACAGATACTCGCCAAAGGGCACGTCGGCGAGGGGCCGGCCGTTGAAGGTATTGTAGGCCGGGTTCGCGTGCCCGATACAATAGCGGCGGTAGGATGCAGCCTGTGTAAGCGGATTGCGATAGACCAGTGCAATGGGCGCGCTGCGGCCCGCCAGTGACGCCCGCTCCAGCGCCGCTACGGAGATTGACGCATACGGATAGGATGCAAGATCGACCGGAGTATTTTCGTAGTTCGGTTCTTCGTGCAGGCCATCATAGCCAGGAACGTGGAAGGAGGTTCTCGACCACCACGCACAATTGTCGGCGATCCCGGAGAATCCAGGGCACACCGTGTGACCGATGAACATGTGCTCGAACCGCATCGTGCTGCGCATCCGAAACAGCGGACCGCCCGCGAACCGTTCAAAATCGAACGGCGCACCTGAACGGTCGCCCACGACCTCTCCGGTGATGCGATCGTCGATGCGTCCCCCTCGGTCGAGATGGCTGAGAAAGGACATGGCATAGCGCAAGAAC
>CALFRN010000100.1 GCA_937919085.1 uncultured Reyranella sp.
CTGGCTGGACGCCGGCCCCGGCATGAACTGGCACAGCGCGACCAGATCGACATACCCGGCCTCATCCAGCCATTTCCGGCGGACGACGAGTTCGTCCCGGAAATAGCCCAGATGCGCGATCGGCCCGCCGAATGACAGCAGGCCGAGCTTGAAGAAGGCGCGGAAGACTTCGGAGAGGGAGGGAGGCAAGGGGGTTCCTTATTGGAACATCGTGTAGCCGATAACGCCGCCCACCGTCGCGCCGATCGCACCCGTGAGGGGGGTTGCCACCGCGGGGCCCACGGTCTGCACACCCGACGCCATCCCCGGCACGATCAGCGGCAGGATGAAGAACGTGACCGCGGCCCCAACCAGCGCCCCGGCCGCGACGGGCAGGACGTGGGAGAGGATGGGCTCGGGGTCGGGGGCGCTGACCTGCGCCCGGGCCGGCCGCGCCACGATGGGCGCGATCGACAGGGCGGCGGCAACCGCCAGGGCGGTCGCGGGGGAGATCCGGCGCATGCTCACCGCGTCATGTAGTAGCCGACGCCACCAATGACGGTGCCGACGGCCGCGCCGGGGTTCATCAGGGCACCGACGCTGTTGATCGGGGCCGCGACGAAGGCGCCGGTGGAGACCATCGGCCACACCACCGCGCCAAGGACACCGCCGGTGATGGCCCAAAGGGCGATCGGCAGTCCCGCCGCGACGGCGTTCGACATGTTCATCTGCTGCGCCGCGGCCGGGGTGGACAGGACCGGAGAGACGGTCACGCCGGCCGCGACAACCATGGCAACCGCGAGGGATCGGCACTTCATGGGCAACACTCCTGGAGAGATAGGGACGCCGTCAAATGTCGACGCCGATATACTTGAAGTCGATGACACGCGCCGCGTCGGTGCGCGGAAGGCCCTTGTATTTCGCCCAGCCCAGCTCGTGCAGGTAGAACTTGGCGCTGTTGATGGTGATCTGCAGGACTTCCAGCGCGCCGGTCGCCACGTAGCTCCCCGTCCAGTAGTAGTCGACGAAGATGTGCGAGATCGACACGATGATGCGGTACGACAGCGCCTTGACCGCAGTGACGGTCGAGAGGTCGGGCGCGTTGCTGCTCGCCCCGAGGCCATGTTCCTTGAGCGAGCGGGCCTGGACGTCGAACTCCTGCTGGGTGATGGCGCCCCCCTGGCGCAGCAGTTCCAGTTCCGCCAGTCGGCGGGAGACGACATCGACGACGGCGTTGGCCTTGGCGGCTTCCGGCAT
The DNA here is from genome assembly GCA_937919085.1 of uncultured Reyranella sp. Classification (GTDB taxonomy): domain Bacteria; phylum Pseudomonadota; class Alphaproteobacteria; order Reyranellales; family Reyranellaceae; genus Reyranella. Next base: position 1,237 of record CALFRN010000100.1, read on the forward strand.
GGCGACGGGGTCTTCCGTCAGGACGCGGTTCTTCAGGCCGGCATCGACGACGCCGCTGTAGCCGACGGCCCAGTCACTGACGGCGCTGGCGAAGGCGCCGCGTGGCTTGTCCTGGTCCAGCCGGTACGCCATCCACGCGGAGTCCTTCCAGCGATCGGCGGCCTCGACACCGATGCCACGGGTTTCGCCGGCGAAGTGATAGCGGACATCCAGCACGTCGGTGCGGTTGGCCGAGCGGAATCCGGCGGTCAGCATCATCCGCGGCACCACCAGGCGGTTCTGCGCCGCGAAGTCACGGGCGCGCCGCCACATCGGCGTGGTGTCGCGCGCCATCAGTGTATGGGTCACGAAATAGCAGGACCCGTCCCAGCCGGCGCGATAGCGGATCACCGCCAGCACCAGGTCCTTGCGCGCGCAGGCGGCGGTCATGCCCCAACCGTCCAGGGTCGGCAGGACGTTGGCGTTCACCTCGAGCACGGTGTCGAGCTTGCCCTCGACCACGCGGAACAGGATGACCGTGCGCAGGTAGCCATAGGCACCCAGGCTGGTATCGTTCCATTCGCTGGCGCCATCGGCGGCGACGGTCCAGGCGCCGATCGGCAGGGTCAGGCGCTTGCCGTCGATCCGCAGCGTACGTTCAACCGTGCTGCCGATCCGGAGCGGCCCCTGCGCGAAGGCGGGTGCCAGGACCGAGACGGCGAGCAAGGCCGCCAGGGTCAGGAACATCCTGGGGAAGAAGGACCGGATGGTCATGCCTTCGGCTCCTTCCCGGTGCCATTGCCGTTGTCACCGACATAGACGAAGTCGATCACACGCTCCGAGTCATGGGTGTTCAGCTTGGCGTAGTAATTGTCCCAATACTGGTCGCTCAGCACGAACCAGACCGAGTCCGTGGCGTTCAGCGTCAGCGCGATACCCCAGGAGACATAGTTGCTGGCGGTCACGACATAGGCGATGCCGTAATCCACGAAGGTACCGAAAGAGCGGAAGGAGATGTTCTTCTGCACCGCGTTCGACAGCAGGGCCGTGGTGGGCTTGTACTCGGGCGCTTCCTTGCGGGCGATCTCGGCCTGCGCTTCGTAGGTTTCCTTGCTGATCCGGCCTTCGCCATACAGGCGGCGCAGATCGGCGAGCTTCGCGTCCTCGAACGCCGAGACCGATCCGGCGACGCGCGGCAGCGGGCCGGGGGCGTCGGTGATCTGGTTGCGCAGCCCGCGCTGGACCCAGGCATCGAAGCCGGTGGCCCAGGCGGCGACGGCCTGGGTGGCGCCCCGGCGCAGGGGGTCGTTCTTGATCGCGGCGGGCGCCCAGTCGGCCGGATCGACCAGGCGGCCGGCGTCGGGTCCCAGAAGCTCGGTCGGGTTCAGGTGGAACCGCGCGTCGAGGATGTCCTGGCGGTCACTGACGCGGAAGCCAGCGGTGAGCCACACCTTCGGCAGGGTCAGCTTGCCCTGCCTGGCCTGGGCGCGGGCCTGTTCCCAGGCGCCGGGGCCGGCGGTGTCGGCGTCGAAGCGGGTGGCGCGCACGAACTGGCACGAGGTTTCCCACCCGGTCTTGTAGCGGGTGATCAACAGCAGCGCCTGGCTGTCTTCCGTGCAGGCGCGGGTGCGGCCCCAGCCATTGTTCACGGGGATCGTGTTGCCATTCACTTCCAGCACCGCCTGGACGGTGTTGTCGCGCACAAGAAACAGAATCGCGCTTTGGATCGTGCCGAAGGCGCCGATATCGGCGTTGCGGAACGGCTGGGTGCCGACGCCGGCAACGGTCCATGTGCCGGTGGGCAGCGGAATCTGCTTGGCGCCGAAGGCGAACTGGCCGGTGACCTTGTCACCCACGGCCAACGCGGCGGCGGGAGACGCGGCGGCGACCGCCAATCCCACGCCAAGTATCGCGCCGGCGATCATGCGGCACCCCCAGCGCGAACCGCCGGGCGAGTACCTCTGACGGTCCCGATCTTCGGGCACGGTTCCGTTCATTCTTTCTTCAACCCCCACGGTCTCGGCTGGCCGTCTGGCCATGCACGTCAACACGCCCCACTGACATGCGCGTCAACACGCCTCATGAGCGTGCGCGGCATGGCGAACAGTTTGCCTCATCCCTCGGTTGCTCGCAATCACCGATTGCCGCCGATGGACACACGAACCGTGAATCCTTCGCGAAAAATCATGACAGGAATGCCCGCCATCGGCGACGGGTCCAGCAATGGCCGGCCGACGCAGGCGCCACGTGACACCGGCGACGCTCTGGGCTAGGACGAGCACCGGAAATGTCCTCCAGGAAAGGCTCGGATGTCAACGGCGGTGGAAAAACCAGCCAAATGGCGGCGCAAAATTCTGCCAGTTTT
>CALFRN010000101.1 GCA_937919085.1 uncultured Reyranella sp.
CCCGCCTGGAGATCCTCAACCCGGGCGCGGCGCTCTATGAGGTCGTCCAGGGAGATATCGACCCGGCACTGTTGTTTGACGCCGGCCCATTCGATCCGACTGGCAAGACCGAGCGCGTGAGGGAGTGGCTGAATGCCGAAGCCCATGATCGTCACCATCATCACAACCACACGCATCTGGATCGTTCGCGTCACGATGCACATATCGGTTCCTTCTGCCTGACCTTCGAGGAACCGCTGGAATGGGAACGCTTCAACCGCTGGCTGATGGCTGTGCGCGCGACGTGGGGTGACAGATTGCTACGCGTAAAGGGTGTCCTGGATATCGTGGGCGAAAACCAGCCGCTGGTGATTCATGGCGTTCACCACACCTTTCATCCACCAACCCTGTTGGCACGCTGGCCCGACGCCACCCGCCAGTCGAAGCTGGTGTTCATCACCCGCGACCTCGATCGCGCCACTGTCGAGGCGAGTTGGACCGAGGTCGAGCAGGCGCCCTCGGGATAGGCATGACGGAGCGGCCGGCACCCCGACGAAGGCACCGGCCGCGTGGCATGTCCCTGTAGCTACGCTGCGTCCTGTTGCGGCAGCAGGTCGGCATACTTCTTGAAGCCGGGCAGCTTCTCGACCCGCCCCATCCAGGCCTTGACGTTCGCGTAGGGGGCCAGATCGATGGCGCCTTCCTCGGCATAGGCAACATCGCCATAGACGGCGACATCGGCGATCGTCGCCTCATTGCCGACCAGGAAATGCGAACTGGCGAGCGAAGCGTCCAGCACCTTCAACGCATCGTTTGCCAGCCCGGTGTAAAGCTGCAGGACATTGTCGTCGGCCTTCACGAAGCCGCGCTTGATGGCGCGCGGGCGATAGACGTTCGGCGCCAGGCGGTCGAACTCCCAGAACAGCCATTCGCGTACCCGCGCCTTCTCTTCAGTAGTCTTGCCTCCCATCTTGCCAAACTTGTCGGCGAGATAGAGCAGGATCGACCCGGACTGACAGAGCTTGAGATCACCATCCACCAGCGCCGGCACCTGGCCATAGCGGTTGACCGCGAGAAACTCGGGCTGCTTGTGGGCGCCGGCCCGCAGATCGACATGCTTGTAGGCGAAAGCCTGCCCCATCAAGGACATCGCGAGGCCGGCCTTGTAGGTCGGACCGCTCAGCCAAATGCCGTAAAGTGTCATCTTCGACATATTCTTGCTCCAACGTGACGGTGAACAGCGCGGACCTAGCATGCCCCCTGCGCGACCGCATCGCACTTGAGCGTGAGACCGCTAAGCCTGTATGACCGGGTATGAAAATTTCGGCGCGCGATATCGATCATCTCTCGGTGACCCATACCGATCCTGACGCCGCGGCCGCCAGGCTGCTGCAACTGGGCTTCAATCTCACGCCCGAAGGCGTGGAGCCACGCTGCATCTGTTTCCAGCCCGACCGCGACGACGTCCCCAACTATATCGAACTGCTCGGCGGCGACGCCACGCACTTCGCACTGGCGATGAATGTGGAGGAACTCGAAGGCGAGGAGCGCACGCACGCTTGGGAAACCGAGGATGGCTTCGAGGTCGATGCCGGCGTTGTCGTCGGTGAGAGCGGTGGTCCGCTGCGGTGGTTTCCGGTAAAGCACGAAACTCCCGATGCCTTCATGGAGCCGGAATGGATCGTCCATCCCAATGGCGCGCTCGGCCTGATGGCGATCCATGCGGTTGCAGATAATCCCAGAGAGGCTGCGAAGGCACTGAAGACCGCCTGGGGCGGCCAGACCGAGGAGATCTTCGAAGGTTGCATGATGGTCAAGGCGGGCTCGGTCGAACTGCTGATCTGGTCGTCGCTCGCCTATCAGCTCGAATACAAGGCGCTGGAGGTCATGGCGCCGACCGAGCTGCCGGTCATTGTGGGCGCCGCCATCGCGATCGAACGTTCCCGCCCGCTGCAGGCACTGCTGCGTGCCAACAACGTGTCTTTCGCGCTGACCGAAGGCGATCGCGTGCTGATCGCTCCCGAACAGACCGGCGGCCTGATGATCGAATTCATGCCGCAAACATAGAAGCCCGCGCCTAAAAGGCAGGAACCGGCGCCTGGGGAACATCCTTCCAGAATTCGGGATCGTGGCCGAAGAACAGCTTCGCACCACCCTTCTCCAGCGCGGCCAGGCGATCGAGTGAAGTCAGCATCTGCTCCCGGTCGTAGACAAAGCGCGGCAGCCGGCGTTCGCGCAGGCTGCGGCAGAAGTAGCAGGCGTCGCCGGTCAGCACGATCTCTCCACGCTCGGTCCGGACCTTCAGAGATTGATGGCCCGGCGTGTGGCCATAGGTCGGCAGACACACCACGCTGCCGTCGCCGAACAGATCGTACTCACCCTCGATCTGCCTCACCGGATGGCCGTGGTCGAAATCGGCCTTGAAAAGGCCAACCTTGGCCGCGGTCTCGGGATCCTGCGCCGCCTGCCATTCGCGCCGCTGCACGACTATCGTGGCGTTGGGCACCAGCTCATTGCCGCCAGCATGATCGAAGTGAAGGTGTGAATTCACGACATAGTCGACCTTGCCCGGGTCACGGTCAAAGGCCTCGAGGCGTGATTTCACGTCATCCGCCTCTCCATACTGTTCGAAGCCGAAGATGCGCGCCACGCGTTCGCCCATCCGGCCGGCGGCGTCGGTGCGGCACTGCGGGTGCATGCCGGTATCGAACAAGGCGCGGCCTTTCGGATGTTCGATCAGGTAAGAAGGGATCGGCAGCGCCACCTGTCCATCTTCGCCTTCGATCATATCCTTCAGTCGGCCGACGAGGCGGCCACAGGTCATGGCATACACTTTTGCCGTCATCGTTCCTCCGCTTTCATCTGACCACGCTAACACATATGATTCGCGTCATGCGTCTTCCGATCAGCCTCATCCTCGTCCTGCTCTGCAGCCCAGCCTTGGCCCAGCCGCAGCCACGCACCGCCCTCGACATCGCGCTGCCGCCGCCTCCGGAGCATCAGCTCTCGGGCTTCGGCCCGCCGGGCCGGCTGGCGATCGGTGCCGACGGCACTCACTACATCGTCCTGTCGAGTTTTCAGCCTTCAGCCGACGGCATTCTCCCGGCACGTAGCGCCCGGATCGAGCTGCTGGCCTACAATCGCGATGGCACTCAGAAGTTTCGCACCCTGCTGCCGGTGCAGGCCGGCATCGGGCCGCGTGGCTTCAACGCCTCTTCGCTCGGCGTCGCCGCGATGCCCTCGGGCGAGACTGCGATTTTCCTCAGCAGCTCCAACCAGGCGATGGCATTGCCGCAGGGCGAGCGATCGGTGACGTCGATCTACCGCCTCACGGCCGGCGGCGCCGTGCGGCGTTCGACTCCGGTGCCGCCGGCGGTCCCCGGCAATCCGGCCTCCTACTACCAAACCAAGTTCTACCTCCCGACATCGGACAGCGGACTGCTGGTCGGCGGCGGCTTCGGGCCCGGCCCGTTCAACTGGTGGATCGGCAAGTTCGATTCCGAGGGCCGGCGTTTGTGGCAGGCAGGGCCTGGCCCCGGCTACCCGGAGGACGTCTACGGGCTCGCGCTGAAGGCCGAAGGCAGCATCTCTGCTGCGGTGCAGGAGATCGAGCGCGTCCAGGCACTCAGCCAGTGGTACATCGCGCGCTTCGCGGCCGACGGCACCCTGCGGGACCGCACGCCTTTCAATACCCAGGGCACGTCGTTCGCCCTTCTGCCCGGAGGCTGGGTATCGGCGCTGTCGCGTTTTGACACCGCGCGACCGCCCGAGATCGTGCGCCTCGACGAACTGGGCAACGTGACCGGCCGCGCACCATGGCACTACGGCCAGACGCGTCGCATGATCGCCGACGGCAACGGGTTCGCGGCGGTCGTCTGCGACACGATCGATGGCCCGCCCTGTTACGTCGTGCGCGCGGCGGTCGACGGCAAGGTACGCTGGCAGAGTGCGCCGGCAACAATCAGCGACATCGCGCGGACCCCCGACGGCCAGATCGCGGCCGTCCTCTGGTCGGATGACGGGTTGTCGGCGCGGCTCGTCCGCTACGCCGATCCCTGATCCTCAGGCGTCGAGCGCCTTCTTGAGCAGTTCGTTGACGATCTTGGGGTTGGCCTTGCCGCCGGTCGACTTCATGACCTGACCAACGAACCAGCCCATCAGTGCGGGCTTGGCCTTGTAGGCCGTGACCTGGCCGGGATTGGCGTCGATCACCGCCTTGATCGCAGCCTCGATGGCGCCGGTATCGGTGACCTGCTTGAGGCCGCGTTCCTCGACCAGCACGGCCGGATCCTTGCCTGTCTCTTCCATGGCAACGAACAGATCCTTGGCGATACGGCCGGAGATCGTACCATCTGCCTGCAGGTCCAGAAGCTTTCCCAGATTGGCAGCGCTGATCGGCGATGTCTCGAAAGTCGCGCCGCGTCGATTCAGCATGGCGAAGAAATCGCCTGTCACCAGGTTGGCAGCCTGCTTGGCATCGCGCCCCTTGGCGACGGCCTCGAAGAACTCCGCAGTCTCCTTTTCCGCGATCAGCACGCCGGCATCGTAAGGAGAGAGGCCATATTCCTTGATATAGCGGTTCTTCCGCGCGTCCGGCAGTTCCGGCAACGTGGCGCGGATCCTGTCGACATAGTCTTGAGTGAATATCAGCGGCAGCAGATCCGGATCGGGAAAGTAGCGGTAGTCGTGGGCGTCCTCCTTGGAGCGCATCGAGCGGGTCTCGCCACGGCCGGGATCGAACAGCCGGGTTTCCTGCACGATCCTGCCGCCGCCCTCGATGATCTCGACCTGGCGGCGCGCCTCATACTCGATGGCCTGCTTCACGAAGCGGATCGAATTCACGTTCTTGATCTCGCAACGCGTGCCCAGCTCGTCGCCCGGCCTGCGCACAGAAACATTGACGTCGCAGCGCATCGAGCCTTCGTCCATGTTGCCGTCGCAAGTGCCGAGATAGCGCACGATCGAACGCAGCTTGGTCAGATACGCCGCGGCTTCGTCGGCGTTGCGCATGTCGGGCCGGCTGACGATCTCCATCAGCGCCACGCCCGACCTGTTCAGGTCGACATAGGTCTGGCTCGGGTGCTGATCGTGCAGGCTCTTGCCGGCATCCTGCTCAAGATGCAGGCGCTCAATCCCGATCGTCCTGGTCGCTCCGCCTGCCAGGTCGATCTCGACGGCACCCTCGCCCACGATCGGGTCCTTGTACTGCGAGATCTGGTAGCCCGCCGGCAGGTCGGCATAGAAGTAATTCTTGCGGTCGAACACCGAGCGCAGGTTGATCCGGGCGTTGAGGCCGAGGCCGGTACGCACCGCCTGCTCGACGCAGCGCTCATTGATCACCGGCAGCATGCCCGGCATGGCGGCGTCGACCAGCGACACCTGGGTGTTGGGTTCGGCGCCGAACACCGTCGGAGCGCCGGAAAAGAGCTTGGCATCGGAAACGACCTGGGCATGGACTTCCAGCCCCAGGACAATCTCCCAATCGCCGGTTTCGCCTTTGATCAGTGACATGCCGGGTAGATACGGAATTTGGCCGCCCTTGGCAAAAAGAACGTTCTGGACGCCGCCACCGGGACTCCGGAGACCTTTCATCAAGCTGCAGTGCCTGAGTTCAGGACCATCCCGTCATGCCTTGCGCGCAACATCGGGCAGCGGAACATCGGGCTTTCCAAAGTTCAAACTGCTGAAGTAAGAACCTGCGCATCCGGCGAGCTCGTCGGGTCCGCCGCCAATAAGGCATGAGTTCAGGAAGGTTTTCATGGTGACTTTCAAACGCCGATCGTTGCTCGCGGGCGCCGCCGCCGCGCTGAGCGCCCCCACCGTCGTCCGCGCTCAAACTGCGGGCGACTGGCCCAAGGGTCCAATCAAGATCGTTGTCCCCTTCCCGCCGGGCGGCTCGACCGATCCGGTGGCGCGCATCATCCAGACCAAGTTGATCGAAAATACCGGCTGGCAAGTCGTGGTCGACAATAAGCCAGGTGGCGCCAGTGTCGTTGGCGCCAATGTTGCTGCCAAGTCGGCACCCGACGGCCAGACCTGGATGGTCACGTTCGACAGCCACATCCTCAATCCGGCCTTCACGCCAAATCTGCCGTACAAGGACTCCGATCTCGCAAACGTCATGCTGATCGGCCGCACGCCACAGACGATCGCGGCGCATCCCGACCGGCCCTACAAGACCTTCGCCGACGTGGTGGCGGATGCCAAGGCCCGGCCCGGCAAGGTGAGCTTTGGCGTGCTGGGCGGCAGTCAGGCGCTGGTGCTGGCCAACCTCATAAAGAAAGAGAACGGCATCGACCTCAATCTGATTCCCTACAAGGGCGGCGGGCCGCTGGTACAGGATCTGCTGAGCGGCGTCACCGACATCGGCATTTCGAGCCTGACCTCTTTCAGCCCGCACATTCGCGCCAACAAGATCCGTGCGATCGCCGTAACCGGCGACAAGCGCACGCCGGCGTTGCCCGACACGCCAACGCTTGCGGAACTGGGCGTCAAGAGCTTCCCTTCCTACTCGTGGTGGGGTGTGTATGCACCAGCCGGCGTGCCGCGCCCGCTCATCGACCGTATGAATGCCGAGATCAAGAAGGCCGTGCAGTCGCCCGACGTAACGCAGAAGTTCATCGAACAGTTCAACATGGAGATCCTGACCACCTCGCCCGAGGACTTCGCCGCTTACCAGAAAAGCGAGCAGGACCGCTGGTTCAAGGTCATCAGTGACAACAACATCAAGGGTGATTGACGGCAAATCCGGCCGCCCTGTGGCGAAGTCGAAGCCGGCTTCGCGTCGCGCAGGCTGACAGACCTCGTCGATCAGCCAGCCTGAGGGCCCCTGACCAGCCGCCCCGGCAGTGCGCCCGTCGCCTCGCCGTCGCGATAGGTGACGGCACCGGAGACGATGGTGGCACGATAGCCTCGCGCTTTTTGCAGCAGGCGTTTGCCGCCGGCCGGCAGGTCCCATTTCATCACCGGCGCTTCGACGCGCAGCCGGTCGAAGTCGATGACGTTCAGGTCGGCCTTCTGACCCTGCGCAATCCTGCCACGGTCATCCAGACCGACGGCACGGGCGTTGTCGAGGGTATGGCGCTTGACCAGCCACGACACATCCAGCGTGCCGCTCGCACGATCACGGCCCCAATGGGCCAAAAGAGAGGTCGGGAACGAACCGTCGGAGATCAGCCCGACGTGGGCGCCACCGTCGCCCAGCCCGATCAAAGTGTGCGGGCTCTGCATCATCTCCTTGCAGCAATCGAGATTGTAGGCGGCATAGTTGGCAAAGGGCGCAAAGACGAAATTCTTGCCCTCGCCCTCGATCAGGTAGTCGTACACCACCTCGCGCGGGTCGCGATTCTCGCGACGCGCACGGGCGCCAAAGGAATTCTCTTTGGCCGGCTCGTAGTCCGGCGGATCGCCCAGCGGGAACATACGGTCGAAGTCGGTAAGGCGGGCTGCCATCTCCGAGCGCAGCGGCTGGTGGGCCTCCGCGAGGATCCGGGCGCGGAATGCCGGGTCACGTAGCATGGCGAGGCGCTCGGCCACGGTCTTGTGCTGGATCGCCTTGTAGGACGGGCACATCGAGAACGGAATGCGACTCGCCTGCAGACCCTGCAACACACCGATCGGTCGCGGCGCCACCTGGGCCTTGGCGCTATGGCCATTGGCGACCAACCCTTCGACCATGCCGAGCAGGCGGCGCCAGCCGTCGGGACGGCCGTGGTTCTGGGCCAGCGAAACCGAGAACGGCCGGCCCGACGCGGCAAGCAGCCGGTCGATCATGGCGAATTCGCTTTTGGCATCGGGGGTGTTGAAGTCGGAGATGAACTCGATCACCCCCGAGCCCGCGTCCTTCATGCCCATGGCAATCCCCATCAACTCCGCCTCGGAGGCGCGCAGCGACGGGGTCGGGTCGCCCTTCACCGTTCTATGGTTGAGGGTCCGCGAGGTCGAGAAGCCGAGCGCGCCGTCACGCATCGCCTCCGCGGTGAGCGTCCTCATCCGCGCCACTTCCTCCGGCGTCGCCTCTTCCAGGCGGGCGGCGCGCTCACCCATGACGAACACGCGCAACGCGCCGTGCGGCAGTTGTGCGCCGAGATCCATGTCGCGCGGCCTGGCCGCCAGCGCATCGAGATACTGGCCGAACGATTCCCATGACCAGCTCAGCCCTTCGTCGAGGGCGGCGCCGGGAATGTCCTCGACGCCTTCCATCAGTTCGATCAGGCGCTGGCGGTCCTCGATCTTCACCGGCGCGAAGCCGACGCCGCAATTGCCCATCACCGCCGTGGTGACACCGTGCCAGCTCGAGGGCTGCAGGTGCGAATCCCAGGTCGCCTGGCCGTCGTAGTGAGTGTGGATGTCGACGAAGCCCGGTGTGACCAGCAGCCCCCGGGCGTCGATCTCCTCCGCGCCGCTTCCGGCGACCTTGCCGATGGCGGCGATCCTGCCATCAGCTACCGCGACGTCGGCTTGCCTGATCGCGGAACCGGTGCCATCCGCCACGTTGCCGCCCCGCACCACCAAATCGAATTCCGGCATGACCGTTCCTCCCGATTTGCCCGCAATGTAACCCAGGCTCGATCGGCGAACGTCACCCGACCACAGGGAATTGCCGCATCGCGGCTGCCCCGTCAGCGCCTTGCCGGCACCTCGCCCGTCCGCCGGACTCGGCCCCCGGCATGCCCCGCCCGGCGTCCCGGGCAAGGCATGCCGAGGCGCCGTCCCGAAGCGGCCGCCTGCCTGAAGTCGGATTCACGATGCAAAGAGCAAATAACAAAGAGAACATATCATGAACTATCTGTGGATAACAAGTCCGCAGAGAGCCTGACCAGGGGTCGGTTTGGTGATGGTGTTCTAGTTTGAACAGGAGCAACCCGCGCCCGAAGCCGGGCGCACTATTGCAGGTGCAACGGGCCCGGATGCCTCGGCGCCGTGCCATGCCAATCGATGCCGTACGCGAGTTTGTCCGCAGCCAGAATCTCGAGTTGTCTCGCAGGCTGCCTGAGAAGACATCCGACCCGGATCAGCAACGGACGCTACTTCGATTGCAGCCGGAGAAAGAGGTGAGATGGCCGCCTCGCCTCAAAGCGGAGGCAGACGACGCCTGGCTTTCCGTCGCCTCCCGCTCCTCAATCATCGTCACCAGGTCGTCCACGCCCGTTGGCGTCTGCGAGACGTGCACCGCCATTGCAAGGCTAGTAGCCCGAGGCGCGCGCGGAAAATCCGACGGACTTCTCGAGCGCGGCAGCCGCGCGCAGCATCGTCTCCTCGTCGAAGGGGCGACCGATGAACTGCAGTCCGAGCGGCAGGCCGTCCCTGTCGAGGCCTGCCGGCACCGAGATGGCGGGCAGACCCGCCATCGAGGCCGGGATGGTGAACATGTCGTTGAGATACATGGTCACCGGGTCGTCCATCTTCTCGCCGGCCGCGAAGGCCGCGGTGGGTGCCGTCGGCGTCAGCAGGACGTCACACTTCTCGAAGGCCTGCGCGAAGTCGCGGGCAATCAGGGCGCGGATCTGCTGCGCCTTCTTGTAGTAAGCATCGTAATAGCCGGCCGACAGCACGTAGGTGCCGATCAGGATACGCCGGCGCACCTCCTTGCCGAAGCCGGCGCCGCGCGTGTTCTGATACATCTCGGCCAGGTCCTTGCCCGGCACCCGCAATCCGAAGCGCACGCCATCATAGCGCGCCAGGTTCGACGAACATTCCGCCGGTGCCACGATGTAATAGGCAGGCAGCGCGTACTTGGTATGCGGCAGCGAAACCTCGACCGGCACGGCGCCCGCGGACTTCATCATGTCGATGCCCTGCGACCACAGCGCCACGATCTCCGGCGCGGTGCCGTCAATCCGGTACTCGGTCGGGATGCCGATCCTGAGGCCCTTGATGTCGGGGTTGCGCGCCGCCGCCACGAAGTCGGGTACGGCAAGTGGTGCCGAAGTCGAATCCTTCGGGTCGTGTCCGGCCATCGCCTGCAGGAGAAGTGCCGTATCCTCGACAGTGCGGGCAAACGGTCCTGGCTGGTCAAGGGAACTGGCGAAGGCCACGACGCCCCAGCGCGAGCAGCGGCCGTAGGTCGGCTTCAGCCCGACGATACCGCAGAACGACGCCGGCTGGCGGATCGAGCCGCCGGTGTCGGTGCCGGTGCTGCCCGGCACCATGTAGGAGGCAACGGCCGCCGCCGAGCCACCCGACGAACCGCCGGGCACCAGCTTGCGGTTGTCGCCCCTGCGCTTCCACGGGTTCTCGACGCCACCGAAATGGCTCGTCATGTTCGACGAGCCCATGGCGAATTCGTCGAGATTGGTCTTGCCGACCATCACCGCGCCGGCCTTCCAGAGATTGGCGGTGACCGTGCTCTCGTACTGCGGCACGAAGCCTTCGAGGATATGCGACGCCGCCGTGGTCTGGACGCCTTCGGTGCAGAACAGATCCTTTATGGCGAGCGGAATGCCGTCGAGCAGGCCTGCCTCGCCTCTGCCGCGGCGCGCGTCCGAGGCGCCGGCCATCGCGCGCGCCTTCTCGGGCGTCTCCGTGATGAAGGCGTTGAGCGCACGGTGCTCCTCGATCTTCCCGAGGTGCGCATCCACCACCTCTGCGGCGCTGGCTTCTTTGCTTGCCAGTGCGGCGCCGAGCTGGGCGATCGTAAGATCGGTGAGAACGGCCATCGTCTACTCCACCACTTTCGGCACGGTGAAGAAGCCGCCGGCGTTCTTGTCGGACGGGTCGACAAAGACGGCGCCGCCCGGCGCGTTGGCCAGAACCTTGGCCGCAATACCTCCATCGGTCACCTTGTCGGCGCGCAACGGCAGGGTCACCGCCGAGACGCTCGACAGCGGCTCGATGCTGGCCGTGTCGACCTCGTTCAGCTGCTCGATCCAGGCGAAGATTCCCGACAGCTCGCCGGCCAGCGGTGCAAGCTCGTCCTCCGGAACATTCAGACGGGCCAGCCGCGCGATGCGTGCGACCGTCTCCTTGTCGAGTGCCATTCCGATCTCTCCAAAACCCTTATTCGGCGCGGTTGGTAGCCGTTTTGCACTATTCTAGCAACCGAGCCCGAGGCGCGACCTAGGAGGCAGCCTTGCTCTCGCCCTGCGTCTCGGCGGACCGCCTTGCGGCCACCGCCTCGATTTCGCTGCGAACCTCGGGGCGATGTTCCAGCAAAGCGCGGAAGTCCTTCCGCCAAAGCACAAGCAGATGGCAATAACCGTTGGCCACGACATCGGCATTGCGTGGGTTTGAGCTCAGCAGTCCAATCTCTCCGAAAAAATCCCCCTCCTTCAGCAGGATTGGATTCCCTGATACCCCAACCGTGACGCTGCCCGCGGCGATGAAGTACATGGCGTCGGGAGGTCCACCGACCTTGATGATCTTTTCCCCCGGGAGAGCCACGAGCGCGCGCAGACGCCTGCCGACCGCCGTCACGGCCGCACGGTCGAGCGACGCGAAGATCGGCACGCGGGCAATCATTTCCGCCAGCTTCAGTCCGAGATCCAGCGGCGGCCGTCGCGCGAGCTCGTTGCGGCGCGAGCTGAGTCCGTGGCGCAGATCGTCGTATACTTCGCGATTGATAATGCCCTCGCGCAGCCGCCGCGAATATTCCATCGCCTCGAAGCGGACGCCGGCGCGTTCAAGTTGGCGTGCGTGAACAGACTCGGCATAGCCGGGATACTGCAGCGACAGGGCCTTCAAGGCGCTATCGACCGCCGTCTGGCGGTTTCCGATCACGGCCGCGAGGCGGGTCTCGGCATCGGCGCCGAGAAGATCGGCGATCGAGCTGATGTTGAACGCCGCCAGTTCCCCCAGCACGCTCTGCGACACCAGCAGGATTTCGAACCTGTCAGCCAATCGGTCCGTGAGCAGCCGGCCGATGTCGAGGCGTCGATGCAGCCACAATGCCAGGCGAAAACCGAGATTCGGTCGCGATATGTCCTCTTCCCATTTCTCGTAGCCCGCCACGCCGTGATCGCGAACGGCGTCGATGAGACGGTCGGCTCGTGCCGCCAGTACCGCCACCATGCGGCGCGACAGGATCTGCTGCTCGAACTGATCGAGGTAGAGCTCCTTTTCCCGCGTCGACAGCGTCACCAGGCCAATGGTGAGGCGTTCATTGAGGTCGAGGGCCAGTTCATTGGCCGCCGCCACATACTCGCCCTCCCCGGCTGAGGCCGGATCGGCGCTGATGCCCTCGACCCGCTCATTGTGCAATCGCATGATCTGCTGGAGGTGACGCGCGACGTTGACGCGCGACAGCGCCAGTACCCGGTCCCGCAGGGCGACCTCCAGCCGACTGAGCTTGTCGAGTCCGAGCAGGCGCATCACCAGCCCGAGCGTTGTTGCGTTGACGAACAGGGTGAGCAATACGAACAGCACGGCCGAAATCGCAATGAAGTCGCGCACGGACTCCGGCAGCCGCTGGTCGCCCGCCGCCACCATGGCCAGAACGATTGTCACCGCGCCACGCAGCCCGCCCCACACGAGAATGGCTTTGTAGCGAACGTTGACGGGCTGCACCAAACGGGTCGCTTCGAGCATCGGAAGCATGCCGAACACGACCAAAGCGCGGGCACCGAACGCGCCGAGGGCGACGGCAAGGATGCCCCAGAGGTAGAGCCAGCTCACGCGCAGCAACACCTGGGCCGCCAGCATCGACGCCAGCACGAAGATCAGGCAGCTGGCCCAGAATTCGAGCTGAGCCCAGATCTGGCGCAAGGCCGTCCATTGCCGGGGGTGAAGATGGGTCGGGCCATAGGCCGCCACGGTGAGTGCCGCCA
This sequence comes from uncultured Reyranella sp., assembly GCA_937919085.1. Taxonomy (GTDB): domain Bacteria; phylum Pseudomonadota; class Alphaproteobacteria; order Reyranellales; family Reyranellaceae; genus Reyranella. The sequence goes on from CALFRN010000101.1 coordinate 12,744, forward strand.
TCACTACCGATACCACTCCGGAAACATGAAGATAGTGATCCGCGATCAGGAAGCTGAAGTAGGTCAGACTGACCGTTACCGAAGCGATCGCCGCGTCCGATCCACCCAGACGCGGCAGGATCAGCATCGTCGCCCGCGCCAGAGCGAAACCCAGCAGCAGGCCACCAAAGAACTCCCGAAGAAACACCGCGACCGCGCCCATCGGGTCCGCGGAAACGGTCCCACTTATCGGATTGGGCATCGCCTGCGAAACCAGTATGCCCATGAACAGGCCAAAGGCGGCAATGGCGACCGCATCGTTCAATAGCGATTCGCCTTCCGCCAGGATCGAAAGGCGCTTGGGCGCTCCGACGTCGCGGAATATGCCAATCACCGCCGCCGGATCGGTCGTCGATACGACCGCTCCGAGTAGCAGGCAGACAATGATGTCCATACCGGTCGCAAGGTGCACGACACCCGCAACGGCTCCAATGCATACCAGCACCGCCACGATCGCCAGCAGCAGCACCGCCGAAATTTCGTCCATCAATCGGCGCACGTCGATCGTCAGGCCGGCCGTGAACAGCAGAGGCGGCAGGAACAGCGGCAGGAACACGTCCGTGCCGACTTCGAGCTTGGCGAGGCCTATGAAGGCATCGCCAAACAGCCCGAACTTGAGACCGTCCGCGACGATCCAGGAACCGAGAAACCCCAGGCCCATGCCGGCAATAGCCAGCAGCACCGTGTGCGGCAGGCGAAACCTCTCAGCCAACGGCACCAGCACGCTGACGACCATCAACACCATCGCGATCGCCAACAGGGAATAGGTAGTGTCGCTCACTTGACGAACTTACTCCTGGCACGGCCCGGTCGACCCGGACCGGCATCCATCTTATAACCTCGACGATGGCCGGGTTGGCAGTCTTCATTCACGGTATGTGGGGTACGCCGGACGTGTGGCGGAATTGGCGCGCGTTCGCCGAGGGCCGCGGCTGGCAAACAATGGCGCCCGCGCTGCGCCACCACGATGCACCTCCCCTTGAGCCGCCTCCGGAGCTGGGAACGACAAGCCTCGGAGACTATGTTGCCGATCTCGATGCCCAACTGCGCGCGCTGCCCGAAAAGCCCGTCGTCGTAGGCCACTCAATGGGCGGGCTGATCGCGCTCCTGCTCTGTGCTCGCGGTCTGGCGAGCGCCGGCGTACTGCTTACGCCGGCCCCGCCAGCCAGCGTGATCGCACTACGCCCCTCCAACCTGCTGGCCTTCGCACGCATCCAGACCACCTGGGGATGGTGGCGAAAGCCCCATCGCGCGACCCTCACCGAGGCTCTGGCACACACCTTCAACACTGCCAGCCCCCGCGAAGGCGCCGAACTGCACGCTTCGTTCGTGCACGAATCCGGCCGCGCGCTGTTCGAAATCGCATTGCCCTGGCTCGATCGCGCCAGGACGGCGGCCGTCGACCCCAGTTGCCTGGCCGTGCCGCTGCTCTTCGTTGCGGCGGAGAAGGACAAGCTCACCCCACCTGGCGTTGTCCGCCGCGCCGCACGTCAGTTCGCGCATGTCTCGGACTACCGCGAATATCCCGGCCAGGGTCATTGGGTGCCGGGACAACCCGGCTGGGAGCAGATCGCAAGCGATGCCTTTGCCTGGCTCGACACGCGGCGGGCGAAGGAGCCCGGCTAGTGCCGATCGTGGAATTTCCCGGATTGAAGACCCTGCTGGCCGGCGACGGAATGCGCCACGGCAGCCGCATGATGGCGCTCGATGTCGGCAGCAAGACCATCGGCATTGCGACGTCCGATGCCTTGCGGATGCTCGCCACTCCGATCACGACCCTCAAGCGCACCAAACTGGCGGCCGATCTCGCAGCCATTGCCGGTTTGGTGAAGAAGTACGAGGTCAAGGCGCTGGCCGTCGGGCTGCCACTCAACATGGACGGCACTGAAGGTCCGCGCTGCCAGTCGATTCGCCAGTTCGCGGCCAATATCGCCGCGCACGCGCCGCCGGAGCTCGCGACCCTTCCCATCGTTTTCCAGGACGAGCGGCTCAGCACGGCAGCCGTGACGCGTGGCATGATCGACGACTATGACATGAGCCGCGCCAAGCGCGCCGAACGGGTCGATGCCGCCGCGGCGGCGTGGATCCTGGAAAGTGCGCTGGCGCGCCTGCGCTAGCGACAAAGCGGCGACAGTGGAGACCGCGGCGGCGGCTCGACACTGAGCGAGCGCAGGAAGGCCACGAGATCCGCTCCCTGCTGCGGCGAGAGCCCAAGCGGCCGTACCAGTGGTGTACCGTCGCTGTGCAGACGATCGGGATTCACTTCGGAATAGTGGCGCACGACCGCGTCCAGGGTAGCAAGACTGCCGTCATGCATGTAGGCGCCGGAGCGCGCGACCTGCCGGAGGCCGGGGACCCGGAACTCACCGAAGTTGCTATGCTGGGGCCGGACGTGGCGCGTGCGTTGCGCACTCGCGCCCGACGCGTCGTCGTTGTAGCTCCCGAGAAGGTTGAACGGGCTGTCGAGAAGCCTGACCAGTCCGCCGAACCGTCCGGAATCGACCTCGCCGGGCCGCACGAAGAAGGCAATGCCGACATCGCCGAACTCACCGTTGGTGAAGCGCGGGCCGTAATGGCAGCTCTCGCAGTTCGCGCTGCCGGAAAAAACCTTCAGGCCGCGTTGCTCGGCGAGTGGATAGCGCGACGCGGCCACACGATCGCCGGCCACCAGCGCGTCGCGGAATTCATCGAACGGGGTTCGTGGGCTGACCAGGGTCGCCTGGAAGGCAGCCAACGCCTTCGCCGCGTCGACCAGAAGCTGCTGATCGTCGGTACCCGGCTTGGCGCCGAAGGCTCTCTCGTAACCGCAGGCCAATTCCTTGTCGCCGCGCAACAGGCGGCCGACAAGCTCGGCGCCGCCGGCCATCTCCTGCGGGTCGAGGATCGGTCGAATGCTCTGGGCCCAGAGCGAGTCGCCCGCCCCGTCCCATCCAAACCAGTGCGCGTAACCGACGTTCCATAGCGATGGAGTCCGGCGGTCGAGTTGGACTGCGCCCATCCCCCTCGCCCGGCCATCACTCCAGTCGCGGCCCGCCTGGTGGCAGGTTGCACAACTCATACTCCCACTCGACGACAACCGCCCATCGTTAAAGAGGTGCTCACCAAGCGCGATTCCCGCAGGGTCGCCGGAAATCCGGTTCGACGGGTCGCGTGCTGGCGACGGCGGCCATGGACCATGCCGGCCGATGGCTCGGACTTCGTCATCCGACCAGTCGAGCAGGCGCTGGGCCACAACAGGCGACACGAATGCCACCAGCAATGCCGCCAGCAGCAGAACGGCTTTCACTTGAGAATGATGTCGTGCGACAGGCGTTCGGTTTCCTCGCCAGCACGCACGTCGATGGAGAGTTCCCAGCGCCCGGGCATGTGAAAGACCAGGCCCTCAGCGCGATACCGCCCGTCGGTTCCGGCCACGATGCTGGGCCGGTAGTTCATGCCATGCCTGTGGTCCGGCATCTGGGCATCGACCGCCACCAGCTCTGCCGGACTGTTCGACTTGGTACAGACGTTGAGCAGCAGGGAAAACGGTTGGCCGACCTCGATCCGCATAGGCTCGGGGCGAAAGGCGACCAGATAGTGACTCGAATAGATCACCCAGCCGGTTCCGTGACCCAGGTCGAGCGGACAGTTCGCCCTAGCGGTGGTCGCGAGAAGGATTGGAAACAACGCCGCCAGGATTTTCATTGCGCCCCGCCAAACAGCCGCTCCCCGTTCTCATAGGCAATCTTGCGCGCCACATCGGGCGGCAGGTCGGCGAGCCACTGTCGCGACCAGCGCGCATGCTCGACTACATAGTGCCAGCGCTCCGGCGTAAATGTGTCGGTGCCGACCACAAAGCGGTCAGGAAACTCCAGAAATGCCTCCCGCCAGGCCGGCGCCACCTTGCCATTGGACGCGTGGGCCGTAAGAAACGCCAGATCGCAATAGAGCGCCGGATACTTGCGCAGCATCTCGCGCACTTTTTCCGGCCGTTCGAAGCCGGAATGGGCCCACAGCACCCTGGCGTTCGGATCCTGCTGGAAATGACGCATGACTGCGTCGGCGTCCGAATGCGAATGCAGGAACAGGCCATACTTCTTCGCAAGTTGAACGACGCCCCGCATGTTGGGGAGGTCCGCGTCGGCCCCATAGATGTGGAATTCGCCGATGGCGACGTATTTGCGCTTGGCCAGCAAATCCTCGAGGAACGGCAGGACCGTCGGATCCTTCGCCCAGGTCGACAGCTCGCCACGCGACCGGTACGGCCGCAACTCGGGCACGATCACCCCGGGCGCGGCGTCCTGCAGCATCTTGGTGCCCTCGTTGTTCGAGCTTGACACCATTGCGCGTTTCACACCTGCCTTCTTCAGTATCTCCACGACATCCTTGGGCGGCACCACCGTCCAGGCGTCGTGGCTGTAGTGCATATGGGCGTCAAAGATCGGCAGTTCCTGGTCGGCGCGCGCGATACCCGTCGCCGCGACAAGTGACAGGCAGACGAACAGAATGCGCATGCGACTCTCCTCAGCGACGGTGTTTTTCGGTCAAGGCATAGTTGAAGCTAATCGAGATGCGTTCGCCGGAAAAGCGCGCGGGCGGCACTTCGTGCCTCAGCCAGCTCTCGAACAGCAACAGGTCGCACGCCCTGGCCGGCACACTGACGAAGGATCTGAACCTCTGAGGCGCGTCGGATCGCCTCGGCGGCGCCGCCATGTGGTGTGGCAGCCGGGGATCCTCGAACTTGAGTGCGCCAGCGCCCCGCGGCACGGCGACATAATAGGTGCCGCTGACGAACGATGTCGGATGGAGGTGCATCGAATGCACCACGCCGGCCGGCATGACGTTGGCCCAGCAGTCGGTCATGGACAGCGCCCGTCCGCCAAGATCGTAGTGCAGATCGCGGGCGAACGCCTTCACACGCGGATCGATGCGACGGCGCAGACGATCGAACAGCGACGACACGAGGTGCAGGCGGTCGAGCGAGCCGTATGACGTATAGCCTCCGAGGTAATTCCGCGCCGACCAGCGACGGCCTGCGGCGTCGGAGGCCACAAGCGAGCGGCATTCGTCGGCGAGGCTCTGGTTGAAGTCGCGCCATCCCGCAGAGACCAGGGACTCCTGGGAAATTAGTGTCGGAAAAAGGGCACGGATCACCATGGCGTGAGTATCCGCCATCCGGGCCGATCGTGCTATTGTTTCACATGCTTACCGACACCCAGGTCGAATCCTACCGCCGCGACGGCTATCTGGTGATCCCGCGCCTGATCGACGGTGACCGGCTGGCCGAGCTGCGCTCGCTGACCGACCATATCGTCGCGGAGGCCCGGGGCGTGGCCACCAACGACGAGCTCTATGACCTCGAGCCGAGTCACAGCGCCGCATTGCCTCGGGTGCGGCGGTTGAAGCCGGCGATATTCAAGCGATACCCGTTCTTCCACGACCTCGTACGTGAGCCCAGGATCACGTCCATACTCACTCGATTGATCGGGCCTGCGATCCGCCACTACGGCGGCAAGCTCAACATGAAGTCGGCGGGCTTCGGCTCGCCGGTGGAATGGCACCAGGATTGGGCTTTCTATCCTCATACCAACGACGACGTTCTCGCCACCGGCATCTATCTCGACGATTGCGATCTCGGGAACGGCCCCTTATTGGTGCTGCCCGGCACGCATCTTGGGCCCACCTACAGTCATCACGCCGACGGCCGCTTCTGCGGCGCCATGGATCCCCAGGCCTGCGACCTCGACTTCGAAAAGGCCGTACCCCTGACCGGTCCGGCGGGCTCGATGACCATCCACCATGCCCGTCTGGTACATGGCTCGGCGCTAAACACCTCGAACCGCCCGCGTCGCCTTCTGCTGCATGAATACACCGCGGCAGACGCCTGGCCGCTGATGGGAGTGGCCGACTTCGAAGAATTCAACAGCCGCATGGTGCTGGGCGAACCCAACGTCGAGCCCCGCGTCCGGACCGCACCGGTTCGCATGCCCCTGCCCGCGGCCGACCATCAGGGCTCGATCTACGAGAACCAGCGTGGCTCGGGTCGGCGCTTCTTCGAAACCCATGAACAGCGTGTCACCCATGCTCACTGAGATCGCACGCAGAGCGCTGCTTTCAATCGTGGCGGCGGGGGCCCTGTCCTGCGGCGCGGCACACGCTGCCGAGCGCCTCAAGATCAACGGCAGCCGAGGGACGATCGACTTTGCGATCGGCGATTCCAGGATCTTCCGCACCACCGGAGGGTTCGGCGAATGGCAAGGCACTGTACATGTCGTTGACGAGGACATCTCTAAGAGCAAGGTCGAGGTGATCATCAACACGGACAGCGTTCAAATGCTGGACAACCAGCAGACTGCAATGCTGAAGGAGTCTGACTTCTTCCATGTCGAGAAGTTTCCCGAGATGGCTTTCCGCTCGACCCGGGTTGAACGCACTGGCGAGACGACACTTCGGGTGGACGGCGACATTACACTGCGCGGCATCACCCGGCCGATGACGCTCGAGGTCTCGGTAACCGACCGGCGGCCCAATGCAGCGGCCGGATCGCGATACGCCGGCTTCCACGCCAAGGGCACGATCAAGCGCTCCGAGTTCGGCATGACCAAGTTCGTCGACATCGTGGGCGACAACGTGGAGATCACCATCGACGCCGACGCCTGGCGCTGAGGCCGAGGCGTGCCGGTACCGACCTACCATGCCGTCGCCAAGTCGCTGCATTGGCTCACGGCCCTGGCGGTCTTCGGCTTGCTGGGGGTCGGCCTGTGGATGACGGGCCTGCCCATCGGCCTGCTGAAGCTCCAAATCTATGCTTGGCACAAGTGGATCGGCCTTGTCGTCCTGGTGCTGACCGTCCTGCGCCTGCTATGGCGATGGCGTCGCCCGCCACCGCCGCTGCCCGGTACGATCGCCCGATGGGAACGCGCATTGGCTCCGGTCGCACACTGGGCGCTGCTGGTCCTGATCGTGGCCATGCCGGCAAGCGGCTGGATGATGAGCTCGGCCGCTGGCGTCAGCGTCTACTGGTTCGGCGTGCTGCCCCTGCCCGACCTGGTACCGCGCAACCCTGATCTGTTCGAAGCGCTGCGGACCCTGCATTACCTGCTGTCGCGACTGCTGATCGTCGTCGTGGCGCTGCACATCGCCGCCGTCGTGCGCCACGATGTCCTGCACAGCGACGGCATTTTCCGCCGCATGTGGCCTTTCGGAGCAAGATGATGCGCCGCTTTCTCGCCTTTCTCGTCCTGTCGCTCGCCACATCGGCTCTCGTTCCACCGGCGCTGGCCGCGCCGCAGGATTCATGGACGATCGATCTTCGATCCAGTTCGCTTGCCTTCTCGGCAACCCAGGTCGGCGCGTTCGTGAACGGGCGCTTCGCGAACTGGAGTGGCGACATCGTGCTCGATCCCGCAGCACTCACCGCAGCACGAATTGATATCCGCATTCAAACCCCGTCGGTGACGACCGACAGCCGGGACGTCGATTCCCTCCTGAAAGGCGGTAATTTCCTCGATGTCCGGAAATTCCCCGAGGCGCGCTTCGTTGCGACCACCATTTCCGCGCTCGGCGGAGAGCGCTACGAGGCGCGCGGCAAGCTGACGATCCGCGACGTCACGCGCGACACCGTCCTGCCTTTCGCCCTGGCAATTGCCCCCGACCCTGCACAACCCGGCGCGCTGCGTGGCGTAGCCCGCGGCCGGCTTACCCTAAAGCGCCTCGACTACGGCGTGGGCCAGAACGAGTGGGCCGGAACCGGCCAGGTAGCCGACGAAGTCACGATCGACGTCAACATCGTGGCCAGTCGCGCACCGTGATCTGTCGCCGGGCTGATCGCTACGCCTCGGGCCGAGTTCCAATGTAGTTTGATTGCGGCCGGATAATGCGGCCGCCCTTCTTCTGCTCGAAGACATGGGCACACCAGCCTGCCGCCCGGCCAACCGCCAACAAGGCGGTAAAGGCGCTGCGCGGCACCTCGAGGGCCTCCAGCAGAAGCGCTGTGTAATATTCCACGTTGGTGTCGAGCCGCCGCCCCGGCTTGTGCCGGCGCAGCGCGGCGATGGCTGTCTTCTCGACCTCGACAGCGAACGCCAGTCGCCCCGCTGTTTGCGGCAAAGTCGCGACGATGTTCTTGAGCACATCGGCACGCGGGTCGCGCACCTTGTAGATGCGATGGCCGAAACCCATCAGGGTCGTGCCTTTGGAAAATGCATCGTCAAACCATGCTCCGGCGCAATTGAGCGAACCGATCTCGTCGAACATGTCGAGGACGGGACCGGGCGCGCCACCATGGAGCGGACCTTTGAGGGCGCAAAGCCCCGCCAGGACCGACGAGATCAGGCCGGCGTGCGTCGATGCAACGACGCGCGCCGTGAAGGTCGATGCATTGAAACCATGATCGGCAATGGTCGCGAGATAGGTATCGAGCGCGTGTTCGAACACGTCGTCCGCGCGCCTGCCGCGAATCATGCGCAGCAGGTCCTGCGCTGTCGTCAACATGGGGTCCGGCGCCAGAGCCGACTTGCCTTCCGAAGCCCGCAGAAGCGCCGCGAGGAAAACCGGCAGCGCGCCGCAGACAAGATAGTGATGCGGCATTAGTTCGGTGTCGGCCAGCATACCAAGGCCAACACGCAACCCTTCGACCGGCGTCAGGCCCTTGGTGGCAGCGAACAATTTCGGCACTTCAGCAAAGGCCCGGACCCGCGCCGAGGCAAGCCCTTCGCGGACGGCACCCTCGTCGCCACCGCCCTGGCCGGGCGGGGCGAATTCCTCCCAGAGCAACGCTGCGACACCTTCAAAGCCGGTCGTGGCCGCCAGTTCCTCGATCGAGCGGCCGCGCACGATGAGCCGGCCGGCCTCGCCATCGACCTCGCTCATCACCGAGTCGGCGACGATCACGCCATCGAGCCCGCTGTTCACCCGCGTCTGCAGCATCACATCCCCTCCAACTTGAAGGGCAAAAATCGAGCCGCACAAACATATTGTCAATCTTGATTATATTGATCAATATAAAGTCATGGCGATTGATTGGATAAGTTCCGGGGAAGCGGCACGGCGGCTGGGCGTTTCGGCGGCCACGCTCTACGCCTATGTGAGCCGTGGCCTGGTGCGGTCGGAGGCCATCGACGGCCGCCGCGAACGCCGCTATCGCACCGACGACGTCACGCGCCTGAAACGCCGGCGCGACGTCGGCCGCAAGGCCGAGTCGATTGCCACCCATGCCCTCGACTTCGGCACGCCGGTGCTGGAGTCGGCCCTCACCCTGATCGAGGACAACAAGCTCTATTACCGTGGCTCTGATGCCGCCCGCCTTGCTCGCAGCGCTTCGCTGGAGGAAATCGCCCAGCTTCTTTGGAACTGCGACGCGACACCGTTCGCCGCCGACAACCTGACGCCCATGACCACGGCGCTCCGGCGGGCCTGGCTGGCAGCGGCGGCACTGTCGCCGGTCGACCGCTGCCTCATCCTGCTGCCGGCAGCAGCGGCGCTGGACCACTCGAGCTGGGTCGAGGATCGCGCGCCGATGCTTGAGACCGGTGTGCGGGTTTTGCGTCTGCTGACGGCCGCCGTCACGGCACAGCCACCTTCCGCGCGCCCCGTCCACGAGCAGCTTGCGACGGCCTGGAATGTTCCGCCGGACCGCGCCCATGTTCTGCGCGCCGCCCTTGTCCTCCTCGCCGATCACGAATTCAACGCCTCGGCCTTTGCCGCACGGGTCGTGGCATCGACCGGCGCCAATCTCTACGGCGCCACCCTGGCCGGGCTTGCCGCGCTTAACGGTCCGCGCCACGGCGGGCTTACCCGGCGCGTCTCGGCGCTGTTTGAAGAACTCAAGGACACATCGGATCTCGACGCCGACCTGGTGCGGCTGCTGCGCGCCCACATCTACATCCCGGGCTTCGGGCACCAGCTGTATCCCGATGGCGATGTCCGCGCCGCGACCTTGTTCGCGCTCCTGCGCGAGACGGTCCCGGACTCCTTTGAGCTTGCCTTCGCAATGCACCTCGCGACGACCGTCGAGCGCCTGATCGGCCGCAAGCCAAATGTCGATTTCTCCACGGTGACGGTCGAGCGTGTGCTCGCCCTACCCAGGGACTCCGCTCTCGCCTTGTTCCTACTCGGTCGCACGGTCGGCTGGATTGCCCACGCGCTCGAGCAGGCAGCGCATGGAGCCTTGATTCGCCCGCGAGCCCGTTACACCGGGCCGCGCCCGGGCGCGTAGCGGTTATCCACCAAAGCACCACCTTGCGGGGCCGGCACCTGCGTGCTTAACGTCGCGCTTTAGTGACAAAGAAACGCATGGGCCTGCCGAGGTTGCCCCACCTCCTCGGCATCGAAGGACTCACTCCCGAGACCATTTCGGGATTGCTCGACCTATCCGAAAATTACATCGACCAGAACAGATCGATCGATAAGCGGCGTGACCTGCTCGGTGGCCGCACCGTCATCAACCTGTTCTTCGAGAACTCGACACGCACCCGGACCAGCTTCGAGGTCGCGGCCCGCCGGCTGGGCGCCGACGTCATCAACATGGATGTCGCCACCTCTTCCGTGCGCAAGGGCGAGACGCTGCTCGACACGGCAATGACGCTTAACGCCATGCGGCCCGATGCCATCGTCGTGCGCCATGGCGAGTCGGGTGCGGTGAACCTGCTCGCCCAGAAGGTCAACTGCGCCGTCATCAACGGCGGCGACGGACAACACGAGCATCCGACCCAAGCCCTGCTGGACGCTCTCACCATCCGACGACGACGCGGCGGCCTGCAGGGTCTGCTGGTGGCGATCTGCGGCGACATCATGCACAGCCGGGTGGCGCGGTCGAACATCCATCTGCTGCAGATCATGGGCGCGCGCGTGCGTGTAATCGGTCCGCCGACCCTGATGCCGACCGACATCGAGAAGATGGGCGTGGAAGTCCACTACAGCATGAAAACCGGACTGAAGGACGTCGACATCGTCATGATGCTGCGGCTGCAGACCGAACGCATGCAGGGCTCGTTCGTGCCCTCGATCAGCGAATATTTCCACTTCTTCGGGCTCGACCACGCCAAGCTCAAGTTTGCCAAGCCCGACGCGTTGATCATGCACCCCGGGCCGATGAACCGCGGTGTCGAGATCGACTCGGAGGTCGCCGATGACCTCGATCGCAGCGTCATCCACGAACAGGTCGAGATGGGCGTGGCGGTGCGCATGGCCTGCCTGGAGGCACTGATCGGCGGCCGGCGCAATGCCCTGGTCGGAGCCGTGGCGTGAGCGGCAGGATCCACAAGGCGGCCCCGCCGCACACCGGATCGACGGCCTATATCAATGCCCGCATCGTCGACCCGACGGGCGACAGCGAATATCCCGGCGCGGTGCTGATCAGCGACGGAAAGATCGCCGACTACGGTCCCAGCCTGTTCGCTTCGGGTGCCCCCTACGGCATCCAGTCGGTCGATTGCCGCGGCCTCTTTCTGGCGCCCGGCCTGGTCGACACCCGCGTTCATACCGGCGAGCCGGGCGAGGAACACAAGGAGACGCTGGAGAGCGCCGGATCGGCCGCGGCGGTTGGCGGCATCACCTCTCTGGTCCTGCTGCCGGACAACGAACCGCCATTTGACGATGCCTCGCTAATCGAGTTCGTGGCGCGCCGCGCCAGGCTGATCAAGCTGGTGAATATGTATGCCTATGGGGCGCTCACCGTGGGCCTCGAGGGCAAGGAGTTGGCCGAGATCGGCCTGCTGGCCGAGGCCGGTGCCGTCGCCTTCACCGACGCCGACCATTCCATCGGCAACGCCCAGGTCATGCGCCGCGCGTTGTATTACGCCAAGGCGTTCAACGCGCTGATCGTCCACTTGCCGCAGGAGCCGACCCTGTCGGGTGGCCACATGACGAGTGGCGAAATGGCGACGCGTCTCGGACTCTCCGGCAACCCGCCGCTCGCCGAGGTGATGATGGTCGAGCGCGACATTCGCCTCGCCGAGATGACCGGCGGGCGCCTACATCTGGCCAAGATATCGACCGCCGAGTCTGTGGTCGCCATCGCTGCGGCCAAGGCGCGGGGGCTCAAGATCACCTGCGACACTGCAGCACCCTATTTCGCGCTGAACGATCTCGCGGTCGGCGATTACCGGACCTTCGGCAAACTGGTGCCGCCGCTGCGCGCCGAAAAAGACCGGCTGGCGGTCGTCGAAGGACTGAAGGACGGCGTCATCGACGCCATCGTTTCCGACCACCGGCCGCAGGATCAGGACAGCAAACGCGTGCCGTTCGCCCAGGCGCTGCCCGGCGGCGTCGGCCTCGAGACATTGCTGCCGATTTCGCTCGAACTGGTACACAACGGCTACCTCACGCTGCCGCGCCTGTTTCAGCGCCTGTCGAGTACACCCGCCGCCCTGTTCGGCCTTCCAGGCGGGCGACTCGCCAAGGGAGCGCCAGCTGACCTTGTCGTATTCGATGCCGATTTTGCCTGGAAAATCGACCGCACAGATCTATGGAGCAAGACCAAGAACACGCCGTTCGATGAACGTCCCGTCCAAGGCCGCGTGATGGCGACCATCGTTGGCGGCCGAACGATTTACAGTGACGATGGTTTCATGGCGACCGCCGAGGCCGCCTAATTACCGCCACCAAATCGCCACTTCGTCTGGTATTGTCGCGCAACAATCACCGGTCAGGACAATCGATGATGCTTCGACAGTCAGTAATTCTCGCCGTCGCTACGATTGCGCTTGCCGGCACCGGACACGCGCAGTCGCGTGGGGCGACGCGCGATGATCTGCTCGACGCACTCACGCGCCACATCCAGATTTGTGCCGAAATATCCGACACCCAGGCGCGGCTGTCCTGCTACGACCGGCTGCAGACCCAGGTCGGCGGCGTCCAGGCCGGTGCTCCGGCGCAGCCGGCAGCGGCGGCCGCTCCCACGCCGACGCCAATACAGGCCGGCGGCGCGCCGGCGCCGTCAAGCGGCCCGGCGATCAACACCGCGCCGCTCACGCCACAGCCGCTTGGCGTTCCGGGTGGTGGAGTCGCAACACTGGGAGGGCCGTCGGCGCAGCCGCAAGACCCCAACGCGGCATTCGATCCGCGCTCGGCCACCCAAGTTCGCCCCCCCGAGGTCGTGCAACCCAAGCCGCGGCCAGCAGTCCGTCACACCGGCCCGCGGCCCATTCCCTACTCCTCGACACCACAGCCACTGGTGGTGATCGGCGCATCGAACCTGACCTACGGCGAGTCACGCTACTGGCAGGTCTCGATCACGTTGACGTCGAACACGACGGCACCGGTCGAGACGCAGGCACAATGTACGTTCATGAACGCCGGCCGCCCGATCGAGGATGTCTATTTCGGGCCAGTCACGATCCAGCCGGGCGAGCAGATCAGCACAGAGCTAATCGGCCCTCCGACGACCGCCTACATCGACTCGACCAACTGCCGACTGCTGAAACCATAAGCCGGCCGGATGCTCTCGACCCTGATCCTCGTCCTCGGACCGCTTCTGCTGGGGTACCTGCTGGGGTCGATCCCGTTTGGATTGCTGTTGACTCGAGCCGCCGGCCTCGGGGATATCCGCAATATCGGGTCGGGCAATATCGGTGCGACTAACGTGCTGCGCACCGGCCACAAGGGATTGGCTGCGGCGACCCTGCTGCTCGATGCCATGAAGGGTGTGGCGGCCGTGCTGGTCGCCGACCAGGTCGGCCAGCTCGCCGCAGTTGGGGCGGCAGCGGGCGCCGTGCTCGGCCACATGTTCCCGGTGTGGTTGTCCTTCAAGGGCGGCAAAGGCATGGCCACGACGCTCGGCGTGATGTGGGGGCTGTCGTGGCCAGTGGGTGCGATCGCCTGTGCCGCGTGGCTGCTGTGCGCCGCAATCTTCCGCTATTCCTCCCTGGCTTCGTTGCTCAGCGTGGTGATTGCAGCACCTGCCGCGTGGCTATTGACCGATCCACGAGCAGCCACTCTCCTCGCTCTTTTGGTACCGCTGGTATGGGTGCGCCACCATGAAAACATTGCCCGCCTGATAAAAGGCACCGAACCCAGAATCGGTCAGCGCACGGCAAACAAGGACGGCGAGAAGACAACGAGCTAGCGCGTTCCGCATCGTATGGTGCGGCAGCGCTTTGCGCTATGCCCTGCCATGCCTTGCGATAGTCTCCCGCCACGTTTGCAGGATTCCCCTAAGGCTTGCCGGTGCATATTCGTTTCGTTGATCAGAGTCCCGACACCGCCGGCTATCCGCGATGGCGGTAGCTTCGCGCGCCATGCCCTGGGCGCTGATCGGCGCCGCCTGCCTTGGTTCCTTCGCTGCCACGTCCAGCGGCACGACGCGCGCACCCTTCCTGCTGGAAATGTCGGGCGACCTCGATGTCAGCATGCCGCTGGTCGCCAACCTGGTGTCCCTGACGGCAACGGCCTGGGGTATCACCTCGGCGCTGGGCGGCTGGCTTTCCGACCGGATTGGCCGCCGGCCAGTCCTGGTCGCCGCCCCGTTCGCGCTGGCGCTCTCCCTGATCGTCCAGGCCTGGGCCGGATCGTTCTTCTGGGTTGCGGTCTGGGCAGCGATTGGCGGCGGTTGCGCGGGCGCCTTCACCGGCGTGGTGTTTGCCGAGGTCTCCGGCCGTGTTGAGGACAACCAGCGCGGCCGCGCACTCGGTTGGGTGATGAGCGGCCAATCGCTCACGCTTGTGATCGGGGTCCCGCTCGCCGCCGGAGTGGGCTCGCTGATCGGTTGGCGTGGATGGCTGGTCTGTGTCGCCGGCTTGGCACTCGTCGCCTGCATCTGCCTGTTCGCGACAGTCGGACGCGGTTCGGCCGGCCACACACGACCGGCGGCACGGCCATCGATGCGGTCGGCGCTGTCGCCACGTGTGCTCGGATTGCTTGTGACCGGAATCGCCGAGAGAATTTGCTATGGCCTGGCGGCTGTCTATTTCGCGACTTTCCTACAGGCAACCTATGGCATGTCGCTGGCCGAGATCGCGCTTCCGCTCGCGGTGTTTGCGCTGGGCAATGTCGCCGGCACAATTCTGGGCGGCCAGCTTGCCGACCGCCTGCGAGACCGGTTGGTGACATTTTCTGTCGCCATGGCGCTA
This sequence comes from uncultured Reyranella sp., assembly GCA_937919085.1. Classification (GTDB taxonomy): domain Bacteria; phylum Pseudomonadota; class Alphaproteobacteria; order Reyranellales; family Reyranellaceae; genus Reyranella. Next base: position 27,830 of record CALFRN010000101.1, read on the forward strand.
TCTGGCATTGCAGCCCTGTTCCTGTTCATGTGGCATCCTGGGCCGGCCGTCTCGGTGGCATTGGGATTCATCTATGTCCTGTTGAACGCCCTTGGCCGGCCATCTTTCATGGCGGCGCTGGCCGCGGTGCCCGAGGCGGTGCGCGGCACAGTGCTCGGCCTGAACGGCACATCGGCCAGCATTGGCTGGATCGGCGCGGCGGGCCTCGGCGCGGCGATGATCGGATCGGGTGGCTTCGAAGGCTTTGGGCCGCTCGGTGCCGCGCTGGCACTGCTGGGCGCCGCAGGCGCGTTATGGTGCCGTCGCAACACTGCCGCGTGATTTCTACCTAAGGTTGTTTTATCTTAAATATATTATCGTTTACAGTTATGCGATGTTCGATGGCTCACACACGCTGGAACTCGCTCCGGCAGAACGCCGGGCCCGGCTGCGACTGGCACGCAGCACCCGAATTGGACCGGTCGCCTTTCACGAAGCAATCGCGCATTTTGGTTCGGCGCAGGCTGCCTGCACCCGACTCGCCACCTGCTCCGACGCCAACATCGATCATGAAGAAAAACGTCTTTCCGGCGTCGGCGGCCATTTTCTGGTGATCGGGGATATCGCCTATCCCGCCGCACTGGCCGCGCTGCCGGATGCGCCGCCGATTCTATCGGCAATCGGCGATATAAGCCTGCTCGCCCGGCCGACCCTGGCTCTTGTCGGCGCACGCGAAGCCTCTGTAGCGGGCCGGCGCTTTGCCACGCAGCTGGCGGCCGTTCTCGGGAATGCTGGCTTCGTCATCGTTTCCGGCCTGGCGCGCGGCATCGACACGGCTGCGCACGAAGCCGCGCTTGGTACCGGTACCGTGGCTGTGCTTGCAGGGGGTATCGACCAGATCTACCCTCCCCAGAATGCAGCGCTGCACCGCGGCATTGCCGCCCACGGTCTGTTGTTGAGCGAGGCGCCGGTCGGCGTGCCGCCGCTCGCCCGTGCCTTCCCGCGCCGGAACCGCATCGTGAGCGGGCTGTCGGCCGGGGTGATCGTGATCGAAGCCGCCGCCCGGTCGGGCTCGCAGATCACCGCCCAACGCGCCGCCGAGCAAGGGCGTGAAGTCTTCGTCGTTCCCGGCTCGCCCATGGACCCGCGATATGCCGGGTCGAATAACCTTATACGTGATGGGGCCATATTGGTGCGGGACGCCAACGATATTCTGAGTGTCTTGGATCGTCCGGCAATCCTGAGCCAATGCATTGAAACAAAAAAGAAAACTGCACCAGATCTAGAGACGGCCCGGGTCCTTGAAGCCTTGGGGGCGGTGCCCACCGCGGTTGACGAACTTGTGCGCCGGTGCCAAGTGTCCGCCGCCGCCGTGGCGGAGGTTCTACTGGCTCTTGAGCTGGATGGCCGCCTGGAGAGGCACCGGGGTAACCGCGTATCTCTGATGTAAATCAGTGATTTAGCTCCGGTCTTTCACGTTTACTGGAGCGGTGTCGTCGATGGACGTGCTGGTCGTCGAGTCCCCGGCCAAGGCTAAGACCATTGGAAAATACCTCGGCCCCGGTTTCACCGTGCTGGCCTCCTACGGCCATGTCCGCGATCTGCCGTCCAAGGACGGCTCGGTCCGACCGGACGAGGATTTCGCCATGGACTGGGAGATCGACCCCCAGTCACAGAAGCGAATCGATGCGATCGCCAAGGCGATTACCAAGGGTGGCAAGCTCTATCTCGCCACCGATCCGGATCGCGAGGGCGAGGCGATCTCGTGGCATGTCCGCGACATCCTCGGACGCAAGAAGGCGCTCGACGGCGTTGACGTCAAAAGAGTCACCTTCAACTCCATCACCAAGCAATCGGTGCTGGACGCGGTTGCCAATCCCCGCGACCTCGACCAACCACTGATCGACGCCTACCTCGCGCGCCGGGCACTCGACTATCTGGTTGGATTCACCCTCTCGCCGGTGCTGTGGCGGAAGCTGCCGGGCAGCCGCTCGGCCGGCCGCGTCCAGTCGGTGGCGCTGCGCCTGATCTGCGAACGCGAGGCCGAGATCGAGGTCTTCAAGACCCGTGAATACTGGACGGTCGATACCGTCTTCGGCACCGCCAAGAAGGCCGCACTCAAAGCCCGCCTCACCCATCTCGACGGCCGCAAGCTTGAGAAGTTCGACCTCGACACCGAGGAGCGTGCCGAGGCCGCCAAGCGCGAGATCGAGCGCCGGGCCTTCGCGGTGGCGTCGATCGACCGCCGCCAGGTCCGCCGCAACCCGCCGCCGCCCTTCATTACCTCGACCCTGCAGCAGGAAGCTTCCCGGAAGCTCGGTGTCGGCGCCGCAACGGCGATGCGCATTGCCCAGCGCCTCTATGAAGGTGTCGACATCGGCGGCGAGACGGTCGGCCTCATCACCTACATGCGAACTGACGGCGTGCAGCTTGCCCCCGAAGCGATCGGCCAGACGCGCCGGCTGATCGAGACCAAGTACGGTCAGAGCTACGTGCCGGCGAGCCCGCGCATCTATACGTCGAAGGCCAAAAACGCCCAGGAAGCACACGAGGCAATCCGGCCGACCGACTTGTTCCGCACGCCACAGGACGTCGCCGCCTATCTCGACAAGGACCAGCTCGGCCTCTACGAGTTGATCTGGAAGCGCACCGTCGCGAGCCAGATGGAGAGCGCCGTGCTCGACCAGGTGACGGTCGAAATCGCCAGCGGCGACAAGACCGCGCGGCTGCGCGCCACGGGCTCCGTCATCAAGTTCAATGGCTTTCTCACCCTTTACGACGAAGGCCAGGACGAAAAGAGCGAGGACGAGGACGGCAATTCCATTCTGCCGGACGTCCTGGAGAACGAGGCCCTGGAACGCCGCGACGTCTTGCCGGAACAGCATTTCACCGAGCCGCCGCCGCGCTATTCCGAGGCCAGCCTGGTCAAGAAGCTGGAAGAACTCGGCATCGGCCGACCCTCGACCTACGCCAGCATCATCGAGGTCCTGCAACGGCGCAACTACGTGCAGATCGACCGCAAGCGCTTCGTGCCCGAGGATCGCGGCCGGATCGTCACAGCTTTTCTGCAGACCTATTTCCCCCGCTACGTCGAGTACGACTTCACGGCCCACCTCGAGGAGGAGCTCGACGACATCTCGGGCGGCAAGATCGACTGGCGGCAGGTGCTGCGCGAATTCTGGAAGGCATTCTCCGCCGCTGTCGGCGAGACCAAGGAACTGCGCGTCCGCGAAGTGCTCGACAAGATCGACTCGGAGCTCGGCCCCCACTTCTTCCCCGAGGGCAAGGACGGCAAGAACCCGCGAGACTGCCCGTCCTGCGCCGGTGGCCGCCTCGGCCTGAAGCTCGGCAAGTTCGGCGCCTTCATCGGCTGCTCGAACTATCCCGAGTGCCGCTTCACGCGCAAGCTCGGCATCGTCGATGCCGAAGCGGATGCCATATCCGGTGTCAATCTCGACGGGCCGAAGATCCTGGGCATCGATCCGGTGACCGGCAAGCAGGTTACACTGCGCAAGGGCCCCTATGGACTCTACGTCCAGCTGGGCGAGCCGGAAGGCAAGGAAAAGCCCAAGCGGCAATCGCTGCTCAAGGACATGGTTCCCGATGACGTGACGCTCGACAAGGCGCTGGCACTGCTGGCGCTGCCACGCGAACTCGGACCGCATCCCGAAGACAACGAGATCATTCTGGCTGGCGTCGGTCGTTTCGGCCCCTATGTGAAGCACGGGCCAAAATACAAATCGATCCCCGCCGACGAGAGCGTGCTCGATATCGGCATGAATCGCGCCGTGACGCTGCTAGCCGAGGCCAGGACGCCCGGTCGCGGCCGCGCCGCCGTCAAGCCGCTGCGCATCGTGGGCAATCATCCTGCCGACGAGGCTCCTATCGAACTCTACGATGGCCGCTACGGTCATTATGTGAAGCACGGCGGCATCAACGCAACGGTGCCGAACGACATCAAGCCGGACGAACTCACGCTCGACCACGCGGTGTCACTGCTGGCCGAACGCGCCGCCAAGGGCGGTGGTAAGAAGCCCGCGCGCGCCAAGAAGGCCGCCGCGCCCAAGGCCAAGCCGAAGGCCAAAGCCAAGACCAAGGCCAAAGCAGCAAACGGCGCAGGCGACGGCGCCGCTCCGACACCCAAGGCCGCTGCCAAGAAAAAGGCGGCGCCCAAGCGCAAGGCAAAGGTCGAGCCCCCGCCCCGTACCGGGACCGATGGCTAAGGGCACAGTCCCCACCCGCGACGAACTGCTGGCCTTCATCCGCGACAGCGCCACGCCGGTCGGCAAGCGCGAGATCGCGCGCGCCTACGGCTTGAAGGGCGACCAGCGCATCGAACTGAAGGAACTGCTGCGCGACCTGCGCGACGCTGGCGAGATCACCCCCGACCGCGCCAAGACATTCCGCCACCCCGAGGCACTGACCGACATCACCGTTCTCGAGATCGTCCGGGTCGACAACGACGGCCACCTGATCGCGGTGCCGCGCCGTCATGACACCGACAAGGACGGACCGGCGCCCCACATCGAGATCGATTCACATTCGGCGCCCCGCAGCGGCCCGGCCCCCGCCGTCGGCGACCGCGTGCTGGCGAGCCTCAAACGCCGCGGCAAGAACGCATACGATGCGCGCATAATTCGCCGGCTGGGCAGCGGCCCGAAGAAAATCCTCGGCCTTTATGAAGAAGCGGCCGGCCGCAACGGTCTCGGACTGGTGACGCCGACCGACCGCAAGATGCGGCAGAGCTTCGACGTGCGGCCTGACGACAAGAACGGCGCGCTGCCGGGCGACATCGTCTGGATCGAGGAAACCGGCGGCAGCCTGGCGCGCCGGGCACGGGTGCTGGAGCGCATCGGGCCGATGAGCGATCCGCGCACCGTCAGCCTGATCTCGATCGCCACCAATGACATTCCCGTCGAGTTTCCTCCGGCCGCAATCGAGGAAGCGGAACGCGCCAAGGCGGCTCCCCTCGGCAACCGTCTCGATCTGCGACGGACTCCGCTGGTCACCATCGATGGCGAGGATGCGCGCGATTTCGACGACGCGGTGTTCGCCGAGCCCGACCCGGATCATCCCGGCGGCTGGCATCTCGTGGTCGCCATCGCCGATGTCGCCTGGTACGTGCGCCATGACAAACCGCTCGATCGCGCCGCCTATCTCCGCGGCACCTCGGTCTACTTCCCCGACCGCGTTGTGCCGATGCTGCCCGAGGCGCTGTCCAACCATTGGTGCTCACTCGTACCGCGCGAAGACCGCCCGGTGCTGGCGGCCGAGATGTGGATCGACGACCAGGGACATCTCAAACGCCATCGCTTCCACCGCGCCATGATGCGCTCTGCCGCTCGCCTAACCTATACCCGTATCCAGCGAGCCATGGACGGCGCACCTGACGAAGAGATCGCCCCTCTGATGGACGACGTCGTGCGGCCGCTCTACGGCGCCTACCGGACCCTTCTGGCGGCGCGCGAGGCGCGCGGCGCGCTCGATCTCGACCTTCCGGAACGCCAGGTCTCGTTGGGCGACGACGGCCGGATCGCCGAGATCGGCGTGCGCGAGCGGCTCGACAGTCACAAGCTGATCGAAGAGTTCATGGTCCTGGCCAATGTCGCCGCGGCCCAGGCGCTTGAGCAGCGTCATGCCGCCTGCCTCTACCGCGTCCACGACCAGCCCGACCTCGCCAAGCTCGAGGCGCTGCGCGAATTTCTCGGCACGCTCGGCATCAAGGTGCCGACCGGGCAGCGGCTGCGGCCAGCCGACCTCAACCGCGTTCTGCACGAGGTCGCCGGCAAGCCGGTTTCCCAATTGGTCAGCCAGACGGTGCTGCGCAGCCAGAGCCAGGCCGTCTACAGCCCCGACAATCTCGGCCACTTCGGGCTGGCGCTCGCGCGCTATGCCCACTTCACCTCGCCGATTCGGCGCTACCCTGATCTGATCGTCCACCGCGCCCTGATTGCGGCCTACGGGCTGGGCGATGGCGGCCTCAGCGAGTCCGACCGCGGTCGCTTCGTCGAGTTCGGCGAGCATCTGTCGATGTGCGAGCGCCGCGCGGTCGCCGCCGAGCGCGGCGCGATGGACCGCTATGTCGTGGCGTTCATGGCCGAACATGTCGGCGCAACCTTCACCGGCCGCATCACCAGCGTCACGCGCTTCGGTCTGTTCGCCGCGCTCGATGGTACGGGGGCCGACGGGCTGATTCCCATCCGCTCACTGGGCCAGGAATTCTTTCGCCATGACGAGGGCCGCCAGCTCCTGATCGGCGAGCGCACGGGCGAAACCTTCGGGCTTGGCGACCGGGTCAAGCTGAAACTGGTCGAGGCCGACGCGGCCACCGCCGGATTGTTGTTCGAAATCGTCGACGTCGTCGAGCGCGTCGAACGCCACGCCATTCCGCGCGGCCGCGCGGATTCCGGGCGTGGCCCGCCGCGGCGTCCGGTCGCGCATCGCGGCGCCCCTCGGGACAAACGGTCACGCCGACGGAAGTGAGCCGAGCGCGCATTCTTCGCCTATGAGTGACGAATACGCCCCGGTCGATTTCTGGACGGCTCTGCTGCGCGGCTGGCGCGGCCGGTGCCCGCGCTGTGGCGAAGGTGCGCTATTCCGCAGCTTCCTGAAGATGAACAGCCGCTGCCCCGTGTGTAGCCAGGCACTTGAGCCGTACCGCGCCGACGATGCACCGGCCTACTTCACCATCTTCGCGGTCGGTCACATCATCGTGCCGCTGGTGCTGGTGATGGAGCGTTACGGCGACCAACCACCGCTGTGGTTTCACGCCATTCTGTGGCTACCCTTGTCGGTTCTGCTGGCTCTGTATCTGCTTCCCCACATAAAGGGCGGGGTTATTGCATTGCTGTGGGCCCATCGGATTGCCGCACCCAGTTCCTCGGCCGGCGGGCCCGACCGCTCGGTTTGAGCAATGGCCGCCAGACCACAGCCTGTGCTAGGTTCACAGATTGTTGGTTATGAGTAGACAGCTGATCTCTTTTTTCCGACTTGCGCTGCCCCAAACGGCAGCCATTTTACTTGCCGGAGCGCTGGTTGCCTCCTGTGCAACCTCGACAGAGGCGCCGCAGGCACAATCCGGGCTCAGCCCGGCGGTCGCCGCTGATGTCAATATCGAGCGAATCGTCCTGCAGGCCTACCGCGCGATTGGCGACCGCCATTTGTACGAACCCAACTTCCGGGCGTTGTCGGCTGAGACCTATCGCGGCTTCGCCGGTGCGGACGCGGCGCTGTCCCTCGAAACCACGGACGTGGCCTTCTCGGTGAAGCGCGACGGCCGCGAAGTGATGACCAGGCCGACGCCAGCCGACAATTCCGATGGCCGTGCCTGGGGGGGAATGCTGGCCGAACTCTTTGCCGGCTCGATGGCATCGTCGCCGACCCTGCAGGACAGCGACCGTCAGGCACTCATTCGCCAGGCGATGGCGGCCACGACCAAGCAGCTCGACCGCAACAGCCGCTACGCCGACCCTGACGAAGCGCGCGACAACCGTTTCCAGCGCGACGGCGGCGGTGGAATCGGCATCACCGTGGAACGCACGGAAGAGAAGAGAACCATGATCCGTGCGGTCCAGGATGGTTCGCCGTCGGCCAAGGCCGGCCTCCAGCCGGGCGACCAGATCCTTGCCGTCAACGGCGAACCCATGATCGACCGGCCGCTGGCCGATGTCGTGCACCAGCTGCGCGGCACTGTCGGCACGCCGGTGACACTCAAGGTACTGCGGACCGCTCAGGGCCGAGAGCTGACGTTCGGCATGAAGCGCGGCCGCATCATCCCGACCACGGTCGTCTACGAACGCCGCGGCGACGTTGCCCTGATCACCTTGTCGGGCTTCAACACCGCCACCACCGACAAGCTGCGGACCGCCATCGAAAAGGCGCGCGCCGAGATTGGACCCAGTATCGCCGGCCTCATCATCGACATGCGTGGCAATCGTGGCGGCCTGCTCGACCAGGCGCAGGCGGTGGCCGAAGTGTTCATTGGCGACGGCACGATCTTTTCTACCCAAGGACGCCATCCAGACAGCCGGCGGACCTACAAGAGCTCGAACCCGCGCAAGATCGACGACCTGCCGGTGGTGGTGCTGATGAACGGCGGCTCGGCATCAGCTGCCGAGATTGTGGCCGCGGCGCTTCAGGACCGCGGGCGCGCCGTCGTCGTTGGCTCAACGAGCTATGGCAAGGGCACCGTCCAGACCGTCGTGCGCCTGGCCAACGAAGGCGAACTCATTCTGACCTGGTCGCGCCTGCAGGCGCCGTCGGGCTACACCTGGAACGAACTGGGGGTTCTCCCCAGCATCTGCACCGCCAAGGTCGCCGACGTGGGCCAGTTCAGCACGACCCTAGTCGATGCCAACCAGACGTCGCTGATGCGCTGGCATGCCTTGCGCAATCCGACCTCCCAGGAAGTCACCGACCTGCGCAAGATCTGCCCTCCGGGCGACAATTCGCCCGAGCGCGACATAGAGATTGCCAGCCGCCTGCTGCGCGACAGCACGCTTTATGCCCATGCCCTGCAGGTGGGGACCTACCAGGCGGCCCGCCAATAGGGTGCTTTCCAGTGCTTGACACCGCGCCGTTGCCGACTACTTTGCCGGCCTTCCGTGAATTCGCCCTCCCCTGGATCCCGGGACGGGGCATAAGGACAAGACCATGGCCAAGCCGACCTCGATCCTGATCAAGATGGTGTCCAGCGCCGACACCGGCTTCTACTACGTCACCAAGAAGAACCCGCGCACCAAGACCGAGAAGCTCGAGCTGAAGAAGTACGACCCGGTGGTACGCAAGCACGTCGTTTTCAAGGAATCGAAGATCAAGTAAAGACGCCACCGACGGCGCCTATCGTCAGAGCCGCCCTTCCGGGCGGCTTTTTCGTGGGCCATTTTGCGGCTAGCCTCCCGCCAACCAACAAACAACCGGAGAAAACGAAATGAGCGCCCAGCTTTCGCGCGACGACTGGAAGACCCGCGTCGGAGCCATCGCCTACCGCAACCAGGCTTTCATCGGCGGCAAATTCGCGCCCTCCATCTCGGGCAAGACCTTCGACTGCGTCAATCCGGCGACCGGCCAGGTCCTGACGAAGGTCGCGGCCTGCGATACCGCCGACGTCGATGCTGCGGTCAAGGCCGCCCGCGTCGCCTTCGAGAAGGGCACCTGGGCCAACATGGCGCCGGCGCAGCGCAAGCGCATCATGCTGAAGCTTGCCGAACTCATGATGAAGAATCGCGAAGAACTGGCCCTGCTCGAGACCCTCGACATGGGCAAGCCGATCGCCTTTTCCACCACGGTCGACATTCCGGGCTCGGCCAACACCGTGCAGTGGTTCGCCGAAGCCATCGACAAGATCTACGACGAGATCGCCCCCACCCCCGGCAACGTCGTCGCCATGATCACCCGCGAGGCGTCGGGTGTCGTGGCCTGCGTCGTGCCCTGGAACTTCCCGCTGCTGATGGCCTGCTGGAAGATCTCGCCGGCGCTGGCGGCCGGCAATTCGGTGATTCTGAAGCCCGCCGAGCAGTCGCCGCTGACCGCCATCCGCCTCGCCGAGCTGGCGGCGGAAGCCGGCATTCCCGAGGGCGTGTTCAACGTGCTGCCGGGCTTCGGTGAGACCGCCGGCCAGGCGCTCGGCCGACACATGGACGTGGATGTGCTGGCCTTCACCGGCTCGACCGAGGTCGGCAAATACTTCCTGCGCTACTCCGGCGAATCCAACATGAAGCAGGTCTGGCTGGAGTGCGGCGGCAAGTCGCCCAACGTCGTTCTTGCCGATGCGCCCAACCTCGACGTCGCCGCGCGCCGCACCGCCTTCGGCATCTGGTTCAACCAGGGCGAGGTCTGCACCGCCGGCAGCCGCCTGATCGTCGAGGACTCGATCAAGGACGCTTTCCTCGCCAAGGTGATGGCGATCGGCCAGAAGATGATGCCGGGCGACCCGCTCGACCCCAAGACGCAGATGGGCGCCATGGTCGACGAGACCCAGACCAAGCGCGTCATGGGCTACATCGATGCCGGCCAGAAGGAAGGCGCCAAGCTCGCCATGGGCGGCAAGCAGGTCCATATCGATAACGCGGGCTCGTTCATCGAGCCCACCGTGTTCGACAATGTCGACAACAAGATGAAGATCGCCCAGGAGGAGATCTTCGGGCCGGTGCTGTCGGTGATCCCGGTCAAGGATGCCGAACAGGCGCTGGCCGTCGCCAATGACACGATCTATGGCCTCGCCTCGGCGATCTTCACCTCGGACATCAACAAGGCCTTCAAGTTCGCCAAGGGCCTGCGCGCCGGCTCGGTGTGGGTCAACACCTACGACGGCGGCGACATCACCACGCCGTTCGGCGGCTACAAGCAGTCGGGCAACGGCCGGGACAAGTCGCTGCACGCCTTCGACAAGTTCACCCAGATCAA
>CALFRN010000102.1 GCA_937919085.1 uncultured Reyranella sp.
TGAAGGTTGTAGCTGATGCCTGTGGAGCAGAAGGAGTAACTGTAGATTTAGGGCAGATCGACGTCGTCGATCGTGAAACGCTGGCAATCTGGCTAACGGGATTTGACGATGCCTATCCGGTTGATCTGGTGATTGCCAACGCAGGTATCTCGCTCGACATAGACAACGCAGCCCTGGATGACTTCTCCATCGCGCACCAGACGATGGCGGTAAACGTTGGGGGTGTGTTCAACACCGTCGAGCCGCTACTTTCCAGATTCGTGGCGCGCGGACACGGGCAGGTCGCGCTGATGTCGTCGCTTGCCGGGTTCGTCGGCCTGCCCTACGCGGCGTCATACAATGCCAGCAAGGCCGCCGTACGCGTCTGGGGTGAGAGCCTCCGGCCCGTATTGATGAAGAAGGGTGTCGGTGTCAGCGTGATCTGTCCCGGCTTCGTTGTGAGCCGCATTACGGCCAGGTGGCCCTTTCCCATGCCCTTTCTGGTATCCGCAGAACATGCCGCTTCAATTATCCGAGGGGGGCTTGCGCGCAACAAAGCCCGCATAGCGTTTCCAATAGGGACAAAAACGGCGGTCTGGTTTGGTGGGCTGTTGCCGCCAAGCTGGGCCGCCGGAGTGCTGGGCCTCTCGGCTCGATTGCCATGAAATCGGCTGCGGAATGGCCAGGTTGAGAAACAGCGGCAGCACATCGCATGCAACTACAGTCCACCAGGTCACAGCGGATGCCCTTTGACTGGCGATATACCGACACAGGGCATCCCGGCGGACCAGCGCGTGGCGGATGGCAACGGACAGGCCACCGCGCGGCGCCATACGATGCAACTCTCCTTCGAGCCAGCGCTTCAATGCCTCGACCAGCGGCTTTGCCAATTCGGCGCGGATCATGCGGCGCAGTTCCGCTGACCGGCCGGCCCCCGGTCCAACATCTCACTCACCGTCTCGCCGGCAAGATGCAGAGCCAGCACGGGCAAGCCTTCACCTCGAGGTCGAGGCCGACCTCCTCAGGTGGTTGGCCCGGGCTCTGATCACGATCAAGCAGGCGGCCTCCGCCTACAAGACCAAGGGCAACGCCCGCATCACCGCGACCGGCCACACCGACACGTCGGGTCCGGAAGCCTGCAACATGGCGCTGTCGCTGCGCGGCGCGAACACGGTCAAGGATGCCCTGGTGCGTGAAGGCGTGCCGGCGACCGCGATTGCCGCGATCGGCCGCGGCGAAGCGGGTTTGCTGGTCAAGACCGGCGACAACGTCCGCGAGCCGCAGAACCGCCGCGGAGCGTCATCCAGTAAGACAAGAGACCTTCGAACGAGGGACAGGCGGCCTGCGGTCTGCCCCTTTTGATGCATTGGCGGAATAGCCTTTGGGAGTGCCTTGAAGGCATAACCTTTGACACAAAAAATGCTACAACATACAAGCTGCGCTCTATCGGATTACTTTCAGGATGCAGCGGGGGCGGAGGGCGGCCAGTGGATCATGAGCGGGAGACCATAACGCTCGACGGGGCCGACGGGCGATCGGCCGACCTGGTCTCGTCGACAATCTCGCGATTCAAGGCCCATAGCGCGACAATCGCCGTCATCGGTCTCGGCTATGTAGGACTGCCGCTTGCCTGCACCGTCGCGAGGAAGGGCTTTTCAGTCCTCGGGATCGACATCGATGCGACGAAGGTCGACCAGCTAAATGCAGGCAATTCATATATCAGCCATATCAGCAGCGACAACATTTCAGAATTGCGAAAGACGGGCCGCTTCGCCGCCACCGGAGATTTCTCACGTATTGCCGAAGCAGACGCGATCATACTCTGTGTGCCGACGCCGCTGACCAGGCAACGCGAACCGGACCTTGCCTTCGTGGTCCAGACGACGGAAGCGATCGCGCCCTATCTGCGGCGTGGCCAGCTCATCGTGCTGGAATCGACCACCTACCCAGGCACCTCCCGCGGCATCCTGCGGCCAATTCTCGAACGTCGCGGGCTTCGCTCCGGTCAGGACTTCTATCTCGCTTATTCACCCGAGCGGGAGGATCCTGGCAATGCCGAATTCTCAACTGCAGCTATCCCGAAGGTGGTGGGCGGCGATGGGGCCGACGCCTTGCGTCTTGCCTGCGCGCTTTACGACGAAGTGGTGACACACACGGTCCCGGTGTCTTCGCTGGAAGCAGCCGAGGCGGTAAAGCTCACCGAAAACATCTTCCGTTCTGTCAACATTGCCCTGGTCAACGAACTCAAGACGGTGTTCGGGGCGATGGGCATCGACGTCTGGGAGGTCATTGAAGCCGCCAAAACCAAGCCTTTCGGCTACATGGCGTTCTACCCCGGCCCCGGCCTCGGGGGCCACTGCATCCCGATCGATCCCTTCTATCTGACATGGAAGGCACGTGAGTTCGGCGTCGTCACCAGATTTATCGAGCTAGCGGGAGAGATCAACACGGCGATGCCGCAGCGCGTGGTCGATCGCACCATCGAGGCTCTGAGCGAAGTTTCCGGCCGGGCATCGAAAGGCGCGCGTATCCTGATCCTGGGTGTCGCCTACAAGAAGAATGTCGACGACACGCGCGAGAGTCCGGCCTTCAAGATCATGGAGCTGCTGGAGAAGCGTGGGGCCGTGGTCGCGTTTCACGACCCCATGGTTGCGGAGATTCCGCCGACCCGCGAGCATGCCGAGTTTGCCGGACGACGGTCAATCTCACTCACGAAAGACAATGTTGCCGGTTTCGACGCAGCCGTCATCTGTACCGACCATGATGCGGTCGACTATCGCCGGCTCGTCGAGTGGTTGCCTCTGGTCATCGATACCCGAAATGTCTGCGCTCGCCAGGGCCTGACAACGGAACGCGTCATCAAGGCGTGATTGGCCCGCGTTGATGCGGATGTGCGATCGAAGCAGGAATAGGCCGTGGCAATGCGCTGTTTGGCAACGGGAACGCGGGCTTCCTCGGGTTTCAGCTTGCCAGGCGCCTGCTTGAACAGGGCCATGAGGTGACAGGTGGTGACGGTGACCCCGTACCACGACGTCCGGCTCTAGGAGCATCGACACGCCCAACTGGGGAAGCACCATGGCTTCTCTGCCCATCTCTGCATGCTCGAAGACGCCGATGAGCTTCGAACTGTCTTTGAGGGTG
>CALFRN010000103.1 GCA_937919085.1 uncultured Reyranella sp.
TTAGTGAACCTGCGCGGACAGGTCGAGCCACTCCGGGTTGGCGGCGTCAATCAGGGCGATCTTCTTCTCCCGCCGCCATCTCTTGAGCTGCTTTTCACGTGCGATCGCATCGGGCGCCGTCTCGAGCGATTCGATGTAGACCAGCCTGGTAATGTTGTATTGCGCCGAATGGGTCGATAGTCCGCGTCGATGTTCGTCCAACCGCCGGCCCAAATCGGTGGTGACGCCAATGTACAAAGCGCGACCGTTCGGACTGGCGAGAATGTAGACGACGGGCTGACGGGCCATGTCGAAGATCACCAAGCCTTGCGAGTCGAGGGATTGGAGTCGGGACGACGGGAATTCCCTAGCGCCGCATCGCCTGGCTTTCCTGCGGTGTCATGGGGCGTTCGCGAAACCACAGGAGCTTGCCGCGGATCGTGCCGAAACCGGTCTGGGCCTCGAGCTTGACCGGGTAACGCACCTGCGAATCGTCGAGCCGGGCAAGCCAGATCTTCATCGGCTGCTCGCGCTTGGTCTCGGCCTCCTTCGGCGCATCGTCGAACTCGCCGGCCACCCGCTTGGTGTAGATCTCGCACACCAACAGGTCACCTCTCACGCCGGGCACGCCCGCCGTGGCCGACGACTCGGTGCCGACCTTGTGGATCAGAACGTCGATCCGCCGCTTGCCGTCGTTGGACGGGATCGTCCGGTCGCAGGCGGCGTCGCCGGCGAAGCCGACGGTGAGCGCCGCCGACAGCGGGTCGAGCGAACCATGGCGATGTTCGTCGGGGATGGCGTCTTTCGGCGGCGGCTTCCACGCCGGGTTGTGGGTCTCGTGCAGGGCGCCGCCCGGGCCGTATTGGGCAGCCCAGGTCCTCGCCTTGTCGCTGACGACGATCGACAAGGAACCGGCAGTAGGCCGGGCGCCCTGTGGGGAAAAGCCGCCCCAGGCGCGGTTGCGTCCCTCGTAGTGCATGGTGACGGCACGCAGCAGACCTTCCTTGTAGGTGCGACTCTCGATGTCATAGCTCGTGCCGTCGAAGCGTGCGGTGACGTCGATGCGGAATCCCGCGAAGCCCGCGAATGTGATCTCATAACCGATGTCGACCTGGCGTGCCTGTTGGGCATGCGCCGCCGCCGGAAGACACGCTCCCAAGGCAACCGTGATCAAGGCCCTACGAAAACTCATGAAATCCCTCTCTACAAGGGGCTTACTTCAAGGTCGGCAGCACGATAGAAGGCCCACGCCCCCTCCGCCAGACCACTTGCACGCCCAATAAGGCACTTTTCAGACATGTCGCCACCTGACACCGACCGCATTCCCAAGATCGGCGCATCGCGCGCCTGGGCGGTCGTCGGCACTCTGGGCAGGCATTTGTGGCCAAAGGGCGAGCCTGGCCTGCGTGTCCGTGTCGTGGTTGCCATGGTCCTGCTGGTCCTGGCCAAGGTCACCAACGTCTACGTCCCGATCCTCTACAAGAACGCCGTGGATGCGCTGGGAGAGCCCGTGGCCCAGGCGGTTGCGGTCCCGATCGCCCTGATTCTGGCCTATGGCGCCGCCCGCGTCCTGGCCCAGGCGTTCGGCGAGGTCCGCGATGCCATTTTTGCGCCGGTGTCGCAGCGGGCCATTCGCAACCTTGCCCTGGAGGTCTTCCGGCACCTTCACGCACTGTCCCTGCGCTACCACCTCGAACGCCAGACCGGTGGACTGAGCCGGGTCATCGAGCGCGGCACGCAGGGCATGGAATTCCTGATCCGCTTCACGACCTTCAACATCCTGCCGACCCTGTTCGAGATCGTCCTGGTCGGCGGCATCCTGTGGACGCTTTACGATTGGCGGTTCGCCGCCGTCACGCTGGGCGCGGTCACGGCCTATATCGCCTTCTCGGTCGTGCTCTCCGAATGGCGCATCAAGTTCGTGCGCCGCATGAACGACGCCGACACCGATGCCAATGCCAAGGCGATCGACAGCCTGCTGAACTACGAGACGGTCAAATACTTCGGCAACGAGGATCACGAAGCGCGGCGGTTCGACGTCGGCCGCCGCCGCTACGAGACGGCGGCGATCCGCTCCAGCCGCACCCTGTCGCTGCTCAACATCGGCCAGGGCACCCTGATCGCCATCGGACTGGTGTCGGTCATGTCGATGGCGGGCCAGGGCGTGGTCGAGGGCACGATGACGCTCGGCGACTTCGTGGCGGTCAACGCTTTCCTGATCCAGCTCTATGTACCGCTCAACATGCTGGGCTTTGCCTATCGCGAGATCAGGAGCGCGCTGGTGAACATGGAAAAGATGTTCGGCCTTCTCGACGTGCCTGCCGAGATCGCCGATCGGCCCGGCGCCCCGGCACTCGCCGTATCGGGCGGAGAGGTCGTCTTCGACCATGTCGATTTCCATTACGAGCAGGCCCGGCCGATCCTGCACGACGTCAGCTTCCGCGTGCCGGCCGGCAAGACGGTGGCGATCGTGGGCTCGAGCGGCGCCGGCAAGTCGACCGTCTCGCGCATCCTGTTCCGCTTCTACGATGTGGCGTCCGGCAGCGTGAAGATCGACGGCCAGGACATCCGCGACGTACGCCAGGCCAGCCTGCGGGCGGCGATCGGCGTGGTGCCGCAGGACACCGTGCTGTTCAACGACACCATCTACTACAACATCGCCTATGGACGGCCCGACGCCAGCCGCGAGGAGATCGAGCAGGCCGCCCGACTGGCGCGGATCCACGACTTCATCGTGGCGTTGCCGCAGGGATATGAGGCGACTGTCGGCGAGCGCGGCCTGAAGCTCTCGGGCGGCGAGAAACAGCGCGTGGCGATCGCCCGCACGATCCTCAAGAATCCGAGGATCCTGCTGTTCGACGAGGCGACCAGCGCGCTCGACACGCGCACCGAGCAGGAGATCCAGCGCTCGCTGGAAGAGGTGAGCCGCGGCCGCACCACGGTGGTGATCGCCCATCGCCTGTCGACCGTCATCAACGCCGATGAGATCGTGGTGCTCGACCATGGCCGCGTCGTCGAGCGCGGCCGCCATGGCGAGTTGCTGGCCCGCGACGGTCTTTACGCCGACATGTGGCGCCGCCAGCAGGAAGCCGCGGCCGTGGTCGAGCACCGGGTCGAAGAACCGCCGTCGCTCCGCGGCGAGGGCCATTTGCGTGTCGCCGAGTAGCACGACCGTCAATCCCTGGCGCACGCTGCTGCCGGTCTTCCTCGCCTGTGCCGCCATCGGACTGCAGGCGGGGGTGGCCCTGCCGCTGGTGCCGCTGGCGCTGGAGCGGCAGGGCGCGGACAAGATCACCATCGGCGTCGTTTCCGCCGCCTGGGGCATCGGCATGCTGGCGTTCGGCACGCGCATTCCGCAACTGGCGGCGCGTTTCGGCGCCGTACCCCTGATCGTCGTATCGGTCGTGACCGGTGCGGTGGTCACGGTCGCCTACATCTTCACCAGCAGTCCCGCGGCGTGGTTCGTCCTCAGCCTGTTGCACGGGATCACCGGTGGCGTGCCGTGGGTAGTCACCGAGATCTGGATGAATGTCGTCGTCGATGAGAAAAGCCGCGGTCGCGTCATGGGGTTCTACGCCATGCTGGTGGCGTCCGGCCTGGCGCTGGGACCGCTCGTCCTGCAGGTGACGGGTGTCTATGGCCCCGTACCGTTCCTGACCTGCGCGGCGCTGACCCTGCTCGTGCTGGTGCCGCTGCTGCCTTACTGGAACCGCGCGCCGGCAATCGAGCACACCGCCGGCAGCGGCTTCTCGATCGTCGTGCTGGCAGCCCCGCTGGCCATGTTCGCCGGCCTCGTTTGCGGGCTGGGCGAACAGGTCGCGTTCAGTTTCCTGCCGGTCTATGCCGTGGGCGCCGGCGTTTCGGCCGAAACAGGGGCGCTGTGGCTCTCGGCGTTCGTGCTGGGCAACGTGATCCTGCAATGGCCGATCGGCTGGATGGCCGATCACTACGACCGCCGTGCCGTATTGGCCGGCTGCACCCTGACCAGTGCCGTCCTCGTCGGATTGTTGCCGCTGGTGCCGGCGCAGTCGCCGGCGGTGATCGGCGTCGTGCTGTTGTGGGGCGGTATTTCCTTTGCGATCTACCCGGTCGGGCTGGCGCTGCTCGGTCATCGTTTCCGGGGCGGTGACATCGCCCGCGCCAACACGGCCTTCAGCATGCTCTACATCCTCGGCGGCATGATCGGTCGGCCGCTGGTCGGCGCGGCGATGGACGCGATCGGCGATCCCGGCCTCGGCTGGACGCTCGCCGGGTTCTATTTCGCCGCCGCCGTGGCGGCCTTGCTGGCGCTCCGCCGTCGCGGCTGATAATTCTGCGGACGCATGAGTGCCACGGCCGCCAAGACGGAAAAGTCAGCCGATCCGCTCCTCGGGCCCCTGTTGGCCGGGGATCGGCGTGCGCTTGCGCAGGCCATCACCCTCATAGAGTCCACGCGCGGCGACCATCGCGAGCGGGCCGATGCCCTGTTGGCGGCGGTGCTGCCGCACAGCGGCAAGTCGGTGCGGCTTGGCGTCACCGGCGTGCCCGGTGTCGGCAAGTCGACCCTGATCGAAAGATTCGGCCTTTCGTTGCTGGAACGCGGCAGATCGCTTGCGGTGCTGGCGATCGATCCGTCCTCCAAGCGCGGTGGCGGCTCGATCCTGGGCGACAAGACGCGCATGGAAGAACTGTCACGCCAGCGCGGCGCCTTCATCCGGCCCTCGCCGGCGGGCGCCACCCTGGGCGGCGTCGCGCGGCGCACGCGCGAGGCGATGCTGCTGGTGGAAGCGGCAGGCTTCGACACGGTGATCGTCGAGACGGTGGGCGTGGGCCAGTCCGAAACGGCGGTGGCCGACATGGTCGACATGTTCGTCGTGCTGCTGCTGCCGGGCGGCGGCGACGACCTGCAGGGCATCAAGCGCGGCGTCATCGAACTTGCTGACCTGATCGTGGTCAACAAGGCCGATGGCGATCTCAAGGCCACGGCAATGCGATCGGCGGCCGACTATCAGCACGCGCTGCGCATGTTGCGCTCGCCGACCGCCGGCTGGACGCCCGAAGTCAGCACCTGCTCGGCACAGACGGGTGAGGGCGTCATTGAGATCTGGCAGACGGTCGAGCGTTTCCTCGCGGCGGTCGGCGACAAGGGCATCGCCAGGCGCCGTGCCGAACAGGCGCGCGCCTGGATGTGGAACGAGGTCGGCGAGACCCTGCTGGCGGAATTGCGACGGCACCCCGAGGTCAAGCGCCTGGTCGCCGGGCTCGAACGCGAAGTCGAGACCGGCCGCGCGACACCTGCCGTTGCCGCCCGGCGGATGCTAGAAGCCTTCCATGGTCGCTAAATCGTTCCTCAGGCAGGCCCGGCGGGCCGCCGCCGCCAGCGAACTGCCGTTCTGGAAGCGCAAGACGCTGGCCCAGATGTCGAAGCAGGAGTGGGAATCCCTCTGCGACGGCTGCGGCATGTGCTGCGTCAACAAGCTCGAATACGAGGGCACGGGCGAACTCGCCCAGACCGACACCTGCTGCAAGCTGCTCGATCCCCGGACGGCGCGCTGCAAGGACTACAAGAATCGCAAGAAAATCGTCCCGGATTGCATCCAGCTCACCCCAAAGGTGGTGGCCAGGATGGATTGGCTGCCCAAGACCTGTGGGTACCGGCTGGTTCACCTGGGCCAGGACCTCTACTGGTGGCACCCCCTGGTCTCCGGCGACCCCGAAACCGTGCACCAGGCCGGCATTTCGGCCCGCGGACGGGTAATTTCCGAGGATCAGGTCGAGGATATCAGCGATCGCGTGGTCGACTGGTTCGCTTGACGGGCCTCGTTCCGGCCCGTAAAAAGCCGGCCTTCCCGCCTTCCAGGCGGGATCGTTTTTTAGCGGATATTGTCATGCCCCGTCGTTGCGCCCTTTCGGGCAAGTCCGTGCAGTACGGCAACAATGTGAGCCACGCCAACAACAAGTCCCGGCGCCGGTTCATGTCCAACCTGCAGGTTGCCTCTGTCCTCTCCGATGTCCTCGGGCATACGGTTCGCCTGCGGCTGACCCCGCGCGGCGTCAAGACCATCGAGCACAATGGCGGCATCGATGCCTATCTGCTCGGCACCAACACCAGCAAGCTCAGCCCGGAGATGACGGTGCTGAAGCGCCGGGTCGTTTTGGCCAAGGCCAAGAAGGACGCCAAGAAGGTGGCGGCCTAAAGCCGCCATCCCGAGCCGCCAGGCGCGGGACCTTCTTCGTCGAGGCGCCTACGGCGCCAGTTCGAAGAGCAGCAGGATATTGCGCTGCACCCGATTGAAATTGTCGTCCGAGATCAGCCACAGCAGCGTTTCGCCGCGTGGGCCCCTGGTCGCCGCTATTCCCTCGAGATTGTCGACCGCGTAGGGCGACGCCAGCCGCGCCAGCTCCTCGCCGCGTATCGTGGCACCGGGCCTGAGCTGGGCGGCGTCGAAACGCATCACCCGGCAGCGCACGCCCCGCACCATGTCGAAGGCGCGCTCGAGAGTGGCAAATGATCCGTCCGGCAGCACGGTGATCGCCGTCGGCCTGAAATCGGGAATCGTTGCGTAGTCGAACGACCGCCACAGATAGCCGCCGCCGGCGGTCGGCTCGCCGATCCAACCCATCGCCGTGCCAGGCCGCTCGGCATATTCCTCGCTGATGGCGATGACCCGGCCGTCGGCCAGCGCGGTCAACGACTCGATACCGCCGTTGGCGGGTTGACGGTCGATTTCGGCCGGTCCCTCGATTGGCGTCGGCGTGGCGCCGAGTGTCGCGTATTGCCACAGCCGGTGGCGGCGCTCGAAGGACACCAGCCATGAGCCGTCGGGCAGCTGCGCCATGCCTTCGGCGTCAGCCTCGGCCTTGCTCGCGATTGGCTTGCCGTCGAGGCCGCGGAGTTGGCTGATCCGGGCGGCGCTGAGGCCGGCGAGGTCGCCCCGGGCATCGTAGTCGATCGTGGCCGTGAGCCAGGCGCCTTCGTCCGAGATCGAGGTGAGGGCACGGCCGTCGGGCGATACGTGGAGATCCGACCATCCGCCAAAACCGCGTGGGTTGGCGGTCATCGAAATTCCACCGCGCCAGATCAGGCGGCCGACC
>CALFRN010000104.1 GCA_937919085.1 uncultured Reyranella sp.
TAGCGGACACTGGCAAGCCGTCCAACAAGCAGATTTATGGGTTCACGGCCTAGTTCATGAGCGTTGAAGACGCTCGGCAAAAGATGGCGGCTTGGCGCAGGTTCTACAATGAAGAGCGCCCGCATGGGGCGTCCAGGCAGAAGGTCCCCCTATCGTTGCTTGCTCACGATGGCACGCCCAGCCCGCCATTGTGACGAATCCCGGAAACGCCAGCCCCGGGCGGTCCAAGGATGGGGCACTGGGTAACAGAAAGCAGCCTGATTGCGGCCGAGCTACTGGCGAGGCTCGGTCGCCGAGGGGGGCCCGATGCGGCAATGCCGTCATCGCGGGTCAGCGCCAAACTTCAGGTCCGTGTTTGGCTTTCCGTGCGCATCGAACAGCAGGACCCAAGTCCCCTTCATGAAGGCATTTGCGTCGAGCGGAATCGTCGCAATGATCTGGGGAGTCGGTCCATTGCATCGCCATGTCGACGATGAATTGCCAATGACGGCGATGGCCACAAAGCTTTGTCCTGGATTGTCCTCGCAGGTTTCCTTCACCGGGGCGGAAGGCGTACGGCTGGGATCCATCTTCCAGCAGGCACTTCCGGATGCACCACCGTTGCAGACGTAGACCCTGCCATCCATGCACCGCCATCGGGTCGCCCCGACGGCCGCCACTTCAGCGGGGGCGGGGTTCCCGTGGTCCGACCGGTTGTAGGTCTTGTCGGGAAAATCGAGGTTAGGATGCTCATTGCAGAATGCCACAATCGATCCCGGTGCAGCCATGGCGCTCAACTGCGTGAAGGCTATGCCCGTCATGGTCGCGGCGGTCAGAGCGAGGTATTTCAAGGCAACGAACACTGGCGTCAACTTTCTGAGAGAATGCACGACTTCAGCACAACGGTAACGCTACAAACGTTTGGTGACTGCAGGTGATGCCTAGCACGACGGGGTCCAGTGGTCATCGATCCCGCCCTCACGAAGGGACGCCGATGGCAGCTTCCGCGAGCTGCCTTCTGATGTACATGCAGCCTGTACAGGTCTCGCGGCTTCCAGCGGCAAGCAACGTAGCCCCATCGACCTGGTGTTGAGGGACGGGCTGGCGCCCGGGTCGGTTGGACCGAATCCCGGAGACTGTTTACAAGCGGGCGCCATAGGTGCGCGTGGGAATGAATATAGTAGCGGTACTTCGTAATCTGTCCGTATCCGCAGCACTCGTCCTTTGCGCGCTTATGCTCTATGCGGGGGAGCCGAACAGTCTTTCGTGGTGGGCGGCGGCCTTGCCTTTTGCCGCGTGGATCATCGGTCCCACTGTGGCGCCGTTCCTGATTGCCAGACGTAAGCCTCGACCGTGGTTTTCCGTTACAATGCTTCTGTATGTCATTGTTTCCAGCGCTATCTCCGGTCTCGCTTATTACGATGCATTCTTTCAATCGAAAGCGTCAACGGCGGCTCTCGTCATGGTGTTCATCCCTCTCTACCAATGGCTCGCGCTGATTCTTCTGCTGTTGCTTTGCTTCGGCGTGGCAGCGTGGCTGTCGCAGCGCAGGAAGTACTCCTCATGATAGACGAACATGATGACGTCGGCATCCTGCCCGATCGTGCCATGAACGGGTAGCACGTCAGTCGCCATGCGGGGTTGTTCCAAATGCAGGCGGCCGGCTAGCGGCAGCAGTGCGACAGGGTATCTGCAGGATTATCCTGCAAGTTCGCGAATGCAGGATTCATTCGATTCCGACCAGACGGCCATCGCGTACCTGGCAGAGGCCGCTGTCCGACGTAGAGGGCGTTCCCCCGAGGGCAAGGACCTCCGGCACATAGACTGGCCGGTTGCTGGCGAACTCTGCGGTCGCGACGAGCCGCGCCTGCTTGCCCGCTTCGGCCTGCGAGTAAACCATGGTGACCCCGTTGATGAGGGCGAACTCGTCGGGCCAGACGAGCCGCAACACGACGACAGGCCGCCCGCGCTCGTCGCGGGCGGTCCAGCGTTCGACCTTAGGCGCCGCGCTCGGATTACCGACACCGGGGTGGGCGACGCCGTCGAGCGTGACGCCGACCTGGCTCATCTGCCCGAGTGGCAGCATCGTCCGGACATTCTCACTGTTGTGGCCAACCCAGATTTCGAGATGAGGCTGATGGATCCATGAGCCGCCCGAGTTGGCCACGGGTGGAATGGGATCGAAGATCTGGGCGATGAGCGTGTTGTTGCCGACGCCGATCGTCTTGATCTCCGCTGCCTGATCTGCCGGCACCGGCTTGCCCCAGACGATGAAGCCATTGCGGCCACCCGTGGTCATAGCGGGCACGCAATTGCCGAGCGCAGTGCCGGCGGGAATCGCGGCCTTTCCCGGAAGGCCGGGCGCCAACACCGGGTAGGCGCCGACCGTCTCCGCGTCGGCGCGCGACTCGAAGGTTTGCGGCGGCCTGGGCCAGAGTGGACATCCGACGTCGAGGTCGCGCTTGGTACTGTCCTTGGCCAGCACCCGAACCAGTCGCGTCCTGTAGTCGATGGCTGTGAGCGTGCCGCTCTGCTCCGAAGCATTGTGGTAGCTGCAGTCGTGCTCGCTCACGGCGCGGAAGGGCGCCAGCGAGTAGGTGACGTCCATGTACCAACGCCACGCCGATCCGCCGTATTGGTGATGCACAAGGCGGTTCGGCCCGACCTCGACATCGTCCTCGCCGACACCGGCCATGCCGTAGCCGTCATTGCAGAGTTTTAAAACGCGCTTGGCGGCGGCCGTGCCTTCCAGCAACCAGTATTCGACGCCGCCGTCGCGCGCATTGCCGTTGATGCAGCCCTCGTCCTGATCCCTGGGTTTGTCGGCGAGGCCAAGGCTGATCTTGATGACGGTGAGCGGCGTGTCGGTCGGCGACTTTCCCGCTTCATAGGTCTTTTCGATCTTGCAGGTCATGCGTTGCCCACAGATCGCCGCGACCTGCGCGGCATCGGGCGTCGCAGATGCGGCAGCGGGAACAGCCAGCAAGAACGGAAGGAGGGAAAGGTGGCGCACTCGTGCTAATCCGCCAGCACCGGTTCGCCCGCGATCCTGGCGCGATGCATCAGGCAACGAAAGTTCTCGACGAATGCGTCGCGGCAGGGAAGGAGGTGCATATCTCCAGGCGTGAATAAAAACCACGAGCAGTGCAGTGGCCCAGATCAAAGTCGCAAACTGCAGACGAAACCGCAAGTGAGAGGCAATTGGCCCGGCTGGTCAGAGGACTGCGGATGTGCAGCTGGATTGGACCCGATCGTAACCCGAGGCGGTCCCGGGCACAAAAATAGCAGGGCTGAATCTCTGGGGCGGCTCAGTCTTCGGCATGGAGAGGAAGGGTCTCCTGAACTGGAGGTCGGCTATTTCAGGCCTGTAGCGATCCCCGATCCGGGATGACAATCCAGTTCTCTCCCTTGACAACTCCGGCACTCCTGCAGCGCGACGCCGCCGTCGGCCAGCTCGGCGTCATTTGCAGGAGACGGTGATTTCCCGCGGCGTGAAGGTCGGCAGGGCGGTGGGCGCGCCGGCGGGCCACGGCCGCGGCCACGATCCGTCGGCGAGATGCTTCTCGACCGTGGGCAGGAGCAGGTTGAAGGCCACCCAGCCGCGCAGCCGCGTGCCGGCATAGTTGGTGTGGACGGCATCGGTGAACAGGTCGGGCTCGAACGGCGACACGCCGGCGATGTCGACGAAGGCGATGCCATGCGTCGCCGCGTACTTGGCGAGCAGGCGGTTCTGGAACTTCGCCAGCCGCTCGAGCTCGCGGTAGCGGAACGGGTAGTTGCCGATGTTGAGCTGCTCGAGGATGTACCTGTGGCGGATCGGGTCGAGCACGAGGCCGTCCTTCACCATCCACATGAACGAACTCACGGCGAAGTCGCTGCCGACTTCGGCAAGGTCGCCGCGGATCCGGTCGAGGTCGCGCTGGATGAGGTTGAGGCTGACCGGCAGATGCGGGTAGGCGAGGTCGGGGTCGGCTTCGTCGAGCCCCTCCGGCCACACCACCTGGTAGTCGGGCTTCGGCCATTCATGGCCGTCGTGGTCGGAGGTCGCCGCACCAAGGGCTGCCTGGATGCGGGCGATCACCGCGGAGTATCGCGCGCCGACCCGCAGCCACTCCGGCGCGGCCTTTGCCGGCTGCGGGCGGACGGCCGATCCCTTGGGCACGTCGGCGACGATCGACGCCGGCCGGAACTGGTTGCCGCCCTCGTAGTAGACGACCAGGTCGGGCCGGAGCGGCAGGACTTCGGTCCGCACGATGGCGGCGATATCGGTCGAGGTGATGCTTTCCCGGGCGGCATTCAGGACCTCGAAGCGGACCCCGAGCTTGCTTTCCCTGGCCCACAGGTTCAGCCAGTGGCCGGCCAGTTCCGGCCACGAAAACGGCAGGTGGTGGGAATCGACGGTCGTCGAGGAGCCGACGAACACGATGCGTATCGTCCTGTCGCCGCGCGGGTTCTCGATCGGCGCGCCGCGCCAGCCGATCTGGTTGGTCACCAGTCCGCTGGGGATCGTGACGTCGGGCAGGAA
>CALFRN010000105.1 GCA_937919085.1 uncultured Reyranella sp.
GGCGTCAGCTCTTCCGAAAACCCGCTGCCCAACTGCCACCACCTCTCGCCACGGTCGGCGGCAGCGGCCGCACCCATGCCGTGAACGAGGATGATAGTTCATCGGAGTTGTCTATCACGCGCCGGCGTTCAATGTTCATAGTATCCGCGATGTTTTGATTGCGATGGAATTACGTCACTTCCCGGTGTCGCGACCGAGGCTCTCGATCTTCACCATCGCGGTACCAGTGTTATTCTCATAAAAGTAATCCTGAAGCGCCGGTATAAACAAAACGGCGTCGTTGACGTAGAGATACATATTTCCTGAGGTCCGCGCGATGATTTCCGTCTCCAATATCTGTCGTTGAACCGGCGTCGGCGAACAGGTTTGCAGACAGCGCTTCGAGTTCGGGTCGATCCGAGCGCCGACCCCGCTGCCGATTGTCCGAACTGACGTCCTGGTGCAAGACGCGCAGGCATCCGCTACGCCCGGCTGCGGTGGTATGCACTGTTGTAATTGCCCGTTGCCAAATTTCTCCGGCTGTTCGCAATAGGCGTAAGCATCGTAGGGCTTCCTCGGATCAAGTGGATATTCGTCGTTGCCGAGCTCGCCAATTCGCAGAATCGGCTTGAACCAATTTTGCGCCCAGTTCCGCTTGAGCGGGGCGGCAACGATGTGCCTGAACCCGCTCGTGGGCATACCCTCAAAATCAGTCTTGATCGTTTGGTCAAACCAGTCGCCGCCATTATTCATGGACAACGTGATCTTGTAGCGCAGGCCGCGTTGCGCGTTCATATTCGCGAATGAACAAAGCTGGTCAGTCGTGAACGTACTCTCCCCATCCAACTTCGACAGCGACGCGCCGTCCGGCGCCCTGCAAACCGCTCCGACAGCGCTCAGCACGTCGAAAGCCACACGATTAAGGAGGAACGCCCCGGCGACGAGGATCAGGATGGCAAACACGAATGGTACGATCTTTACCGAAGTCCATTCTTGCAAAAGCACGAGCACGGGGTTTTTGCGCAGCGTCCGGGCAATCTTCAGCATGATCGTCGACTGAAGCGGTCCCTGCCCCGCATCTCGAGATTCTCCCCGAGCCACGCGACGCTGCTCGATGCAGCGCATGATCAGCAGGCAGAGAGACACGAGCGCCAGTACCAGTGAGGGAACCCGCATGATCGCCAGCTTCGCGATGAACAGACTGAACACGAAGATCACCGCAAAGACGGCAAATGTCAGGGCCATGCCATAACGCCAGCCCAACACGCTCTGGCGCCGCCATTCGAGGAAGCTCGCCAGCGCCGAGCCATCCCGCCAAGCGAGAGAGGCGCGGTCGTGAATTCGCGTCTGCAACAGACTGCTGCCGTAGAGCGACAGAAGGATCAGAATGACCAGCGCCAGAATGGCGGTCGGATGATCGCTGAAACTCCTGATCCAAGGCGCCGCGTAATTGGGGATGAACGAACTCAGCACACCGACCACCACGGCCACGAATCCATAGGCAATTTGGTCGACCAGCGTGACGGCGCTCGTCGTCCTGGAAATCCAATTCAGTATCACATCCCCAATCCAGGGGAAGGTCGCGAGGAGAAACGTCAGCCCGACGGTGACAAAATAGAGCACCTGGCGCCACCACACGGTGTCCCAGACCAGCGACACCATCTCTTGATCGGGTTTTTGCAGTCTAGCGATTGCAGTTGCAAGATCGTCCTTCGCCGCCTGCGTGGTTCGTGACATCGTCTGCATACGCCCGGTGAGTTCCTCAGGGAGTTGGCGCCAGTCCAGGGCGACCGGTTCGCTGAAACCCTGCATCGGCAACATCTCGCCGTCCGGCGCCACGACCCAGAAGTCCGGCGGCAGAGAAATTGGCGCGTAGCGATCGGCACCCCATGCCATGCGCATAATGACGCTCCAGTGCACGATCGGTTTGATTTCGTTGCCCTTGTGCGTCCAGATCGGAATTCGCCGAGGCGCGTAGCGATAGTAGGCAGACATCCCGACGCGGGAATCGTAAATTCGGGCGTAAGGCGATTTCTCGCGGGCCGCATTGGCGACTGCTTCAGCCGTGACCGACAATCCGACCTTGGTCACCTCGTCGAGCATCCATTCGAACGACATCAGCGAAAGCTGGTCTTCGGGATAGCCGCCACCGACATTGGAATGGACGCCGGCGAACCAGACCTGCGTGATCCGGCCGGCCTCGACCGTCCCGTCGTCGACCATCCCGGCTTCGGCCTCCTCGTCCCACAGCAACGGGTGAAAGGTCGTTCGCTGATCGTCAAGCGACAGCGCATGACAAGCCCGCCGCACGGTCGGCGACAACGTGCGGTCGCCGAACATCATCGGCCAGATCACCCAGTCGATGCCCTGCTTCAGCTCGGCGCTCGGCATCCCATAGGCTTCGACGGTGTCCCACAGACCGAGGAACTTGATTGGAATGTGCCTACGATTGCTTTCGGCGACGTCGGCCTGAACCTGCTGATAGGTGGGGTAACCCTTGATGCGATCCTTGATCATGAATGCCACATCGCGAAGCCAG
>CALFRN010000106.1 GCA_937919085.1 uncultured Reyranella sp.
TCACCTACCGCACCGATCCGGAACTGCTGCGCGCCGTGGTGCCGGAGCCGCTCGAGGTCGTGGGCGATACGGTCAACTACGAGTTCATCCGCATGCCCGACTCGACCGGCTTCGGCGACTACACCGAGACCGGCCAGGTGATCCCGGTCCGCTTCAAGGACAAGGACGGCCAGGTGCAGGAGGGCGGCTACGTCCACGCCATGTACCTCGACGACAATTCGCCGATCGCCGGCGGCCGCGAGATCTGGGGCTTTCCCAAGAAGCTGGCCACGCCGCGCATCGCCCACGAGAGCGAGACGCTGGTCTGCACGCTGCACTACGGCTCGGTGCTCTGCGTCAACGCCACCATGGGTTACAAGCACCGCGAGATCGACCCGGCGCCGCTGCTGAAGAGCCTGGCTAAGCCCGCCTTCATGATCAAGATCATCCCGCACGTCGACTGCACGCCGCGCATCTGCGAACTGGTGCGCTACTACTGCGAGGACGTGACCCTGAAGGGCGCCTGGACCGGCCCCGCCGCGCTGCAGCTGTTCGACCACGCCCAGTGCGACGTCGCCCGCCTGCCGGTGCGCCAGGTCGTCTCGGCCAGCCACTTCGTCACCGACCTGACCCTGGGCCTGGGCGAAGTCGTGTTCGATTACCTCGCCAAGGACTGACCCCCGCCTCTCCACATCGACCTGAAAGGAAGACCCGCATGTCCCGTTTCGACGGAAGAGTTGGCATCATCACCGGCGCCGCCAGCGGCATCGGCAAGGAAATCGCGCTGCGCTTCGCCGCCGAAGGTGGCATCCCGGTGATCGCCGACCTCAACCTCGACGCCGCCGGCAAGACCGCGGCCGAGATCAAGGCCAAGGGAGGTGACGCCTTTGCCGTCGCCATGAACGTCGTCGACGAGGCCCAGGTCGAAAAGGGCGTGGCGGACACCATGGCCAAGTACGGCCGCATCGACGTGCTGGTCAGCAACGCCGGCATCCAGATCGTGAAGCCCTTGGTCGACTTCCCCTTCGCCGACTGGAAGAAGCTGCTGGCGATCCATCTTGACGGCGCCTTCCTCACCACCAAGGCCTGCCTGAAGCACATGTACAAGGCCAAGTACGGCCGCGTGATCTACATGGGCTCGGTCCATTCCAAGGAAGCCTCCAAGCTGAAGGCGCCCTACGTCACTGCCAAGCACGGCCTGATCGGCCTCTCCAAGGTGCTGGCCAAGGAAGGCGCGGAGTTCAACGTCTCGTCCAACGTGGTCTGCCCCGGCTTCGTGCGCACGCCGCTGGTCGACAAGCAGATCCCCGAGCAGGCCGCGGAGCTGAAGATCTCCGAAGCCGAGGTGATCAAGAACGTCATGCTGAAGGACACGATCGACGGCCAGTTCACCACCACCGACGAAGTGGCCGACGCGGTCCTCTTCTACGCCGCCGCCAAGACCACGGTGCACAGCGGCCAGTCGGCCGTGGTCAGCCACGGATGGTTCATGCAGTAGTGATCGTGGAACGGGGGAATGAACGGCAATGCGCGTCCATTCCCCCGAATCGCGTTGTTTAAGGAACGCCCCCTGAAAGTGCCTGTAAAATTGGCCTTTCAGGCAGGCCAGACAGGACACCCACCGTCCGGGGTTGTCCTGCATTGTTCGTGGTGTTCGGCTATTTGGAAGGTGCCCTGCAGGCCGCCAGTTCGGCTCGGCGGGCTGCATCCTCCGTCTCATGCCGGCTCGCGGGCGTGCGGTTGCACCAGTGCATGTGCTGAACCACGTTCGAACTCCACCGCATCCCTTCGAACGTGCAGCTCGACGCCAGCGACTGGGCCAGCTCTATCTGGCTCCGCGATCTGGCGGCGTACTCGTTGCAGTTCTTGATCTTGACCGGGCCCGAGTCGCCCCGGCACCCTACCAGTGCCATCCGGCGCTCTTCGTCTTCCCGGCCGCGCTCTCGAGCGGACGCCTGCTCGCACCATCTCATATGTACCGCCGGATCCTGACTCCATCGTGGCCCCGGAAAACCGCAGCCTTTGGCCATCTGGACCTCGCTCTGCGCGCGCGCGACATAATCGTTGCAGCTCTCGATCGCCTGAGGACCGAACGAACCCTGGGCCATGGCCGGAACTGCGAGCACAAGCAGAAGGGCCGGCAGGATAGAGGTCAGGACCGCAGATCTCATGAAGTTCTCCGCTGACGGGCGAATGAGAGGCCGCGAACTCCGGGCGGCGCCGGATCGGCAGCCGCGGGCGAAGGTGCAGTCTATAGGGAGCTAACGCGCCGGTGACGAAACCGTTGCGCCGAATTGCGACGGGATGTGCCGGCGCGCCTCGACGGGCATCCTGGGTCGACTACGGCTCCAGGGTTGGATCCGTTTGCGGCTCCGCTGGCTTCTGATCGATGAACTGGGCGGCAGAGGACATATACAGGTACTTGTCCGCACCGGCCGTACGACCTTCCTTGAAGACGTCGATGGCGCGGGCCCGATCGCCGGTTCTCCAATAGGCTTCCGAGACGTCCCTGTAGACCATGGCGGTGGCACTTGCCCTGTTCTCGAGATCGGTCAGGCCCAACGCCTCCTTGGCGCTTCTGAAACTCACTTCTCCGGCCATACTGTCACCGTCGAGGATCTGGTAGCCAGCCAGAGTGCCGTAAGCCAACGCAAGGGTTCCGCAATTCACCGTGGCCTTCCGCGAGCATTGGTCGGGGGTGGAAAATCGGGCGACCTCCTTCTTGGCGAGGCTTGTTGCCGCCTTCTGATCGCCGCCGTCGGAGGCTTCCATGGCCGCCACCTGATAGGAATCGCTGGCGCAGGATGTCATGGCGAGGGCACAGGCCGCGGCCATGACCAGGGTCGCGAGGGGATGACGCCTGCCGCAATGAGGGGACGAGCCGCCCATTTCCAATCCTCAGAACTATGGCCGATGGCTCGACCTCCGGCGTCAGTCTGTCACGCAGATCGCCGAAAAGGTAATATAAATCAACGCGTTGCCGACTAAAATAGCTGTGGCAAAATTGCAACATTTGTTGGACGGACAGGCCGGCCTTTGCCACAATGGCTGAAGTCGCCGGGCACTCGGCAGCGGTTCCAAGGGAGATGAAGCCTATGGCGTTGTGGAACCGAATCGCGGTGCTGGCCGCCCTGGCATCGTTCGGAACGGTGGCTGTTCTTTCTCCCGCCATTGCCCAGGTCAAGGCGCCCCAGATCAAAGCGCACGCGAAGTCGAAAGTGAAGCCTGCGGCCAAGGCAGATCCGACGGACAGCATGGCCGATCAGCTCAATGCCAAATGGCAGCAGGAGAACGGCGCCTACGCCGGTTTCACGACCGCGGCACCCGCCGTGGTCCCGGCGTCATTCGCCACGCCCGCCGTCGCCAACGATTGGGGCGACCGCCTGGTCTCGCGCGCCATGAACTACCTCGGCACGCCCTATCGCTACGGCGGCACCTCACCGAAGACGGGCTTCGACTGCAGCGGCTTTGTCTACTACCTCTACGGCGCGGTCTTCGGACAACGCATTCCGCGCATGCCGCACGACATGGCGCGCGAGGGCATGGCGGTCGCGCGCAGCGACCTCCAGCGGGGAGACCTGGTCCTCTTCGGCTATCGCGGCCACTTCACCCACATCGGGATCTATGCCGGCGACAACCAGTTCGTTCATGCCACGCAGCGCGGCTCGCCCGTCATGGTGACGAACCTGGACTCCGACTATTTCCGCGCCCGCTACATCACGGCCGTGAGGCTGGCGCCGCAGTAGCGGTAGCGAAGCCGGCATGCCCTCTTCCCCAGGCGGGAGAGGAACTGACACGATTTTCCGCCATGACCCTGCCGCCCAACGCGCACGAAGCAGCGCGCCGCCGACTGGAAGAGCGCATCGAAGCCTTCATCGCTGGCTATGAGGCGAGCGGACAGCCGCCGGACTCCTTTGCCGGCGAGTATCTGGTGCGCGCCCTTGCCAGCCTGAAGGCCGGGGACTTTGCCTCCGGGGAGGCACGGCTGCGGGTGGCCGAAACGCCGGCTGAGCGGCGTTTGCCGGAGGACGTGGCCCGGGTACCGACGGGTTACGC
>CALFRN010000107.1 GCA_937919085.1 uncultured Reyranella sp.
AGATCGGCGCCTTGCTGTCGTGCAACCGCGACGGCGCCTTCTGCGAAGGCTACGACCCCAAGCTCAAGCTCGAGCGCAGCCAGACCATCATGAGCGGCGCCAGCCATTGCGACTTCAAGTACCGCTACGAGGCCTGAATCCGTCCCGCGCGAGGCTTCAGCCGCGCAGGCGCCGGACCCACTCTTGGTAGCCGCCGCTCTCGGTCACGTCAGGCGCCGCAATCGGGCTGAGGCCGGTTTGCGCTCCATAGGCGCGGCCCCGCACCTCGCTCGGGCTCATGCCGAACGCGCGGCGGAAGATGCGGCTGAAGTGCGCCTCGCTGGAAAAACCCCAGCCGAAGACGATGTCGTAGATGCGGCGGTGGCCGTGCGCCGGATCCAACAATTCGGCATAGGCACGCGCGAGGCGCTGCTCCTGGATGTAGGTCGCAACGCCCCCCAGTGG
The DNA here is from genome assembly GCA_937919085.1 of uncultured Reyranella sp. GTDB lineage: Bacteria > Pseudomonadota > Alphaproteobacteria > Reyranellales > Reyranellaceae > Reyranella. The sequence continues at coordinate 445 of CALFRN010000107.1, forward strand.
CTCGAACAGTCGGTAAAGTTGCGTGCGTGACATGCGGAAGTGGCTGCAGAGCGCTTCGGGGTGAAGCTCGGGCGAGCGCAGCGCCGCGACGATGTGGCGCTGGACCCGCTCGAGCGTCATCGCATCGATCGACGTCCGGGCGCGCGCCCGCGTTTCGGCGGTGACCTGAAAGCAGGCAGCAATCATCTCCGTCGTGGCGCGCGCGACGAAGGGTGCGTCGGCGGTGGTGACCGCGCCCACCCTTGCGACCAGCAGGCGCATGTAGTCGGCAAGCAGCCCGCCCGTGCTGCCATCGCCGCGCAACACCAGCCCGTGCAAATCCGCGGCCGTCGATAGCGCCTGGCGCAACGTGTCGCGCGGCACGACGATGGCGACAGTTCCCGAGGCCTTGGTCTGGGTGACGTTCGGCCGGCTCAGATCGAGAATCTGCACGTCGCCTGGGCGCAGGACGACCTCGCGATCGTCGGCGGTACCGACGAGGCCGCCGGTTGCGTAGAGCTGGACCAGATAGTGATCGAGCCCGTCGGCCGACACCCTGCTTCTTTCGCGCAGGAAGCGCTGAGCGTCGAACTCGACTTGGCTGACGAGCAGACCGCCAAGGTGATAGGCGCGAACCGACGCCAGGAAGCCGCTTTCCGGCCTGCGCTCGGGTAGAGGTGCAGCGTCGAAGATTACTGAGACGCTGTCCTGCCAGGCTTCGAACTGGTCGCGCGGCCGCAGATGTTCGGTCGTGAAAAGATTGAAGGGGAGTTTCGGGGCTTCGGTCACGTCCCTACCGACCGGTCCCCCAACCGGCCGCCTATGAAGTTGGGGCACACAGTCAATGCAATTGGGACGCACAGTCAAGCATCGGAATAGGGAAATTGGTATGCAACGCGCGCCACCTAATTTCCGACGGCTGATTTGCATGGCCCAATCAGGAACTGTTCCAGTGATGTCGCCTCGGCTGGTATTTCGTAACGGCGTGCTATCCATTCGGACGCGGGCCACGACCATGGCGCTGCTGGCGCTGTTCGGTGCCGCCTTCGCAACGGCTGCGGTCGCACAGAATTTCATCCCGCAGGGCCCAGCGCCCAGTTTCGGACTTGCCGACAATGCCCAAAGCTTCGACGCCCTGCCGAACGGCACGGTTGGCGGCGCCATCCAGGCCGTGCTGCCCGGTCCGGTCGATGCCAGCAAAATGTATGTCGGCGGCGTCAACGGCGGCGTTTGGGTGACACACAATGGTGGCGCGACCTGGACGCCGCTTTCCGACAAGCAGCGCTCACTGTCGATCGCCAGCCTCGCCTTCGACCCGACGGACGCCACGCGGCGCACGCTGCTGGCCGGTATCGGCATCACCTCCAACGGCATCGTCGGCGCAACCAACGCCGATCGCGGCGGCGAGCGCATCGGCATACTCTACAGCAACAACGGCGGCACGTCGTGGAACGAGCTGGGCGGGGCGACGCTTGCCGGCAAGAGCATCGTGGGCGTCGCGGCGCGCGGCAGCACTCTGCTTGCGGCGGCCGCCGAACCTCACGACGCGGCCGCTCCGGGCGGGCTTTATCGCAGCATCGATGGCGGCACAAACTTCGGCCTCGTGAGCGGGACGGGGGGCTTGGCCGCCGGCGCGGTTTCCTAGCTGGCCGGGGATGCCGCCAACCAGAGCGTCTTCTACGCCGCGGTCAGCGCAACCGGCATCTACAAGAGCGGAAACGGCGGCGCCGACTGGAGCCAGGTACTGACGTTGGGCGCCAACAGGATTGGTCGCGTCGCCACGGGCGCCAACGGGGCAATCGCCGTAGGCGTCTACGACAGCTCGAGCGGCAATCCGACCAGCGGCCAGCTCGTCGCCGTTCACCATTCCGCCGATTCGGGCGCCACTTGGGTTCAGCTCGCCGTGCCACAGATCAACCACGGCAGTCAGGCCTCGACCGATTTCGCGATCGCGCTCGATCCCTCGAACCCCAACATCGTCTACGTGGCGGGCGACCGCATCGCTGAGCCGCCCTTCACCGTGACAGCCTACCGGCTGGTGCGGCAGGCGGACGGCGGGTCGATCGTCGAGACCCTCACCGACAAAGGCACGACCGATGGCTCGACGACCCACGCCGACGCCCGCACCCTCGTGTTCGACGCCCTGGGCCGCCTGATCCAGGGTGGCGACGGCGGCCTCTACGTCCGCAGCAACCCGCAGGGTACCGGCGCCTGGACCGGCCTCAACACAGAGGGCCTGTCGCTGCGCGAGGCCTACGCCGTCGCCTACGATTCGGTGAGCCGGCGCCTCGTGGTGTCCGCGCAGGACACCGGCTCGGCGTACCAGGCGACGCCCGGCGGCCAAGTCTACAACGTCGTCGGTGGCGGCGGCGACGGCGTCAACGCCGTGGTGAACGACAAGACGCTGCGCAGCCAGGGCAACAGCGTGATCTACTTCAGCTCGCAGAACCTCGCGCCGCTCGAGCGCAACATCGTAGACGTCAACGGCACGGTGATCTCCTCGCACATATTCGGAACGAGGCAAGGCGAGAGTGACATCCTCGGCTTCGCGGCCGACGACTTCACAGCGACGCCCAGGAGAGTCCCGGTGAGATCGCTGCCCTTTTCGAGCCTGATCAAGCTCAACCGGATCGATCCGCAGAAGATCGCGCTCGGGACCAACTATGTCTACACGACCGTCGACGCCGATGGCGCGAGCACCAGCCTCACCCTGACCAATCTCGGCACCGCGGGAACGCCGATCGGCGCAATCTCGGCGCTGGCTTACGGCACCAACGACAACACCAACGCCCTGCTGGCCGCCGGTCCGAATGGCCTCCATCTCTCGACCACCGGCCTCGCCGGATCGCTGCAGCGTCTCACCGCCTATACCGGCGAGCAGGCGACATCGGTCATCTTCGACAATCGGGCCCAGGCGCGCTTCTTTGCCGCCGACACGGCGAGTCTGTGGGGCACGACGAGCTCGGGCACGGCCTTCACCGACCTCACCGGCAACCTCGCGCCCCTCAACATCATTCGCCCGACCGCCGTCGAGTTCATCTCCAACAACGGCGTGAACTCGCTCCTCGTGGGCGGACTCAACAATGTCGCCAACGCCCAGAGCCCGATCGCCGTGGCCGACAGCGATGTCGCCGGTTCTCTGTCCAACTGGCGCGCTTTCGGCTTCGGCTTGCCCAATACCTTCGCCAACCAGCTCAACTACAACGACACCGCAGACGTGTTGGCGGCCGGCCTGTTCGGCCGCGGCGCGTGGTTGCTCTACGACGTCACGACCTATTTCTCGACCGCCACCGTCCTGCGCTTCGGCGCGGCCGACAACGATTCGGCGCCCGACGCCGCGTTCCTCACCGGCAACCGCAACCTCGAGAAGGTCGGCTTAGGCACCCTGAACATCGCCGGCACGACGAGTTATACCGGCGAGACCCTCGTGAACGGCGGCCGACTGACGGCCAATGGCTCGCTGCTTTCGTCCAGCGGCGTGACGGTTGGCGTCGATGGGACCTTGGGCGGCACCGGATTCGTGCCGTCGACCGTGGTGATGGGCGCGCTGGCGCCCGGCAACTCCATCGGCACGATAGCCGTCGTCGGCAACCTGACCTTCACCGCCGGCAGCGCATACCAAGTCGAGGTGGCCGGCGTCGCGAACGACCGCACAAACGTCACGGGAACGGCGACGCTGGGCGGCACCGCGCAGGCCACCTACTCGGGCACGAGCTTCACGCGCGCGCCCAACACCATTCTGTCGGCAACGGGCGGCCTCGCCGGCCGCTTCCAGAACCACACGGCCCAGGGACTCCCCTCCTTCCTCTTCTCCAGCCTGGGCTACGGCACCACCGACGTCACCATCAGCCTGCAGTCGGGAATGGCATCGATTTCCGGCCTGGGCGGGAACCAGGGCGCCGTGGCACGGGCGTTCGACACCGCCTTCAACGCCGGGGCCGGACTGAACGGCGTGCCGGGCCTGTACGGGCTGTCCGCCGGCCAGATCCCGCAGGCGCTCACCGTGCTGTCGGGCGAGAGCACCAGCGTGACCCAAACCTCGGCTTTCGCGGCCGGCCAGCAGTTCACATCGACCATGACAGGGCGGGCGACGACCCGGCGGTCCGACGAGCTCGCCTGCGCCGAGCGGACAGACCAGCCGGCCGCCTGCGAGGTCCCGCAATGGAGCGCCTGGACACTGGGGTTCGGAGGCACCCAGTCGATCTTTGCCGACGCTGCGACGGGCAGCGCTGCAGCCCGGCAGAATGTCGGCGGCGGCGCCTTCGGCGGTGACTACCGGCTGGATCCCGACACCCTGATCGGTGCGGCCGTCGGTATGAGCAGCTCGGGCTATTCCGTGGCCAGCGCTGGCGCGAGCGGCCGGGCCACCGGCATTCACGCCGGCGTTTACGGCCTGCGCAATCTGGGTGCGGCCTATCTCAGCGGCACCGTCGCCTACGGCCACTTCGACAACAGCACCACCCGGAACATCACCGGCATCGGCGCGACAGAAACCGCCAAGGGCGCCTTCACCGGCGACCAGATCGCCGGCCGCTTCGAGATCGGCCGCTTGTTCGAGGCCGGTGCCGTCGGCATCACGCCGTTCGCCAACCTGCAGCCGAGCCAGCTCTGGCAATCGGGCTACACCGAGAGCAGCACCGCCATGACCGGTGGGCCGGGTGCCTTCCCCCTTACCTTTCAAGCCAGCTCCACGACATCGCTGCCCCTGTCGCTCGGCGCGCAGTTCGACGCGCGCGGCGCCATCGACACGCGGCCGTTCGCGGCCTTCCTGCGCCTTGCCTGGGTCCACGAGTTCCTGCCGAACCGCAACGTGACCGCCGGGTTCGTCAACCTGCCGGGCAGCCTCTTCACGGTCGACGGCGCTCGCGCCGCCAGCGATGCCGCCCGGATCGACCTCGGCGCAAAGTACGCCGTGGGTCCCCAGACGTCGCTGTTCGCCAATGCCGGCGCCGAGGTGTCGAACCGCGGCGAAAGCTTCTCCGGCACGGTCGGCCTTCGCTTCATATGGTAGAGGCGGCCGGCCGGAGCGGATAGGAGATTAGATGTTCGGTGTTGATCCAGTCGATTTCCGCTTCGCTCGGCGAACGATTCAATTCAGGAACTCGGCGATCACCAGGTGGCCTTCCTTGGCCGGCCAGGTCCGGGTGGCGATTGTCTCGTTGTTGAACACCGCCATCACCGTGCGTGGCTGGGCATCGAAGACGAGCTTGCCGACGGAGGCGCCGGGCACGCCGTCGTTGATGCCGGGGGGCACCTTGCCGTCGAGCGAGAACCTGTCGCGGTCGACGCCGAAATAGCCGCGCGGCCGGCTCATGGCGACGATGGCGTCCGCGCCCTCGTCGGCTTTGGAGAACTGCGCCGGGCGCAGATGGATCACGTCGCTGGAGCGCAGGAACGGCGAGCGATAGGTGTGGGTCACCGGCTGCTCCGGCATGCGCAGCACGAATTCGTAGTTCATGTCGGCGCGGGCGATGAAGGGGCCCCACACGCCGTCCTCGCCGGTCGTCTTGCGATGCACCGCCACGACGCTCCTGCGTTCGCCGGTCTTGGCGTCGATCTCGAAGATCTCGACCTCGGCGCCGGCGACCGCGCGGTTGGTGTAGACGCCGCCGGCGATGCCGGTGACCTTGCCGTTCAGCACCGGCAACGGTTCCTGGGCGATGAACATGCTGGCCGGCGGCTTGCTGGCGATGTGCTCGTACATGGCGGCGAAGGCCAGCTTGTGGAACGCGACCTCGCGATGATCGAGGCCGTCGAGGACCACATTCCTGGCGCCGCGCAGTTCGGAGGCGTCGAAGCCGACGCCGGTCGGCTTGCCCGGCATGCCGACGAAGCGGCCGTCGGGCTGGGAGTATTTGTCGTTCCTGTCGGACCGGATCGCCATCATCTCGACGCCGTCGATCAGATCGTCGGGGCCGGCATTGAGGTCCTTGAGAAACGGCGCCGCGCCGTTGAACTCGCTGCCGACCAGCGCGCTGTCGGAGATCACGATGCCCTTGTTCGGTGTGCCGCACAGTACGGCGTGGCTGGTGAATTCCGCGCCGCCGCCGTTCTTCAGGTAGTTGCGTACCGCATTGCCGCCGCGCGACGAGGCGACCAGCGCCACCCGGCGCCGGCGCGTTGCCTTGCGCACTTCGGCGACAAACGCCGTCAGCTCCGTCATCTGATCCCCGGTCGAGGACCGGAACGGTTCGGGCTTGGCATCGTTGCGGCGCGCGCTGGGATTGTCGAAGTCGATCGCGAACAGCTGGT
>CALFRN010000108.1 GCA_937919085.1 uncultured Reyranella sp.
GCCGGGAGCCGCATCTCGCCGCTCTTGAGATCGACGGAGATCGGCGCGGTGCCGGCGCCGGTGGCGGCACGGGTGACGGCCTTTACGCAGCCGTCGCAATCCATGCCGGTGACCTTGAGGATGAGTTCTTGAGCCATGTGATATAGCTACCCGCCCGCCGGCCCGGCCGGCAAGAGGCAAAATCTGAGCGGAGTTCCGGTGAGCGGCGATATCGAAGATTTTCGGGGCCTTCTGGCCAAGGTCGGCAACGGCGAGCCGCTCGGCATCGACGAGGCGGAGCGCGCCTTCGACATCATGACCTCGGGTGACGCCACCCCGGCCCAGATGGGCGCCTTCCTGATGGGCCTGAAGGTGCGTGGCGAGACCGCCGAGGAACTGGCCGGCGGCGCCCGGGCACTGCGGGCCAAGGTGCTGCGCGTCCGTGCCCCCGTAGGCGCCATCGACATCGTCGGCACCGGCGGCGACCATCACGGCACCTACAACGTTTCGTCCTGTTCTGCCTTCGTGGTGGCGGGCGCCGGCGTGCCGGTCGCCAAGCACGGCAACCGCGCCTTCACCTCCAAGTCGGGTGCCGCCGACGTGCTGTCGGCGCTGGGCATTGGCCTCGAAGTCCCGATCGAGGCGCTGGAAAAGGCGCTGGTCGAGGCCAATGTGTGCTTTCTGATGGCGCCCCGCCATCACAGCGCCATGCGCAACGTCGCCGGCCCGCGGGTCGAACTGGCGCCCAATCGCACCATCTTCAATCTGCTGGGCCCGATGTCGAACCCGGCGCTGGTCAAGCGCCAGCTCGTCGGCGTCTTCGACCGCCGCTGGCTGCGCCCTGTCGCCGAGGCGCTGGGCCAGCTCGGCCTTGAGCGCGCCCTGGTCGTGCACGGCCAGGACGGCATGGATGAACTCACCACCACGACCGCGAGCTGGGCCGCCGCGCTGGACAACGGCAAGGTGACCGATATCGAGATTGCGCCGGAGGAAATCGGCGTGAAGCGCGCCCGAATGGCCGACCTCAAGGGCGGCGATGCCGCGCATAATGCCGAGGCCATCAACAAGGTTCTGGCAGGCGAAAAGAATGCCTTCCGCGACATCGTGGTGCTGAACAGCGCGGCGGCGCTCATGGTCGCGGGCAAGGCAAAGGACCTGAAGCAAGGTGCCGTCCTGGCAACCCAGTCGATCGACACCGGCAAGGCGGCGGCAGCGCTCGCCACATTGAAAAGGATCTGTGCATGAGCGACACCCTGGCGAAGATCGTCGCCGACAAGCGGCGCCACGTTGCCGGCCGCACCTCCCAGCGCTCGCTGCGCATGGTCGAGTCGATGGCCCGCGACACCGATTCGCCGCGCGGCTTTGCCCGCGCGCTCAAGGCGGCGATTGCCGCCGGTCGTTACGGCCTGATCGCCGAGATCAAGAAGGCCTCACCCAGCAAGGGGCTGATCCGCGAGGACTTCGACCCGCCGGCGCTGGCCAAGGCGTATGAACGCGGCGGCGCCAGCTGCCTGTCGATCCTGACCGACGGCCCCTACTTCCAGGGCAAGGACGAATTCCTCACGCAGGCCCGTGCGGCGGTGACGCTGCCGGTGCTGCGCAAGGATTTCATGATCGATCCCTACCAGGTGCCGGAAGCCCGGGCGCTGGGCGCCGACTGCATCCTGCTGATCATGGCCTGCCTCGACGATGCGCTGGCGGCCGAACTCGCCCGCCTGGCGCGCAAGTGGGGCATGGACGTTCTGGTGGAGGTCCACGACGCGGCCGAACTCGAACGTGCGCTGAAGGTCGATGCCGACCTGATCGGCGTCAACAACCGCAACCTCAAGACACTGGCGGTCGATCTCGCCACGACCGAGCAGCTGGCGCCGATGGTGCCGAAGGACCGCGTGCTGGTGGCCGAAAGCGGTCTCGGCTCACCGGCCGACCTCGCCCGCATGGCCAAGGTCGGGGCGCAGGCCTTCCTCATTGGCGAAAGCTTCATGCGCCAGCCCGACGTGGAAGCCGCGGTGCGCCACATGCTGGTCCGCGAGGCCGCGGCGGCATGAAGAGCAAGACGCTCACCCACTTCGACGGCATCGGCAATGCCCGCATGGTCGATGTCGGCGCCAAGGAAATCACGGAGCGCGTGGCCGTGGCACGCGCCTGCGTGACCATGCAGGCCGCGACCCTGAAACTGATCGCGACCAGGAAGGCCAAGAAGGGCGATGTGCTGGCCGTGGCGCAGCTCGCCGGCATCATGGCGGCCAAGCGCACACCGGACCTGATCCCGCTCTGTCATCCGCTGGCGCTGTCGTCGGTCGATGTGAAACTGTCGCTCGACGCCAAACGGAAGGCTGTCGACATCGAGGCGACGTGCAGACTCAAGGGCCGCACCGGCGTCGAGATGGAGGCGCTGACGGCCGCATCGGTCGCCGCCCTCACCGTCTACGACATGTGCAAATCGGTCGATCGCGGCATGGTGATATCCGGCCTCAAACTCGTCCACAAATCCGGCGGCAAGTCAGGGACGTGGGACATTTCTTCTCTTCCCCCGTCTTCGGGGGAGGTGCCCAAGGGGCGGAGGGGGTCATGACCTCATTGGCGCCCCCCTCCGCCCGCATAAGATGCGGGCACGTCCCCCGCTTCGCGGTGGAGGTGAGCGAGAATCCATGCTGACCGTCCGAGACGCCCATGCCCGCGTGATCGCGGCGTTCGATGCACTGCCGTCCGAAGCGGTGTCGGTCGCCGATGCGACCGGTCGCGTGCTGGCGACCGCCCCTGCCGCCCGATTGACACAGCCGCCGTCCGACCTCTCGGCGATGGACGGCTACGCGATACGCGCCGAGGACGTTCCCGCCGTACCCGCCTCGCTGAAACTGGTCGGCCAAGCGCCGGCCGGCGGCTCCTACGATTCTGCGCTGAAGCCGGGCCAGACCGTACGCATCTTCACCGGCGGCCCGATGCCGATGGGCGCCGATGCCATCGTCATCCAGGAAGACACGAAAGCCGACGGCACGAGGATCACCATCCTCGAAGCGCCGCGGCCCGGCCGGCACATCCGCAAGGCCGGCCTCGACTTCGCGGCCGGCGACCGCCCGCTGGCGGCGGGCCGCATCCTCACCACGCGCGACGTGGCACTCGCCGCCGCCATGAACCTGCCGTGGCTTTCGGTCCACCGGAAGCCGCGCGTTGCGATCCTCTCGACCGGCGACGAACTCGTGCTGCCGGGCGAGCCGGTCGGCCGCAACCAGATCATCTCTTCCTCCGGCATCGCCGTGGCCGCCCTGGTGCGCGGCTGGGGCGGCGAGCCGACATTGTTCGACATCGCGCGCGACGACGCCGGGCTGATCCAGAGTCGCATCGCCGCCGGCGCCCAGCATGATCTCCTGATCACGCTCGGCGGCGCCTCTGTCGGCGACCACGATCTGGTCCAGGACGCGCTGAAGGCCCAAGGCTTCGCGATGGATTTCTGGCGGATCGCCATGCGCCCGGGCAAGCCGCTGATGTTCGCCGCCAAGGACCGCGCCCGCGTGCTCGGCCTGCCCGGCAACCCGGTCTCGACCATGGTGTGCGCTCTCCTGTTCCTGAAGCCCGCGATCGACCGCATGCTGGGCCAGCCCGGCGACCTGCCCGCCACCCGTCCGGCCCGGCTCGCGGTCGACGTCAAGATGAACGACACGCGCGAGGACTATGTCCGCTCTGCCTTGAGCCGCGCGTCCGATGGCAGCCTCACTGTGACGCCGCATCCGGTGCAGGACAGTTCCATGCTCTCGGTGCTGGCGGCGTCTGAAGGTTTCCTCGTCCGGCCGGCCCACGATCCCGCCCGTAGGGCGGGAGATGTCGCCCAGGTGGTCGATTTCGGAGCACTTCCCGGCGGCTACTGATCCCCAGCCTGCCTGGGAAAACTTGACCCGGAACAGGAACTAAACTAGAACATGTGCCGGGTTTCTGGATTTGTTCCGAAATCTGGTAGGTGTTCCGGGGAGAAGACGGTGTTAACCCGCAAACAAAACGAACTGCTGATGTTCATCAACAAGCGTCTCAACGACGATGGCGTTTCGCCTTCGTTCGACGAAATGAAGGATGCGCTGCGGCTGAAATCCAAGTCGGGCATCCATCGCCTCATCACGGGGCTGGAGGAGCGCGGTTTCCTGCGTCGCCTGGCCCATCGTGCACGGGCCCTGCAGGTCATCAAGCTGCCCGACACGGCCGCCATGCCGGCGCCCAACGTCATGCCCATGCTGGCCCGTAGCGGCATGGCCGAACCCCGCGAAGGCTTCGTGCCCCAAGTCATTCGAGGCGAGCGCCTGCCGCTGGCCGGGGCCATCCACGTCGCCAACGAGGCGGCGGCGCTCAGCCTGCCGCTGTACGGCCGGATCGCCGCCGGCACGCCGATCGAGGCGCTGCGCGACAATTCGACGACGGTCGACGTGCCCGTCGCCCTGCTCGGCTCGGGCGCCCACTACTGCCTCGAAATCCAGGGCGACTCGATGGTCGAAGCCGGCATCCAGAATGGCGACATCGCCATCATCAAGAGCTCCGACACCGCCGAAACCGGCGAGATCGTCGTCGCCCTGATCGACGACACCGAGGCGACCCTGAAGCGGCTGCGCAAAAAAGGCGCCTCGATCGCGCTGGAGCCCGCCAACGCCGCCTATGAGACGCGGATATTCGGGCCCGACCGGGTCAAGATCCAGGGCAAGCTGGCGGGGCTCTATCGCCGCTATCACTAGGCCTGCGAGTGAATTTGCAGGTTCAACAGGGTTTGCCAGTTTTCCTGCCATGATGGGGAACGCCCGCGGAGAAATCCGCCGGGCGTTTTTTTGCGGCCCCAATGGTCCACGAATGGTCCACTTCACCGACTTCTTTTTGGACACGCATCCCGGGGAGCACGCGGCATCGGTGGCACAGCATGTCAGGGGGGGGACCGGGCCGCCGGATCAAGGACTTGACTTGGAATTTTGGCACAGTGCGCTAGCCAGCGCGCGGCACAACGAGGTGTGCCGCCAAATGGTCTACTTCAGGCGCCCGGCGCCCTTACCGGCGCGGCCCGTCGCATCGAGCTGTTGGGCACCCAGGGTCGGTCGCCGCGGCGGGCGTTGGCGGTCTCGCGGCGCACACCGAGTTCGTCGACCCACAGCGCCTGCGCACCCTCGTGCCAGGCGTCGCGCCGGTCGATGACCAGGCGCGGGCCGCGACAGCGGCCTTGGGCGTCCACGGTCGCGAGCACGATATCGGCCGCGCCGCAGGCTTCGGCGAGGCGCCGGTCGTCGCTCACCAGGGCGACCCGCCATGGTCCCTTGCGCCAGCGGCAAAGGCCGGTGGCGCAGCCGAGGCCGGCCGCCTGCTGCTCGGCGCTCACTGTCCAGCGGCGGGCGCCCTCCTGACCCTGGCGGCGTCCCCAGGCCTCGCTCACGAAGCGGTCGGTGCGGGCCGAGGCGACGTGGACCTGGCCGTGCTCGTCCTTCAGGCCAAGCACGCGGCCATCCTCGCTCATCAGCAGGTCTGGCGCCGGCGGCGGCGCCAGCAGCAGTCCCGCCACGGCGACCGGCAGGCCGGCCAGCCGCCAGCGGCGCCGCCACAGGCAGAGCCACAGGCCGCCGATGGCGATCAGCCACAGGCTGGCACCGGGCAGCGACGCCACCCGGGTCGCCGCCTCGGGCCAGGAGGAGACGTAGAGTGCAATTGCGCCCACTCCCTCGACGCCCCAGCCCATGGGGACCAGGGCGAACCGCTCGAGCCCGAGCGGCATCAGCACCATGGCGAGCAGCCCCCAGGGCATGATCCACAGGCCGGTCAGCGGCACCGCCAGCAGGTTGGCGACGACGCCGAGCAACGACACCCGGTTGAAATGGTAGGCGGCGAAGGCCCCGGTGGCGGTCGATGCGATCAGGGTCGTGACGATGCTGGCGCCAAGGGCCGCCGCGAGTCGCCACGCCCAGCGGTGGCGCGTGCCTTCGGCGCGCTCGTGCAAGCGGCGACGCCAACCGCCCGCGGCCTCCCAGCCGGCAATCAGGGCGACCACGGCGGCGAACGACATCTGGAACGAGGCCCCGGTTAGCGATTCAGGCGCCACCGCAAGCACGATGACCGCCGACCACGCCACCAGGCGCAGCGACAGCGCCGTGCGGTCGAGCAGCACCGCCAGCAGGACGAAGCTTGCCATGGCGCAGGCGCGCTGGGCCGACACCGGGGCGCCGGCAATCGCGGTATAGAAAATGGCCGCAAGCAACGCGAACACCGCCGCGACCTTCTTGGCATCGATGCGCAGTGCCAGTGGCGGGATCAGCGCGATGCCGTAGCGCACGAACCCCATGACCAGCCCGACCACCAGGACGATGTGGAGGCCGGAAATCGCCAGGATATGGGCCAGCCCCGAATCGCGCATGGCCTGGGCCACGTTCTTGTCGACCGCCGTCTGTTCGCCGGTGAGCAGCGCGGCCACGACGCCGCCCTCGCGGCCGGGCAGCGCCTGGAGAATGCGGGCCGTGATGCCGGCCCGCAGCGCATCCAGGGTGCGAATGAAACCCCGCGGCTTGCCCGGCTCGACGATCATCGCCGGGGCGAGCGCGTAGCCGACAGCACCGAGCTGCTGGTACCAGGCAAGCCGCTGGAAATCGAAGGCACCGGGCTCGGCGGGGCCGGCCGGCGGCGACAGGTTGGCCAGCACCAGCAGGCGATCGCCAATGGCAAGTGGCGGCGCTCCCCGGCTGAGCGACACCCGGACCTTGAGCGGCGTCATGTCGTGGCGCGGCGCGCCGCGGCCCTTGAGGCGCACCGCCTCGAGCACGACCCGAACGCCATCCGGGAGACGCTGGATATTGGCGATGCGGCCCTCGACATTGATGCCGAACAGCGGCCGACCAAGTGTAGGTGCCGCAACGCTGTCGGTACGCCAGGCGATGAGGCCAAAGCCTGAGGCAGCGGCGACCAGTCCGATCGCCAGGGCGCGCGCCAAGCTGCCGGACGGTGCCAGCGAAGCGAGAACGATGGCAGCGGCCGCCACCAACGGGCCGATCCACAGCCCGGGTTCGACCGGCAGCTCGAAATAGACGGCGATACCCAGCCCCATCGCCACCGGCAGCCACAGCATCCAGCGGCCGCGCTCGGCATCGAACTGGCTCAGGATCCAAGGGCGCAGGTTTGACACTGCAGGAACGCTCCCCTACCTACGGCGCGCTTTTCCGGCCGAATTGCGGCAAAACCCGCACTCAACGAGCACATGACCGTCGTAACCCGCTTCGCCCCCTCGCCGACCGGCTTCCTGCACATCGGCGGCGCCCGGACCGCGCTCTTCAACTGGCTGTTCACCCGCCATCATGGCGGCCAGTTCCTGCTGCGCATCGAGGACACCGACCGCGCGCGCTCGACCCAGCCGGCGATCGACGCCATTCTCGACGGCCTGTCGTGGCTCGGACTCCAGTGGGACGGCGACGTCACCTACCAGTTCGCCCGCGCGGCCCGCCACACCGAGGTCGCCCACCAGATGCTGGCCGCCGGCACGGCCTATCATTGCTACGCCTCGCCCCAGGAACTGGACGACATGCGCGCGGCCCAGAAGGCCGCCGGCAAGCCGATCCGCTACGACGGCCGCTGGCGCGACCGCCCCCCCCAGGACGCGCCGGCCGGCATCAAGCCCGTCGTCCGCCTGAAGGCGCCGCAGACCGGCCAGACGGTGATCGCCGACGCCGTACAGGGCGAGGTGAAGGTCGAGAACAGCCAGCTCGACGACATGATCCTGCTGCGTGCCGACGGCACGCCGACCTACATGCTGGCCGTCGTCGTCGACGACAACGACGCCGGCGTCAGCCATGTCATCCGCGGCGACGACCACCTTAACAACGCCTTCCGCCAGCTGCAGATCATCCGCGCCATGGGCTGGAAGGAGCCCGTCTACGCCCACATTCCGCTGATCCACGGCGCGGACGGCGCCAAGCTCAGCAAGCGCCACGGCGCCCTCGGCGTCGATGCCTACCGCGACATGGGTTTCCTGCCGGCGGCGCTGCGCAACTACCTGCTGAGGCTGGGCTGGGGTCACGGCGACGACGAGATCATCTCGACCGAGCAGGCGATCGAATGGTTCGACCTGGCCGGCGTCGGCCGTTCGGCATCGCGCTTCGACGTGGCGAAGCTCACAAACCTCAATGCGCACTACATGCGCGAAACGCCGGATGCCGAACTGCTGTCGCTGGTGCTGCCGCGCATCGAGGAGAGGATCGGCGGCAAGGTCGACAGCACCGGGCTCGATCGGATGCTCAAAGGCACGCCGGGAGCAACAGTTCGATCTAAGACCCTGATGGAACTGGCCGACAACCTGATGTTCTATGCGCGAAGCGGCGCTCCACCTTTTGCCTCCGAGAAGGCGAGAACAGTCTTAACAAGCACTGCGCAAGAAACGCTTCGAGAAGTGATCACATTGCTCCGCACCCTTCACAATGATTGGGCAGAATTGACTTTGGAAGCTGCGCTCCGTGACTTCGCACAAAGCAATGGTCAAGAGTTTGGAAAGGTTACCCAGCCAATCCGTGTGGCACTGACCGGTTCGATCGCATCGCCCGGCATATTCGAGATGATGCGAATTTTGGGCCCCACTGAAACTGAAGCGCGATTGCTGGCGGCTGCCGGATAGATGTTACGATCGGCTTGCCCATGCACGCGCCCGCGTGGAGGTTGACAGGTAAATGGATGACAAGAAGCCGATGCTGGAGGTCACGGGGAACGAAGAGGCCAGGGATTTCATTCGTGACCTGGTTCAATCTGATCTCGCCCGCGGACAAGTGCAGAGCATCGTTACTCGCTTTCCACCGGAGCCGAACGGCTATCTGCATCTCGGCCACGCAAAATCGATCTGCCTGAATTTCGGACTTGCGACCGAATATGGCGGCCGCTGCCACCTTCGCTTTGACGATACCAACCCCGTGAAGGAAGAGCAGGAATATATCGACGCCATCAAGCGAGACGTACGCTGGCTTGGCTTCGACTGGGGCGAGCATCTGTATCATGCGTCGGACTATTTCCAGACGTTGTACGACTGGGCAGAGCACCTCATTCGCGCCGGCCTCGCCTATGTCGACGACACGCCGCCCGACG
>CALFRN010000109.1 GCA_937919085.1 uncultured Reyranella sp.
CGTTCGACCGCAAGCTTGCCCACGCACTCTTCGAGAGCATGCTTGCGCCGCTGGAAGATCTGACCCGCGGGAAGATGCTTTATGTCGCCGCCGAGGGTCCGCTTGCGTCGCTGCCGCTGTCTGTGCTGGTAACAAAACCGCCGGTCGGCGACGACCTCGACCCGGATGCGCTGCGCGCCACGCATTGGTTCATCCGCGACCACGCCTTTGTCGTCCTCCCCTCGCCGGCTGCGTTGAGGCTGAACGCCCTGCGCTCCGTCAGGTCCGGCAACGCCGGAAAGTTCATCGGGTTTGGCGATCCGGTATTCGAATCCGGGCCGCTGGTATCGGAGCAGACGTTGAGAACGGCGGTGAAAAACTAGGCCACGGTAGCGGCGGGATAGTCCTGCTGCGGGCGGCGTAAAAACCGGCCACTTTGCCCTTCTGCATCTGGGGGGAGGGCTGGGAGATCTATACCGTGGAGCTTTACCGCAAGGTTCGTCTGGCCTGCGCCGACGGCATGAGCAAGCGTGCTGCGGCACGCCATTTCAACATCTCGCGCGACACCGTCGCCAAGGCGTTGGCATTTTCGGTTCCTCCTGGCTACCGACGCACGGCACCGATCAAGCGGCCGAAGCTGGATGGGTTCATCGCGATCATTGACGCCTGGCTCGAGGGCGACCGGGAGGCGCCTGGCAAGCAGCGGCATACGGCCAAGCGTGTATTCGACCGACTGCGCGCCGAGCACGGCTTCACCGGCGGTTACACCATCGTGAAGGACTATGTCCGGGAACGGGAGCGCCGCAAGCGGGAGATGTTTGTGCCGCTCGCCCATCCGCCGGGCCACGCGCAGGCGGATTTTGGCGAGGCGGTCGCGATCATTGGGGGCATCGAGCAGAAGGCCTGCTTCTTCGTGATGGACCTGCCGCACAGCGATGCCGGTTTCGTGAGGGCCTATCCGGCGGCGACGGCAGAGGCGTGGGCGGATGGTCACGTCCATGCCTTTGCCTTCTTCGGGCGGGTTCCGCTGTCGATCCTCTACGATAACGATCGCTGCCTTGTCTCGAAGATCCTGCCGGACGGCACGCGCAAGCGGGCACGGCTGTTCAGTGCTCTGCAGTCGCATTACCTGTTCCACGACCGTTATGGCCGCCCCGGCAAGGGCAACGACAAAGGCAGCGTCGAGGGGCTGGTCGGCTTCGCCCGGCGGAACTTCATGGTGCCAATCCCCCGCTTTGCCAGCTGGGAAGAGTTCAACGCCTATCTGGAGGCGCAGTGCCGCAAGCGCTGGAACGACATTCTTCGCGGCCATAAGGAAACGATCGGCGCACGACTGCAACGGGATCTGGAAGCGATGAGGCCTGTGGCAACCGCGCCGTTCGAGGCCTGCGCCCAGGCTTCCGGCCAGGTGAGCTCACAGGCCCTGGTGCGCTACGACACCAATGATTACTCGGTTCCCGTTGCCCATGGCCATCAGGACGTGTGGATCCGTGGTTATGTCGAGGAGGTGGTGATCGGCTGCCGCGGTGAGGTGATTGCGCGGCATCCCCGCTGTTACGGCCGCGAGGACGTGATCTACAATCCTATCCACTACCTTCCCCTGATCGAACAGAAGATCAATGCGCTCGACCAGGCGGCGCCACTGGCGGACTGGCATCTGCCCGAGGAGTTCGACAGCCTCCGCCGCCTGATGGAGGCGCGCATGCAGAAGATGGGGCGGCGGGAATATGTCCAGGTGCTGCGGCTTCTGGAGACATTTGGCTTTGAAGACCTTCATGCCGCCGTCAAGCACGCCCTGCGCCTCGGCGCGGTGAGCTTCGACGCCGTCAAGCACCTGCTGCTGTGCCGGATCGAGAAGCGGCCGGCGAAGCTCGACCTCGACGTCTATCCTTTCCTGCCCCGCGCCAATGTGGCCACGACTTCGCCCGCCAGCTACATGAGCCTGATGACGGAGGCCCGGCCATGAGCGAGGCCCCGAAGATCCTGCTGGCCCATCAGCTCAAGGTTCTGAAGCTGCCCACCTTCCTCAGGGAATACGAGAAGCTGGCCCGGCACTGCGCCGCCGAGGGCCTTGACCACGTTCAGTTCCTTGCCCGCCTGGTCGAGCTCGAACTGATCGACCGAGAGCGCAGGCTGATCGAGCGCCGCATCAAGGCCGCCAACTTCCCGGCCGTGAAGAGCCTCGACAGCTTCGACTTCAAGGCGATCCCGAAGCTCAACAAGATGCAGGTCCTGGAACTTGCCCGCTGCGAGTGGATCGAACGGCGCGAGAACGTCATCGCACTCGGACCCAGCGGCACCGGCAAGACCCACGTCGCCCTGGGGCTCGGGCTACACGCCTGCCAGAAGGGGCTCTCCGTCGGCTTCACCACGGCCGCCGCGCTGGTCAATGCGCTGATGGAGGCCCGCGACGAGCGGCGCCTGCTCCGCCTGCAGAAGCAGATCGCCGGCTACAAGCTGCTGATCATCGACGAACTCGGCTTCGTACCCCTCTCCAAGACCGGGGCCGAGCTGCTGTTCGAAATGATCTCCCTGCGCTACGAGCGGGGCTCGACCCTCATCACCAGTAATCTGCCCTTCGACGAGTGGACCGAGACCTTCGGCACCGAACGGCTCACCGGCGCGCTCCTCGATCGCCTGACGCACCATGTCAGCATCCTCGAGATGAACGGCGACAGCTATCGCCTTGCCCAGAGTCGCGCAAGAAAATCAACACAAGCCGAGTAACCTGCATCCCCCTGGATTGGCCCTCGCGGGCCACAGCGGCCAGTCAACCGCCAGCCTCCTGTGGGCGCGGCTGACTGGCCGCTGTCCCTCTTCCCGGCACCACACTCCAAACGCCGGAGTGGTCGACTTTTGCGCCGCCCCGTGGCCTGATTTTACGCCGGCGTTGACAGTTACCGCCATCAGTCATGAAACCGAGACGCGCTCAGTTGTGGCTGAGAAGCTATTACAGGTGCTCCGTGAGACCATGGTCGAAACAGCGAAAGCACAGACCTATCACTGGAATGTAACCGGGATGGCGTTCTCACCACTGCATGCTTTGTTCCAGGAAATTT
>CALFRN010000110.1 GCA_937919085.1 uncultured Reyranella sp.
CGGCACCACCGAGGCGGTCCAGCGCATCGAGGCGACCCTGGCCACGATGCAGCGCCTGAAGCGCCATCGTGGCCACTTCCTCAACTGGTACGACACTTCCGATCTCAGGGTGCTGGACCCCGCCTATGTCTCCACGGTCGATAGCGGCAACTTGGCGGGCCACCTGATCGCGCTAGCAAACGCTTGCGCTTCATGGCGCAGCACACCCACCGGCTCGTCCGACGTCTCGGCTGGCGCTACCGACAGCCTGGTGCTGGCCCGCGAGGCGCTGAACGGCTTGCCGGACGACAGGCGCACCTCACTCGTGACGTCCGACGAGCTCGCCCGCGGTCTCGATGGTCTTGTTGCGGTGTTGCCTGACTTCCCGGAAAGGCCTGACGATGTCGTGGTAAGCGCCGAAATGGTCGTCGATCTTGCCCGTGCGCTCGCCACCGAACGGGGCGATGCCGCAAGCGCCGATATGCTGTTCTGGATGGAGGCCACCCACCGATCGATTGACAGCCATCGTCGCAGTATCACCCAGACCGCGGAGCATCTCGCGGCGATCGAACGCCGCCTGCAGACGATTACAACGACCGCGCTCGCGATCGCCGGCGCCATGGAGTTCGACTTTCTGCTCGAGGAGGACCGCCGGCTTCTGTCGATCGGCTATCTCGTCGCCGAAGATAAGCTTGACCCCGGGTGCTACGACCTTCTCGCCTCGGAGGCCCGGCTTGCAAGCTTCGTCGCGGTGGCCAAAGGCGAGGTCCCGTCCCGCCATTGGTTTCGGCTGGGCCGCGAGGTGACGCCGGTTGGGCGTGGCGCGGCCCTGATCTCCTGGTCGGGCTCGATGTTCGAGTATCTCATGCCATCGCTGGTCATGCGGGCGCCGCGCGGCAGCCTCCTCGAAAGGACCAACGGCCTCATCGTGCGGCGACAGATCGCCTATGCAGAGGCGTTCGGCCTGCCCTGGGGCATCTCCGAGTCTGCATACAATGCGCGGGACAAGGAGCTAACCTATCAATATTCCAACTTCGGCGTGCCGGGATTGGGCTTCAAGCGCGGCCTGAGCGAAAACGCAGTCATTGCGCCTTACGCAACGGCGCTCGCCGCCATGGTCGATCCATCGGCCGCCAAGGCCAACTTCGATCGGCTCGGCGCGATCGGCGCCAGTGGAAGCTATGGGTTCTACGAGGCGCTCGACTTCACGCCGTCTCGCCTGCCAGAGGGCCAGAGCTGCGCGATCGTGCGCGCCTACATGGCTCACCACCAGGGCATGACGATCGTTGCAATCGCCAACGCGCTGCTCGACGGCATCATGCGCGTGCATTTTCACGCCGAGCCGATGATCCAGGCGACAGAACTGCTACTGCAGGAGCGGACGCCGCGCGATGTCGCCGTGGCGCATCCGCGTGCCGAAGAAGTCGGTGTGGGGGCCTCGGTGGCCGAGCTGAGCCCTGCGGTGGTGCGTCGCCTGCACAATCCTCATGCCGCCAGTCCGTCCGCACACCTGCTGTCCAACGGCCGCTATTCGGTGATGCTGACGGCCGCCGGGTCGGGCTATAGCCGCTGGGGCGAACATGCGGTTACGCGTTGGCGGGAGGATGCGACACGCGACGACTGGGGCAGCTACATCTTTCTCCGCGACGTCGAAAGCCGCGAGACATGGTCGGCGACCTATCAGCCCCGGGGGACACGGCCTGACAGCTACGATGTCATGTTCGCCGAGGATCGCGCGGAATTCGTTCGTCGCGACGGCACGCTCACCACCACTCTCGACATCGTCGTGTCGTCCGAAGACGACGCCGAGGTCCGGCGCGTGTCGATCGCAAATTCGGGTACCGAGCCTCGCGACATCGAAGTCACGTCCTATGCCGAGATCGTACTGGCGCCGCCGCTGGCCGATGCGGCGCACCAGGCATTTTCCAAGCTCTTCGTGCAGACCGAATACCTGCCGGCCGCCGGCGCCATCCTGGCGATGCGGCGTCGCCGCAGCCCGGAGGAACCCGAGTTGTGGGCCGGCCATCTTTCGGTCGTCGAAGGCAAGGCGATTGGCGACGTCGAGATCGAAACCGACCGTGCCCGTTTCCTCGGCCGCGGCAACGATGGCGGCAACGCGGTTGCCGTGATCGACGGCCGACGCCTGTCCAACACGGTAGGGCCGGTGCTCGATCCTGTGTTCGCCCTGCGCCGGCGTCTGTGGATACCCGCCGGCGGTGTGGTGCGGATCGCGTACTGGACGATGGTCGCTTCGTCGCGCGAGGCCCTGCTCGACGCCATCGACAAGCACCACGACAGAAACGCCTTCGAGCGTGCCGCCACACTCGCCTGGACTCAAGCGCAGGTGCAGCTGCGCCACCTCGATATCGCTCCGGCGCAGGCCAGCCTCTATCAGCGCCTGGCCGGGCATGTCCTCTATGCAAACCCCGCACTGCGTTCGCCATCTGACACGATCCGGCGCGGTCTGGCACCGCCACCGGCGTTGTGGACCCAGGGCATCTCGGGTGACGTACCGATCGTTCTGGTGCGGATTGACGAGGTCGAGGATTCGGGGATCGTGCGCGAGCTCCTGCGCGCCCGTGAGTACTGGCGCCTGAAGGGTTTGGCGGTCGACCTCGTCATCCTGAACGAGCGCGGCGCGTCTTATGTCCAGGATCTGCAGGTGACACTCGAGACGCTGGTGCGCACCCACCGGTCGCGGACGCATTTGGGCACCGAGAGCGGAAAGGATAAGGATGGCGTTTTCGTCCTGCGCAGCGACCTGATCTCGGCCGAAACCCGCGGCCTTTTGCTCGCCGCGGCACGCGTGGTCCTGCTGAGCCGACGCGGAAGTCTGACAGATCAGCTCGACCGCCTGCGGACGCCGCCCGGCGTGGTGCCGCCCGCCCGCCGCCGGCCGCTCACCGACGCCGTCGCCTCGGCGCCGCCACCGCCG
>CALFRN010000111.1 GCA_937919085.1 uncultured Reyranella sp.
TTCTAACTCAAAAGAAGGGCATCAAGTTTGTTCTAAGGGATTGGAGACAGCAATTCAGTTGCCTTGTGGATTGTGATATCCTACTTATTTCCACGTAAAATTCTCACATACCACCGCAGATCAACTGTAACGGGAGGGTGACTTGCATGTGGTCCTGCCTCCCTCATTTTTGACTGAAGGCGCATGTCGAATTCCAGAGAATCCGTTGCTACTATTCTGAGCACGCAGCCCTTGGCCATTCCAAGCGCCTTGCCACCGGCAACTGTGGGCCTAGTCCAGATCAACAACTCGTTTTCGGGCCAGAACTACTTGCCTTATTCGGTTGCTCTGCTCCAGACCTACGTCCAGCAGAAGTCGACAATGCCCGATCGCTTCCGGTTCCTGCCCCATCTCTACAAGCGTATCCGCATTGCTGATGCGGTCGCTTCCTTGCTTGAGGCGGATATTGTCGGTTTCAGTACTTATGTCTGGAACGGGCGAATTTCTCTCGAGATCGCCCGTCGGCTCAAGGCGGCCAAGCCAGGCATCCTGATCATCTTCGGTGGCCCCCATGTGCCTGACCAACCGGAGGCGTTCCTTAGATCCAATCCGCAGATCGACCTCGCAGTCCATAACGAAGGCGAGCGTACCTTCCTGCAGCTCTTGGAGATGTTTCCGGGACGTGAGTGGCAGAATCTGCCGGGCGTCAGCTTCGTCGAGCCGGATGGCAGTTTTGTCCGTAAGCCGAATATCGACCGTGTGCGCGACCTAGATGAAATCCCGTCACCGTTTCTTGATGGTTCCTTCGACGCGATCATGGCGGCAAACCCCAATGAAAGTTGGATCGGTTTATGGGAGACCAACCGCGGATGCCCGTTCCGCTGCACCTTCTGCGACTGGGGATCGGCTACAGCCGCCAAGGTCACCAAGTTCGGCGATCAGCGCCTGTTTCGTGAGGTCGACTGGTTTGCTGAGAAGAAGATAGAGTACATTTTCTGCTGTGACGCCAACTTTGGCATTCAGAAGCGCGATGTTGACATTGCAAACTATGTCGCCGAGACCAAGAAGAGTACCGGCTTTCCGGTTGCGCTGTCCGTACAGAATACAAAGAATGCGACAGAGCGCGCCTATCTCACCCAGAAGATTCTCTCCGACGCCGGCCTGAACAAGGGCGTCGCTCTCTCTATGCAGAGCGTGGATATGACAACCCTGGAGGCTATTAAGCGCGACAACATTTCGCTCGACACTTACATGGAGTTGCAGCGGCGCTTCACGCGCGACAAGGTCGAAACCTATTCGGACCTGATCCTCGGGCTTCCTGGCGAGACCTACGAGTCGTTCGTCAAGGGCGTCGATCAGCTCATGGAGAACGGCCAACACAACCGCATCCAGTTCAACAACCTGTCGATCCTGCCGAATGCCGAGATGGGTGACCCCGCCTACCAGTCCCGATACGGCATGGTTACGATCGAGTCCAAGATCATCAACATCCACGGCGAGCGTATCGAACTCGACGACGACGTGCCTGAAGTTCAGGACCTTGTCATCGCCACGTCCGCGACGCCGCTGGCCGACTGGCGCCGCACGCGAGTATTTTGCTGGATGACGGCGCTGCTGCACTTCGACAAGCTGTTCCAGATCCCGCTGATCCTGGCGCATGGCATTTCGGGAATTTCCTACCGCGACATGATCGAAGCCTTCATGGTGGCGGATCCGAAGCGGTTCCCTATGATCGCTGAGATCAACAACTTCTTCTACGGCGAGGCGGAGTCGATCCAGAAGGGAGGATCCGAATACGTCTTCTCGAAGGAGTATCTCAACATCTACTGGCCGGCGGACGAGTTCGTCTTCGTCAAGCTGACGGCGGACGGCAAGTTCGACGCGTTCTACGAAGAAGCCGGCAATCTGCTGCGTGAGATCGTGAGCGGCCACAGCTCGGGCCTGCCGATGGGTGTGATCGATGAGGCGGTGAAGCTCAACCATGCCCTCGTCCATCAACCCTTCGCAAAGGACGATGTGAAGATCGAGCTGCGTTACGATCTCCTGGACTACTGGCGCAAGGTGCGTGACGGCGAGCAGGCTCTCTTGACGGAGAAGGCCTTGGTGGTCGAGATCGACCGTACGAGCAAGCCCTACGACGATTTCCAGAAGTGGTGCCGCGAGATCGTCTGGTGGGGCAATAAGAAAGGCGCCTACCTCTATTCGCCGCGCGCCGAGGAAATCACTCGCGAGCTAGCCGGCCACTACTGAGTCTCGGCTCGAAGCATCATGAAGTATCGAGCGCTTGGCAGGACGGGACTGTCCGTTTCGGAGATCGGCTTCGGGGCCTGGGGGATTGGCGGTCGCACGGTGGGGCAAACGTCCTACGGCGACACCGACGACAATCAATCGCTGGCCGCCCTCGCACGTGCCGTGGATCGCGGCATCACGTTCTTCGATATGTCCAGCGCCTACGGGAACGGTCATAGCGAGGAGTTGATCGGGCGCGCCTTGAGTCCCGTTCGCGAGCGGGTCGTCATCGCGACCAAGGCCGGATACGACAGCTGGGATCGGCCACCGGACTTTTCCGTGGGCGCGATCGTTGCCTCGGCGGAGCGAAGCCTTGTGCACCTCCGGACCGACTACATCGATCTTTTCCAGCTCCACAATGCGCCGCTCGAAATCCTGAAAAGGGATGATGTGCAGGAGGCGATGTCCGCGCTGGCCGCCGCCGGCAAGATCAGGGCTTGGGGCGTGTCGGCGAAGACGCCGACGGAGGCGATTGAGGCATTGCGCACGTGCGGGGCCCCGGTCGTCCAGGCGAACTTCAACATGATGGACGTGCGCGCCCTTACGTCGGGATTGCTCGACGAGGCGAGGCGCGCCGGCGCCGGCTTCATCGCGAGGACGCCGCTATGCTTCGGCTTCCTCTCCGGAACCATCCGGAGGGATACGGTTTTTCCGGTTGGCGATCATCGGCTCG
>CALFRN010000112.1 GCA_937919085.1 uncultured Reyranella sp.
TGCCGCTGCCGAAAAGCTGGAAGCGCGAATAGTCGACGCGCAACATCAGCAGAAGTGCGGCGACCAGCGCATAGGTCAGAACCGCGACAGGTGCCACGTAGCTCATATTGCCCTGCAGGGTGGCGCGCGGAAAAGCGTCCAGCCGACGTCCGCAATACCAGACAATGCCATAGGCAACCGCCGTCGCGACAATGGTGAGTTCGGTGGCGCCGAGCTGCTTCTCGAACGGTCCTGAAGTCGCATAAAGCGGGATCGGCAGGACAACGCAGAAGACGAACCCCAGCAAGGCGTCGATCCACGCTTCGAGAAACCGCTGGGGCGCCGACAGCATGGCCGGCGTCCGGTCAGGTAACGATTCGGCTGACGCAGGCTCGACCAGCATGGCCCTCCGCAAAATTATCTCCGCCCTCACCAAGTGAAACACGACATCGTCGCATTGGCAGTGATATATTATGATTGCGTCGCAGATACCAGCAATTCACCCACCGTGGCGTTTGTCCATCGAGACGATGGCCTGCTTGCCATTTTTCCCGGCCGCAACGACAACGGCCCTGTTGTAAGAATTGAACGCCCCGAGGTCCGATAGCCGGAATGTGGCAGCTTTGTGAATTGACCAGCCGGGTTGTCGGCAGCCGGCGGCGCATGGCCCGATACGGCGCCCTGCCGGGCGACCTGCGTTGGCACCGATGATCGACGTCTCGATCGTCATCCCGACCTACAACAGGCTTTGGTCCCTGCCCAATGCAGTCCAGTCGTGCCTGTCCAGGACCGCGAATGTGGAAGTCATCGTCGTGGACAATGGCAGCACCGACGGCACCTGGGACTGGCTGCGACAACAGCCCACCGTCCAGTCGATCCGCATGGATAACTGGGGCAAGGACTGGGCGATCGTGGAAGCGCTCAAGGTCGCACAGGGCGACTATGTCCGCTTCCTCGATTCCGACGACTGGCTGTCGGGTGACGCCAACGCCGAACAGCTCCGGCTGGCGCGCGACAGCGGCGCCGATGTCGTTGTCGCCGGCTACCAGGACTGCGACGACGATGCCGGACGCCTTCACGTCAATCCCTGGGTCGAGTGCGACGACTTCATCGCCCAGCAACTCGGCGAGGGCTGGAGCTCGCACTATTCGGCGTTCCTGTTCCGCCGCGACTTCATCCACGACATCCCGCATCGCCAGGACTTCGCGTTCATCGACGACAGGATGTTCATGATCGAAGTGGCGCTGCGCAAGCCGCGCCTCGCCATCTATCCCAAGCCGGCCTTTGTCCATCGCCGGCACTCGCGTGGTCGCCTGCAGATATCCGACGGCATCGTGAAGACGGTCAGGGTCTGGCAACGAATCATGGTGTACCGCAAGGCACTGGCCATGCTCGCCGAAGCCGGCGAGCTGTCGCTGCGCCGCCGGCAGGCGGGGCTGGGCTTCCTGTGGTCGGCGACGCGCGATCTGGCGAAGACCCATCCGGCCGATGCCGCCGAAGTATACGACTGGATCTACGAACTCGACCCCGCCTTCTCGCCGCCCATTCGACGAAGCCTGGCCCTCGCCTACCGCATGCTGGGCTTCAGGACGGCCGAGCGGCTGGTAAATCTGCGACCGTCCGCCTGGCGTTCCGCAACGCGCCGGCCATGAGCCTGCGCGTCGTTCATTGTGTCGGCTTCTACTTCCCCGACCCGATCGGCGGAACCGAAGTCTACGTCCGCGACCTTGCGGCCGCACTCGCCGACCAGGGCATTGAAAGTCCGATCCTGGCATCGACCGACGGTCCCGGCCGGGAGTACGCCTGGGACGACATTCCGGTGGTGCGCTATCCCCCGAACGCCGACCGGGAACACTTCCAGAAACTCGTCCGCCAGCTCGCACCGGACCTGTTCCATCTCCACTCGTGGACAACCGGTGCCGGCCTCGAGCATCTTCGCCACGCAAGGGAGCTGGGGATCCCGAGCGTCGCCACCTTGCATGTTCCCGCACCGCTCTGCATCAGAGGCACGATGCTGCTCGACGGCAAGCAGGCGTGCGACGGCCGGATCGATGACAGGCGCTGCGCCCGCTGCTGGGCACTCGGCCGCGGCGTCCCGGCGCCAGCCGCCAGCCTGCTGTCGCATCTACCAAAGTGGCAACCGCCCAAATGGGTCTCGACAACGGTGTTTCGCCGCATCGCCACACTGGCCTCGGCTCGGACGATCGCGGCATCGCAGGCCGAACGCCTGCAGGAGCTCGCCGACCTTTGTGAGAGGGTCATCGTGCCCAGCGAATGGGTGCGCCAAGCCCTTCGCGCGAATGCGATACCCGCGGCAAAGATCGTCCTCAACCGCCAGGCCGCCAGCGATTCCTTCGCCATCGGCGAAACCCGCCTGCCGACGACCCGCGACAAGAAAGGCCTAAGCATCGGCTTCGTGGGCCGGCTGGAAATCTACAAGGGCGTCCAGACGCTGATCGCGGCGATGGCACACATACCGCGGCAGACACCGGTCCGCCTGATCGTTGCCGGCACCAGCAACGACGCAGCTACTCTCCGCATGATTGAGGATGCCGCGGCAAGGGACCCCCGCATCGAACTCGTCGGATCGTTGGAGCACGACCGGATTCCGGCTTTCCTCGCCACTCTCGACATACTTGCCGTTCCCTCGCACTGGATGGAGACCGGACCGATCGTCGTGCTCGAAGCCCAGGCGATGGGCGTGCCCGTCATGGGCGCCGATCTCGGCGGCATCGCCGAGCGGGTACGCGACGGCATCGACGGATGGCTGCTTCCGTTCGATGCGCCCCGGGCATGGGCGGCGGCAATTGAGAAGGCGGCCGCGGATTCCGGCGAGGTCACCCTCCGGGCCATCAACAGTCGGCGGACGCGCACGACCCGCGACATCGCCTCGGAGATGGCGGCGCTCTATGCCGAACTTCATGGCCAGGCAGGAAAATAGCGGGCGCCGCCGCGTCGGGATCGCTCTGGCGGTCGCCTTCGTGGTCCTTCAATGCCTCGACGTGACGACCTACCCGCTGTTCAACTACGACGAGGCATTGCTCAATGATGCCGGCTGGCAGCTGGTCTCGACCGGCCGATTTCGCGCCGACGTCCTCGGCCTAAACCGCGGTTTCGAGAGTCACTATCTGTGGCAGCCGCCCGGCCTACCGCTCGCCGCCGCCGCGTCGTACGGACTGTTCGGCTTCGGCATATGGCAGACCCGGCTTGCGAGCATCCTGTTCGGCGGACTGGGTGTATGGGCGGTATTCCATTTCGTCCGAAGCCTCAATCCGGGAACAATCGGCGCATCGATCGCCGCGCTCTCGCTATTCTTCTGGCCCGAATGGGTCCTCACGGCGAAGGAATCGCGGATGGACACCGCCGCGATCTTCGCTCTCGTCGTGGCGACGCACCTCACCGTGCAGTCGTTGCGGGGCGATGCGGTACCCTGCCGGCGCGTCCTGTTTCTTGCCGGTCTCTGCACCGGTGTGGCAATGATCTTTCATACCGTCGCGCTGCTTTGGGGGGGCGGTCTGGGCATCGTCATTCTTGCCTTCGCCCGCAACCGCTTCAGGTCGGCGTTCGTCTTCGCCGCCGGCGCCGCGGTCTTCGGCACGATGTGGCTGGTCCACGCCCTGCAGTTTCCGCAGGAGTTCCAGGCGCAATACCTGTCGCTGCTCTTCAATCGCTCGGGGGGCGGCGGGCTCGTCGAGCGGTTCGCCAGCGAGGGTGCCCGCTACCTCCAGGAAATCGATCGGCGGCCAACCGTCTATGCCGTGGCCCTCTTCGGCTTCTGCGGATTCGTCGCACAACGGCGCTGGACCGACCAGCGAATTCGCGTGCTTCTGGTCCTGACCGGCACCGTGCTGCTGCTGCACGCGCTCGTCGCGGGCAAGCTCAGCGGATTCTACACCCTCTATCCGATGGCGCTCGTCTTTTGCCTGATCGGCATCGGCATCGAGGCCTGTGAGGCAGGGAGCACCGCCGGGCACGGACGCCGCCTGCTCGCGTTCGTGGTCACTGTGTCGTGCATAGCGTTCATGGCCAATATCGCGGCGCTATCGATCGGGCCGCGCGTGCTGACCTACTGGTTCCAGGCCGTGCCACGCGACTACGAGCTGCAGATGGAGGCGCTCTCGAGCCGGCTGAAGCCGGGCGACCAGGTGTGGGGAAGCGCCGTCGCCTGGATCGCCACCGTGAAGGCGGGCGCACGCCTGGATGCACTTGACTGGGTGCCGGGCGTCGAAGGTACCCGGCCGGACCCGCTGCAGCACAAGTACGTCGTAGTGGATCGCGACGCGCTCTTCACGGGGTCTGACGGCTATCAGAAAATCGTCGCGTTCGGCGACGCGCTGCCGATGGTGTTCGGTTCGCGGCTGTCAAACAAATCCTATCTCTTCGACCTCTGGCAGTCCAAGTCGCTGCCGTGACCGCGTCGGACGGACGGGCGGCGCGATCCCCGCCGCTGCACTGTCCTTCACCTATGGCGTTGCGCCGTGCCGAGCCCGGCGCCCGCCGCCGAAGGCCTGAGCCCAGCCCATACCGAGTACGGCGCTGACGACGAAGCCGATGGCCGGAATCTGCAGGCTGAAATCGACAGCCGAATGGAGAATGGCCACGGCGGCGATGGCGAAGGCGGCAGACGGCAGAGCCCGGTGGCGGCGGTCGCGCCTGACCGCTCCACGCAGGCTGACGCCCCACGGCAGCAGGACGACGGCGAACGCCGGGATCGCGGCGATCACGCCGACCTCGACGACGGTCTCGACCGGCGTGGAATGGGCGAGATCGTTGGCTTGGGGAATCGTGGCCGGCTGCAGGATTGCATAGATGTCGGCGAAGCTGCCCAGCCCCCAGCCGAACCATGGCGAGAGGCCGATCGCGTCGAGCGAAGTCAACCAGATGACGAGCCGCGTTCCGCTCTCGTCAGCGCGCACCGCCTTGGTGAGAAGCGCGCCGCCGGCGACCAGAGCCACCACCAGCAGAACCGCCAGTCCACCCAGGAAATAGCGAACCAGGTCCGGACGCTCACGCCAGCGGCCGCGCATCAGCAGCAATGCCAGCGCCACGGCGCCGGCGAC
>CALFRN010000113.1 GCA_937919085.1 uncultured Reyranella sp.
GCCGCAAGCGTGCAGAGCATGATCCACTTGTCCCAGAGATCCTGGACGATGTTCGGATTCAGCCCGCCGTCGACACCCGACTTCTTGATCGCAGCGTCGAGCTCGGCCAGGGCGGCACGCGGAGACTTGCCGTCACGCTCGCCGAAGGAGATCGCGGCGAACGGGCTTGTATGCAGGATCCAACCCTGCCCGTTCATGGCGACGCCGACGCGCGCCAGTCCACCCACAACCTTGTCAGCGCCGAAGCGCGCGTCGAGCGTGTCGAGATGATGCATGCCGTTCAGCAGTGGCACGATCACGGTGCCGGCGCCGACCGCCGGGGCGATGGCGTCCATCGCGGAATCGAGATCATAGGCCTTGCAGGTCAGCAACACGACATCATACGGCCCGCCGCCGTCTCCGCCTGTTGCGGTCTTCACCTTCTGGGTGATGTCGCCCTTTGTGCTCTTGATGACCAGGCCGTCGTGCTGCAACGCTTCGCGCCGCTTCTCGCGCACGAGGAACGTCACGTCGGCACCACTCTGATGCAGGCGCCCACCGACATAACCGCCGATCGCACCGGCGCCGAGAATCAGGATCTTCATCGCGGGCTCCTAAAAGCTACTTCAAGCCGCCGCGCGCACGGCGCGCTTCGTAGGTCTGCAGGTGGGTGTAGGCGAAGCGGAGGTTGGGCGCGGCTATCCCGGCTTTCCGGGCCCGGGCCAGCATGTCGCCCACAATCTGCCTGCCTTCGGCCGGACCGCCCTTTTCCATGTCGCCGAGGATCGAGGCGACGGCCTTGGATCCCTTTGCCGTCAGCATGGTCTCGATGCCGGCCAAGACCTTGTCGCTGGGCGCATGGCCCTCCGCTGCGGCAACCTTGCGGCTCTCCTCCAGCGTCTCGCGTACAATGGCTGCACCATCCTCCGTCTCCATGATGTCGCCGATGGTACCGCGCATGGACGAACACATGCCGGCGATCGTGGCCAGCATGATCCACTTGTCCCAGAGATCCTGGTTGATGTTGGCATTGATGCCGCCGTCGATACCGGCCTTCTTGCAGGCGGCGTCGAGTTCGAGGAGCGCGGCGCGCGCGGGTTTGCCGTCACGTTCGCCGAAGGAAACGCCCGACGCGCCCGAATGCAGGATCTCGCCGTTGGGTCCCAGCATGCCGGAGATGCGGGCAAGACCGCCCGCCACTTTTTCGGGCCCGAACGTCGCATCGAGCGTGGCGAAATGGGCGTGGCCGTTCAGCATTGGAACGATGGTCGTCTTCGTGCCGATCGCCGGCGCGATCGAATCCATTGCCGAGTCGAGGTCGTAGGCCTTGCAGGCCAGGACGACGATGTCATAGGGCCCGCCGTCCATGGTTCCTTTGGCGCCGCCCCCGGTCACGACCTTGACCGGCACGGTCGCATCGCCCTTTGGGCTCTTCACGACCAGGCCTTCCTTCCGCACCTTCTCGGCGCGCTTCTCGCGCAGCAGGAATGTGACGTCGGCGCCGGATTGGTGAAGGCGGGCGCCCCAATAGCCACCGACCGCGCCGGCACCGAGAATGAGAATCTTCACGCCTTGCTCCCGTTCTTGTTCCGCGCCGCCAACCACTCGGCGAGCCAGGTCGCGAGGTCGTCGGTCTGGTGATGGATGTGATCGAGGTTGACATCGGCGGCGCGCTTCACGCTCTCGTCGGTGCGGATCCAAACGGTCCGCATGCCCATGTCGGCTGCCGGCTTGAGGTTGATCGCGATGTCGTCGGCGAAGGCGGCGCGCCTGGGATCGACGTTGTGCTGCTTCACAAGCTTCTCGTAGATCTGCTTGTGCGGCTTGGGCCAGTACTCGCCGGCGACGATGTCGAAGATGGCCTCGAAATGATGCGCCACGCCCAGCCGTTCCATGACGCGCTCGGCATGCGGCACGTCGCCGGCGGTGAAGATGATCTTGCGGCCTGGCAGTGCCTTGAGCGAGGCCTCGAGACCGGGGTTGGCCTCGACCGGCGAGTAGTCGATGTCGTGGACGTAATCGAGATAGTGCGTCGGGTCGACGCCGTGCAGGGTCATCATGCCTCGCATCGAAGTGCCGTGGTCGCGCCAGTACTGCTTCTGCACCACCCGCGCCTCTTCCGGCGTCACCTTCAGCCAGTCCGAGATATAGCGCCCGATGCGCACGTCGATCTGGGCGAACAGGTTGCAGCGCGCCGGATAGAGTGTGTTGTCGAGGTCGAACAGCCAGACGTCGGGGTCGTGAAATGGAGGCATGGAGGCTGGATTAGCGGGCAGCCACGCGCTTGTCGATGCGCTTCTGAGGCGGGCGGCCTATAAGGGCCCCCATGGATACTCTGACGATCATACTGCTGGCGGCCATCGCGCTGCTGGTCGTGGTGCTGGTCCTCGCGCTGACCCGTCGTGGCGGCAGTGAAGCCGAAACCATGCGCCAGCAACTCGCCCTGGCGCTCAGCCAGCAGGCCGAGACCGTCCAGCGGGTCGAGCGTTCACTGCGCGAGCAGGAGCAGGCGCTCGGCAAGGTGGTGGCCGAGCGGCTCGACCGCACCGAGAAGGCGACCGGCCAGATCGTGACCGACCTACGGGAGCGGCTGATCCGCATCGACGAGGCGCAGAAGAAGATCGGCGAACTTTCGACCCAGGTGGTGAGCCTCCAGGAAGTGCTGTCCAACAAGCAGGCGCGCGGCGCCTTCGGCGAGGTCCAGCTGAACGACCTGGTGCAGAATGCGCTGCCGCCCTCGGCCTATGAGTTCCAGTCGACGCTGTCGACCGGGGCGCGCGTCGATTGCCTGCTGAAACTGCCCAACCCGCCGGGATCTATCGGCATCGACGCCAAGTTCCCGCTGGAAAGCTACAGCGCGCTGCGCGCCGTTGCGGCGGGCGACACGGCCGCGTTGGCGATCGCGCAACGCGGCTTCCAGCAGGCGATGCGCAAGCACATAAGCGACATCCGCGACAAATACATCCTGCCCGGCGAGACCGCCGAATCGGCGCTGATGTTCCTCCCATCGGAGGCGGTCTACGCCGAGCTGCATGCCAATTTCACCGGTCTGGTCGAGGAATCCTACCGCGCCCGCGTCTGGATCGTGTCGCCCACCACCATGATGGCGACGCTGAACACCGTGCGCGCCGTCCTGAAAGACGTGCGCATGCGCGAGCAGGCGGGAGAGATCCAGAAGACCGTCGGGCTGCTGCTTGATGACGTAAGGCGCCTGGATGAGCGCGTCGAGAAGCTGAAATCGCATTTCGCGATGACCGAGAAGGACCTGCGCGACGTCGACATCTCGGCCGACCGCATCACCAAGCGCGGCCAGCGTATCCTGGAAGTCGATCTCGGCGACGAACCGGCGGCGTTGCCGAAGCCTTAGCCCCGGTCAGCCCCAGGGGCCGCGGCGCGGCGTCCGGGAAGCGGCACCCCACGGGCTCGGGCGCGATTGCGGCACGCGCGATCG
>CALFRN010000114.1 GCA_937919085.1 uncultured Reyranella sp.
CGCGCGAATACGAGGTGACGCTGCCGGACGGCACCACCGCCCGGCTGGCGTTCGCGCTGTGCGATCCCGGCCGCGACAACGCTTTGGCGCGGCATGCCCGCAAGCGCGCGGCCGTGGCTTTCGGCCTGCTGGGGTTCGAGGGCTTCGCCGAGGCGCCGTCGAACCCGGTGCTCTGGGTCCAGACGGCGGCCGGGATGGAGATGACCGTTTCCGACGGCGACGACCGGCCCGGGCCCGAGCTGCAGCGGCTGATTGCGCGTCACTTCGCGCTGTTCTTTGATGCTATCAGCGACGTGGCGCCGGGATTGTCGGCGCTGCCGCTGCGCGCCGGGGAGGACCGTCCATGCTGATCGCCCAGATTTCCGACATGCACCTGAAGGGCGAGGGCGAGCTGCTCTATGACCGGGTCGACACCACGGGTTTCCTCGAACGCGCGGTGGCGCACCTGAACGCGCTCGACCCGCGGCCCGATATCGTGCTGGCGACCGGCGATCTGGTCGACAACGGCCTGCCGGCGCAATACGCCAACCTCCGGCGCGTGCTGTCGGCGCTCGCCATGCCGGTCTGTCTGATCCCGGGCAATCACGATCTCCGCGCCGCACTGCGCGGCGCCTTCCCCGATCACGGCTACCTGCCGGGCGAGGGCTTCCTGCAGTACACGGTCGAGGGAATGCCGGTACGGCTGATCGCGCTCGACACGCTGGTCGAGGGCAAGCACCACGGCGCGCTGTGCGACGTGCGGCTCGACTGGCTGGAGGCGCGCCTGGCGGAGCAGGACGGCCCGACCTTGCTGTTCATGCATCATCCGCCGTTCGACGTCGGCATCGAGAGGATGGACGGGATGGGCCTGACCGAAGGCGGCGAGCGGCTGGCGGCGCTCGTCCGGCGCCATCCCAATGTCGAGCGCGTGGTGTGCGGCCATATCCATCGGCCGATCCAGATGCGCTGGGCCGGCACCCTGGCCTCGATCGCCCCCAGCACCGCCCATCAGGTGGCACTCGATCTGCGGGCGGGCGCGAAGCTTTCGATGCGGATGGAACCGCCGGGGGTTGCGCTGCACCAGTGGCGGCCGGGCAGCGGGCTGGTGACGCACCTGAGCTACGTCGGCGACTATGAAACGCCGCAGCGGTCCGGTTGAGGGAGTGCAGGGCATGAAGCTCTATTCCGGCCCGCTCAGCATGTTCGGCGCCAAGGTCGAGATCGCCGCCCGCGAGAAGGGGCTCGATTTCGAACTGGTGATGGTGCCGTTCGAGATGAAGACGCTCTACGAACCCAAGCATCCGGAGGTGTCGCGCATCAATCCCAAGCGCCAGGTGCCGGTGCTGGTCGATGATGATCCCGGGGGCGCCCTCGAACTCTTCGATTCGACCCAGATCTTCGAGTACTTCGAGACGCTGAGGCCCGAGCCGGCGCTGTGGCCGGCCGACATCAGGGCACGCGCCCGGGCGCGCCTGCTGGAGCACAAGTCCGACGAGGTCTATTTCCCGCACATCGTCCGCCTGATGGGCGATCCCAGGGCGGCCGGCGCGCATGATGGTGCCGCCCGCTTCTACGACGAGATGGAACGCACCCTGGGCGACCGCGAATGGCTGGCCGGCGGTTACAGCTACGCCGACATCGCCTTCTACATGGCGCAACTCTTCGGCGACCGCATGGGCGCGCCGATGGGCGATGCCCATCCCCGGCTGCAGGCGTGGCGCGAGCGCATGGGCGCGCGTCCGCCGGTCCGCCAGGTGGCGGGTGCCATGGGTCGGTATCTGCTGTCGATCGGCCGCAAGCTGCCGGATTTCATGACGAGGCTCGGCGCCTAGCCATGCCGGACATCCTCTTTCTCCCCGGTGCCGGCGCTTCGCCGGACTTCTGGAAGCCGGTCGGGTCGCGGTTGCCCGGGGATTGGCCAAAGCACTATTTCGGCTGGCCGGGCCTCGGCCATCAGCCGCACGACTCCGCGATCAGCGGCATCGACGATCTCGTGCAACTGGTCGCCGCCCGGATGGACCGGCCGGTCGATCTGGTGGCGCAGTCGATGGGCGGGGTGATCGCGGCCCGCATTGCCATCGAACGGCCGCGGCTGGTGCGCCGGCTGGTGCTGTCGGTGACCTCGGGTGGGGTCGACATGGCCGGGCTCGGTGCCGTCGACTGGCGGCCCGACTACCGCCGCTCGTTTCCGCAGGCCGCCGGCTGGATTACCGCGGCCGGGTCGTCGCCGGACCTGCCGGTCGAGGAGATCGCGGCGCCGACGCTGCTGATCTGGGGCGATGCCGACCCGATCAGTCCGGTGGCGGTCGGCCGGCACCTCGCCGCGCGCCTGCCCGACGCCCGACTCGAGATCGTGCCGGGCGGCAACCACGACGTGGCCGCTACCCACCCGGATCGGGTGGCGGCGCTGATCGCCCGGCATTTGGACTGACCCGCCTTTCCGCACAGGTATCACCCACGGCGGCCGCGCGCTCTAAGCCGTGGCGAGGCGGCCCGCGACCGAGAGGCCGCCATCCGGCAGGCGGCGCATGACCACGATCTCGCCGCTGCCGGGAAAGACTTCGCTCAAGGCGGTGATCACGACCTGGTGCGTGACCAGCACCATCGGCTGCGCCAGATCCTGCTGGCCGAGCCAACTCCGCAGGGCCTGGGTCTGCCGGAGTCCGCGCTCGCGGTCGCGCACGAAAGAATTGAGCAGCGGTTGTGGCGTCACCGCGCCCAGTCCGAGCAGGGTCGCCGTCTCGGTGCAGCGGCACCACTGGCTCGACAGGACGCGGGCCTGGACGATGCCGTTGGCCCGGAACAGCTCGCCGATGCGGGCGGCCTGGGCGCGGCCTTCGGCCGAGAGGTTGCGCTGGGTCGAGCAATCGTCGAGGCGAAAGCCCGGCGGATCGTTGTTTCCCGGCGCCAGCGCGTGGCGGATCAGGGCAAAGTGGCCGCCGCCGCGCAGGGCGGCCCAGATGTCCGCCGCCGCCTGCGCGCGGACGGAGCCGGCGAGCGGCAGGCCGAGCAGGGCGGTGACGAGCGCCCGACGCGCGAATCGGGCGCCCGCGGCCGTCATGGCTTGATCGTCCGCCCCAGGACCTTTTCGTAGACCCGCAGGATCGAGGCGCTGTCGTCGGCGCCGAAGCCCATGCTGCGCGCCATGCGCTGCAGGTTGTGCGTGGCGGAGCCCTGCGGCAGCGGCACGTCCAGCTCGTCGGCGAGTTCCATCGCCAGATGCAGGTCCTTGTGGGCGAGGTTGAGCGCAAAAGATGGCGGCGAGAATTCCCCCTTCAGGGCGCGCTGCGAGAACATGTTGAAAGCGTTGGAATTGCCGCTGGAACTGGCGACCACCTGGATCAGTTTCTGCGGGTCGAGGCCCGCCGTGACCCCCAGCATCAGTCCCTCCGCGGCCGCAGCCATGTTGCAAAAGGCCATCATGTTGTTCACCAGCTTGGCCACCGTGCCGGTGCCGAGTTCGCCCATGTGGATCACGTTGGCGCTGAACGACTGCAGCACCGGCAAAGCGTCGTCGAATACCTTCTTGTCGCCGCCCACCATGATGGCGATGGTCGCGGCCTCGGCGCCGACCGTGCCGCCGCTCACCGGCGCGTCGAGCATGGCGATGCCCTTGGCCGCGAAGGCGGCACCGATCTTCTTCACCATCGAGGGCGCGTTGGTGCTGAGGTCGATGTAGGTCTGGCCCTTGCCGATGTTGGCGAGAATGCCGTCGTCGCCCATCGTTACCGCCTCGACGTCGCGCGGCATCGGCAGCGACGTCATGACGATATCGGCGCCCTTGGTCGCCTCGGCCACCGACCTGGCCGCCGCGGCGCCGAGGTCGGTGCAGGTCTTTACGGCCGCCGGGTTCAGGTCGAACACGGTCACGGCGTGGTTGCTCTTCTTGATGATGTTGCGGCACATGGGGCCACCCATGTTGCCGACGCCGATGTATCCGACCTTCATCGATTCCTCCCCAAGAGAATGTGCCGGATGACTATACGACAGATTTGGCCGCGCCTAATGTTGCTGCGCGGAAAGCGTGGCGATTGATGGCAACGAAGAAAATCCAGAAGTACCGCCTGCGGCGGCTGCCGCACGGGCTGGAGGCTGAAACCTTCTCGATCAAGGAGGCGGCGGCAATCGCCGACCTGCCCGGCAAGACGGTGCGCAACGAAATCTATATCGACCTCTTTCGCGTCGACCTCGACGACAAGTCGCACGTGACGATCAGCGCGCGCGGCGTGATCTACCTCCGCCTGTTCCGCCTGCTGCCGGTCTATCTCGGCCCCAAGGACCGCAATGCACTGTCGCGGATGCTGGCCGAGGGCTGGCCGGGCGCCGAGGGCTGGGTCCGCAAGGGCGATCTGATGTCCAAGGGCATGGTGACGCTGGACGTCGGCGCTGCAGAGCGCGAGGCAATCGAACGCATGCGGGTCTTCGTCCGGGGCCGCCAGCGCATCGAGAGCGATACCGGCGGGCCGGCCGGCGAGATGCTGTTCAAGGATACGGCCATCCGGGTTCGCATCGTCGGTGCGCTGCTGGCACGCGGTGCCGACCCGGTGCGGACACGCCAGGCCTTCCCACCACTTGAGGCCGACGATATCGCGTTCGCCGCCATGTTCGCGCGTCTCAACAAGGGACCGGGTTCGGCGTCGACCGGCCGTGCACGTGCCGCGCGCGAGTTCCGCTACCGACCGGTTGGCGAGCGCTGACGGCTTTCGTGCGGCAACCGGGAACGGCACCTGGCGTTGATCGCGAGAGGTCCAACGGCGAATGGCCGATAAACCGCTGCATCCGCGTGCCTGACGTTTGAGCGAGCTATCCGCCCGCGACGCCGAGCGCGCCCGCGACCTGCGCCGCATCAAGCTTGCGGCGACATCCCTGCTTGTCGTCATGGCAGTGGTCTTCGGTGTCGCGCGCTACTTCGAGGCGACGCACACGGCGTGGGGTTACGTTGCGGCCTTTGCGGCGGCGGCGATGATTGGCGGCCTTGCCGATTGGTATGCCGTCGTGGCGTTGTTCCGGCGTCCGCTGGGCCTGCCGATCCCCCACACCGCCATCATCCCGCGCAACCACCTGCGCATCGCCGATACGCTGGGCGAATTCATCGAGCGCAACTTCCTCGCTCCCGAGCCGGTCGAGGCGCGGCTGCGCGAGGTCGATTTTGCCGGCCTGGTGGCGGAGTGGCTCGCCGATCGTGAACGCAGCGCGGCGCTTGCGCGCTTTGTCCTGCGGCTGCTGCCGCAGACCCTGGCCGCTATCGACCAGTCCGGCCTCAAGGGCTTTTTGGGCAGGCGAATCATGGCCGAGCTCGAGCGGATAGAGCTCGCGCCGCTTGCCGCGGGCCTGCTGAGCGCCGTCACCGAGAAGGGCCGGCACCAGCGTCTGCTCGACGAGCTTCTCGGTGCACTGGAAAAGGTGCTGGCCAACCAGGAAACGCTGGCGGCGCTGCGCGAGAAGATCCGCGCCGAGCTGCCGGCACTGTTCAACCTCTACCGCGCCGATGCCTATCTCCTTCGCAAGATCGTGGCCTCGAGCGGTGCCTTCATCCAGGAAGCACGGGGCGACCCGCATCATCCGCTGCGGCGGGAGTTCGACAGTTTTGTGACGAACTTCATTGCACGGCTGCGCGGCTCGGAGGCATTCGCGCGCCGGGCCGAAGAGGTAAAGCGCGACCTGTTGGCGCGGCCGGAGGTCGTGGCGGTGGCCGAGGGCGCCTGGGAGAGCCTGCGTTCGTTCATGGAGAAGGACGCCATTGCCCCCGACAGCCAGATCCGCCGCCAGCTCGAAGCCATGCTGGTCGACGTCGGTGGCCAGCTCGCGCGGGATCCGGCGATCCGCGCCGAGATCAATCGCGGCATGGTGCGGGTGCTGGCCGACTTCGTGGAAAGCCAGAAGAGCGGCGTCGGCCGCTTCATCGCCGACCAGGTCAAATCCTGGGATATCGACATGCTGATCGGCCGCATCGAACTCACGGTCGGCCGCGACCTGCAATATATCCGTTTCAATGGCGCCATGATCGGTGGGCTGGCCGGATTGGCCTTGCACGCCCTGGAGCAGGGGGTGAAGCTGTACCTCTGACCGAAGGAGGTTCGCATGGCCGACCCAGCAAAGAACTTCACCGACATGTTCAAAAGCCTCGGTGAGCAATTCAAGGTCCCGGCTTTCGACATGGCAAAGCTCATGGAGAGCCACCAGAAAAACCTCGATGCCATGACCAGGTCGTGGCAGGCGATGACAGGCGGGGCCAGCGCGGTTGCCACCAGGCAGCGCGAGATCTTCGAGGCGGCCATGAAGGACATGGCCGAGGTGGCGCAGGCCTACAAGCCGGGCGGCAGCCCGCAGGATGCGATGGCCAAACAGGCGGAGTTCGCCAGGAAGGCGATGGAAGCGGTGATGGCCAACACCCGCGACATCTCCGAACTGGTGCAGAAGTCGAGCACCGAGGCCTTCAGGATCGTGCAGGACCGGATGAAGGAATCCTACCAGGAAATCCAGGCCAACGTGGACAAGAAGCCGTAAGGCTCCTGCCGGCCGGCCGGTCCGAAGTGTTCCAGCGGCTTCTGTGCGCCGAATGCGCTCAGGCCGACGGTTGCTCGGGCCTTCCGGGGGGCGCCTGAGTTCCGCTATGATGGTCCCGGAGATATCGCCAATCTCGATGGCAACATCGTTTTCCGGCGGCTGTGTGAATTTTGGGGAAAGCCGATGGCTGCGAGAAGACTGGTTGCCGCGATGCTGGGAGGGCTGGCGCTCGCTGCCTGTGATCCCTTGCCGAAGCCCCTTTATACGGAAGTAACGCCGCCTGCCTCGTTCCGGACCGAAGCGGACGGCGTGCGTGTCGACAACGAAGGCTATCAGCTCGATGCCGAAGGCTACCGGATCAACAAGCGCGGCGATCGGATCGGCGTGGTCGATGTCCAGGCGAAGACGGCTGGCGACAAGTCCAACGCGGTGGCCGGCTACTGGATCAGCGCGAGCGGGGAGACGGCACCGGGCAGCGTGGCGACGCCGAGCGGCGGAGGTGCGGGCAGTGGCCCCGGCAGCATCATGAACTCGACGCTGCCGACGCCGGCGACCATGCCTCAGCAGGCACCGATTTCGCCGACGTCTGGCAACGTCGCGCCGCCGCCGGGCTATCGCTGAGAACTTCGGCTGATCGATCCCGATGCCGATGGCCGCAAGGCACGCGGTGTCGACCTCCTTCCGGAGGCCGGGGATATCGAGTGCGGGGACGCTGACGGAGCCGGCTCGACCCGCCAACGGCCTCTCGTCACAAGTCGGCTCTCATGATCGCTCCAATCGTACGCTTTGCACCGAGTCCCACAGGCTCGCTGCATGTCGGCAACATTCGTGCTGCGCTGTTCAATTGGCTGTTTGCCAAACGCCACGGCGGCACGTTCATTCTGCGCCTCGACGACACCGACCGAACCCGCAGCAAGGCCGAATTCGATGCTGCCATCGAGCGCGATCTCCTGTGGCTCGGCCTCGACTGGGCCCGCAAGGAAAGACAGTCCGATCGCCTCGGCCACTACGGTGCGGCGCGCGATGCGCTTGTAGCCGCCGGACGCCTCTATCCCTGCTACGAGACGCCCCAGGAACTCGACTTCCGGCGCAAGCGCCTGCTCGCGCAGGGGCGGCCGCCGGTCTACGACCGCGCCGCACTCAAGCTGTCGAATGCCGACCGTACGCGTCTGGAAAGCGAAGGCCGCCGACCGTACTGGCGCTTCAGGCTCGCGTCGGAAGAAGTGCGCTGGGACGACCTGGTGCGCGGGCCGCAGCACATCGACGAGGCAAGCCAGAGCGATCCGGTGCTGGTCCGCGACGACGGCACCTATCTGTACAGCTTCACGTCGGTGGTCGATGACATCGCCTTCGGCATCACGCACGTGATCCGCGGCGAGGATCACGTCACGAATTCGGGCGCACAGATCCAGATGTTCCAGGCGCTGGGTGCCGATGTGCCGGTCTTCGCGCATCTGCCGTTGCTGGTCGATGCGGCGGGCGGCGGCCTGAGCAAGCGCGCAGGTTCACTGGCGGTCGCCGATCTCCGGGAACGCGGTATCGAGGCGCTCGCCGTTTGCGCGCTTCTGGCACGGCTCGGCACGGCCGATCCGGTGGAGCCGGTTGCCTCGCTCGACACGCTTGTGACGACTGTCGACTTCGGCCGTGTCGGCCGCGCCGCTGCGCGCTTCTCGGAGGAGGAACTGACGCAGTTGAACGCCCGGACCCTGCATATCCTGCCCTACGATGCCGTGCGCGCGCGCCTCGCCCAGGATCCGGGTGAGGGCTTCTGGCTGGCGGTGCGCGGCAACCTGGTGACGCTCGCCGATGCCGCGGGCTGGGCCGAAGTCGTGCGCGGCCCGATCGAGCCTGTGATCGAAGACGCCGCATTTCTGGCAGGCGCCGCGACCAGGCTGCCGCCGGAACCGTGGGACGGCACGACATGGAAGGCATTTACGTCGACGCTGGGTCGCAAGGGCCGCGCGCTGTTCCATCCGCTCCGGCTCGCGCTCACCGCGCGCGAGACCGGCCCTGAGATGGCGAAGTTGTTGCCGCTGATCGGCCGGGCCAGGGCCGAGGCGCGGCTCAGGGGCCGGAAGGCATGAAGATCGCGGCTATCCCCAGTGCCGCGAACAGGCCGGCAGCGATCGCGCGCACGATCTTGAGCGGTAGCCGCCTGGCGATGGCGTCGCCGAACAGCACCACCGGCGCGTTGGCCAACATCATGCCGAGTGTCGTGCCGGCGGTGACCACGATCAGCGAATCGAAGCGCGCGGCCAGCGCCACGGTGGCGATCTGGGTCTTGTCGCCGATCTCGACGATGAAGAAGGCAACCAGGGTGGCGAGGAACGCGCCGGCCCGGCGCGCGGTCTGCGGACCCTCATCGGCCTTGTCGGGGATCAGGCACCACGCCGCCATGCCAAGGAACGTCGCAACCAGGATCCAGCGCATTGCTTCTGCGCCGACCCAGCCGGCAACGGCGGCGCCGGCCCAGGCGGCCAGCGCATGGTTTGCCAGCGTCGCGATCAGGATCCCGAGGATGATCGGCACCGGCTTGCGATAGCGCGCCGCCAGCATCAGGGCGAGAAGTTGGGTCTTGTCGCCGATCTCGGCCACGGCAACGAGGGCAGCCGAGATGAAAAAAGCTTCCATTGGCGTCCATTTGCACGACAAGAACGCTTCGGATAAACTTGCAAAATGTCGCTCCTTCCGTTCCCCGGCGCAAATACCGCGCGATGTAAGTAAATCCCCCGCCCAGCCAGGGCGTCCGGATTTCGTATACGTTTGATCGGGGAGAAGGGGACCATGTCCCTCGTAATCTACAATACGCTGTCGCGCGAAAAGGAGGCGTTCGCACCGCTCGATGGGGGGCACGTGCGCCTCTATGTCTGCGGACCGACCGTTTACGACTACGTGCATATCGGCAATGCCCGGCCTGTCGTGGTGTTCGACACGCTCTACCGGTTGCTGAAGCGCCACTATCCGCGCGTCACCTACGTGCGCAACATCACCGACATCGACGACCGCATCATCGTGCGGGCAGCCGACAACGGCGAGAGCATCGAGGCGCTGACCAACCGCACCGCCGATGCCTACCGGAGCGACATGCGCCGGCTGGGGGCGCTGGCACCCGACGTCGAGCCGCGCGCAACGCAGTACGTCGCCGAGATGATCGGCATGATCCAGCGCCTGGTCGACAACGGTCATGCCTATGCCGCCGACGGCCATGTGTTGTTCAGCGTGCCCAGCATGGACGACTATGGCCGCCTGTCGCGACGCTCACGCGACGAGCTGATTGCCGGCGCCCGCGTCGAGGTGGCCCCTTACAAGAAGGACCCGGCCGACTTCGTCCTGTGGAAACCCTCGACCGACGCCCAGCCCGGCTGGGAAAGCCCGTGGAGCCGTGGCCGCCCGGGCTGGCACATCGAATGCTCGGCGATGAGCGCCAGGCACCTCGGCGAGACCTTCGACATCCACGCCGGCGGTCTCGACCTCATCTTCCCGCATCATGAGAACGAGATCGCGCAGAGCCGCAGTGCCTTCGGTCATTCCTTCATGGCGACCTACTGGATGCACAATGGCTTTCTCAATATCTCCGGCGAGAAGATGAGCAAGTCGTTGGGCAATTTCTTCACCGTGCACGAACTGCTCGACCAGTTCCCCGGCGAGGCGATCCGCCTGCTGCTGCTGTCGGCGCAGTACCGTCAGCCGCTCGATTTCACCCATGAGGGACTGACGCAGGCCAAGGCGACGCTCGACCGCTGGTATGGCGCGCTGCGTGGCAGGGACGTGCGGCCTGCCGACGCCGTGCCGCAATCCGTGGAAGATGCCCTGAACGACGATCTCAACACACCCATGGCAATCGGCGCCATCCATCAACTCGCGGATCCGTCCGAACTGCGCACCGGCGCGAATGCGCTGGGTCTTCTGCAGCAGGACGCCGAAGCGTGGTTCCGCTGGGCACCCGCCGATTCATCGGGGCCGGGCGAAGCAGAGATCGAGACCGCGATCGCCGCCCGTCAGGCGGCGCGCAAG
The DNA here is from genome assembly GCA_937919085.1 of uncultured Reyranella sp. GTDB lineage: Bacteria > Pseudomonadota > Alphaproteobacteria > Reyranellales > Reyranellaceae > Reyranella. The sequence continues at coordinate 10,501 of CALFRN010000114.1, forward strand.
GCCAGGGACTTCAAGGAGTCCGACCGCATTCGCGACGATCTCAAGGCCAGGGGCGTGATCCTCGAGGACGGACCGAAGGGTACGACCTGGAAGAGGGGCTAGCGCACTCAAAGCGGCTTGGCGACAAGCCGCTTTGAGTGCGCTGGCGGGCGGCAGCGCCCTGTGGGGCGCGGGAGCCCGCGCGGTGCAGAAAGAGCAATAACGCCCCCCTCAGCGCTTCTCGAAGATGATGCTCTGCACGGCCCGGCCGAAATAGCCCTGCGCATCGGCCAGGCGCGCGGCGGCGATGCCGACGGAGTCCGGTCCGGCCCAGGTCTCGGCGTCGAGCAGTATCCACTCGCCGACGGGCTCGCGGCCGAGGCTGACAGTCAGGTCTGCATTGATGAACGTCCAGTCGTTCATGCTGAATACCGATGACGTGCCGTTGCAGAAATCGGCGGCGATAACGGCGCTCATCAACGGTGAGATCGTGCTCCCGGCGACGATCGGCCGCGTCGCCCGATACCAGACGGCGGCCGGCCCCGGGACGCGGAAACTTCCCTTCGCCAGGCGCATCTCGATCCCCTTGAGAAACGGCGTTTCGGTGGCGAAGAAGTCGGGCGGACTGCAGAGGTCCGGAATCGGAAGATCGACCGCCGGTCCGCTGGCGATCGCCGGCACCTCGCGGGGATCGGTGCGGATGCGTAGTGCGCTCGCGCGTACAACTTCCACGCCATCGGCGAGCAGGCGTACCGAAACGAGCTGGATCTTGCGGCCTTCGCGAACAACCTCGGTCTCGACGGCGAGCGGCGCCACCGGCACCGGTCGCATCAGGTCGACGGTAAGCCGGGCCACGCGCATCGGGACGGGCGACGGCAACCTCTCCACCGCCCAGCAGATCAATGAAGAAGGGGCAGCGCCATGTTGCAGCCTGGCGTTCCATGGACCGCCTGCGTCCGCACTGGTCTCGGCGGTGGCACCTTCTAAGCGGTAAATTGCTTCCATTCACTCAACTCCATGCCTGTCCGGCCAGCGCGCCTTCATAGGTTTCGCCCGGATTTCCTGCAATCGCGACGACGTTGCAGGTAATGGCTTGACGTTCGGATTTGTATTTAACATAGTAGTTAAATATGGATCAGCTTTCGCAAACCTTTTCGGCACTCGCCGACCCCACGCGCCGCGCCATCCTGGCCCGCCTTGCCACCGGTGCGGCCACCGTCGGCGACCTCGCCGAGCCGTTCGACATATCGTTGCCGGCCGTTTCACGACATCTGAAAGTGCTGACGGAGGCCGGCCTGATCGAACGCCATACCGAGGCCCAATGGCGGCGCTGCGAACTGCGCGGCGAAGGCTTCCGCGCCGCCACGGACTGGATCGAGTTCTACCGGCAGTTCTGGGAGGCACGGCTCGATCGGCTGGATGACTTCCTCAAGCGCACCGCACCCGAAACCACGAAAGGAAAGAGCCGTGCCCGACGCAAGCCTTGATACCAACACGCTTCGCATCACGCGCACCTTCGACGCCGCGCGCGAGCGCGTGTTCGACGCCTGGGTGAAGCAGGATCATTTCGTGCAGTGGATGTGTCCGCCCGGGGTGGAAGTAACGATATGCGAGATCGACGTACGGCCTGGCGGCGCGTGGCGCGTCGGGGGCCGCCACGACAGCGGTCGGGTCTTCGCTTCGTCGGGCAGGTATGTGGAGGTCACACGGCCCGAGCGTCTGGTCTTCACCTGGGCGCATCATGCCGATGGCGACTTTGCCAGGCCGCGTGGCCACGAGACGACGGTGCGCATCGAACTGCGCGCGGTGGGCGACAAGACCGAGTTGACCCTGATCCATGGGCCGTTTGCCGACGCGCCCGGCATGGACAACCACAATGCCGGCTGGACCGGCTCGTTCGACAAGCTCGAGGCTTTTCTCGGGAGGGCAGCATGACTCATCAGGTTGTTTCGCACGAGGAATGGCTCCTCGCCCGCAAGGCCTTTCTCGCCAAGGAGAAGGCCTTCACCAAGGCCCGCGAAGACCTGGCGCGCGAGCGGCGCGAGTTGCCGTGGGTGCGAATCGACAAGGCCTATTCTTTCGAAGGACCCGAAGGCCGGCTTACCCTGGCCGACCTGTTCGGCAGGCATGACCAGCTCATCGTCCAGCATTTCATGTTCGGGCCGGACTGGAATGAAGGTTGCCCGAGCTGTTCGTTCTGGTCCGACAATTTCAACGGCATCGACAGCCATCTTGCCGCCCGCGACACGGCATTCGTCCTGATTTCCCGCGGGCCTCTCGACAGGCTCGAGGCCTACAGGAAGCGCCTGGGATGGACGTTCCGGTGGGTGTCGTCAGCCGGTAGCGATTTCAACTTCGATTTCGGCGTGTCCTTCGTCAAAGGCAGCGACGCCAATGGGCCCAACTACAACTACGGATCGGCAAGGGTCGGCGGCGAGGAGATGCCGGGCATCAGCGCCTTCCGCCGCGGCGACGATGGCGCGATCTACCATACCTATTCGACCTACGGGCGAGGCGTCGACATGCTGAACGGCACCTACCACCTGCTCGATCTGACATCCAAGGGGCGCGATGAAGGTGGTCTGCCCTGGCCGATGGCGTGGGTACGCCGCCACGACCAGTACTGAGCGAGGAGCGGAGTCGATGGCGAATATCGGCGTTCCCATGGTGCCGCCGGTTTGCGGCAAAAGGGCATCGGCCGGGAGGTGGTACCGGTCTTCGTCGGCAATTCGCGGACATTCGCCATCTCGTTGGTGACAATGTGACTGCGGCGGACTTGTTCCTCGCGCCGATCTGCGGCTACGTTTCCCAAGTTCCCGTACTCGGGGCGACGGATCCTCAATTCGAGCCGCAGCTGGCGGCTCAGCGGAGGGCGGCGTGAAGGCAGTCTGGCACGGTCAGGTCATCGCGGAGAGCGACCGAACCCTCGAGGTCGGCGGCTATCGTTACTTTCCACGCGATTCAGTTCGCATGGATTTGCTGCGAATGGTGCCGAAGAGCGCCAGTGACCTCGAATGCCCCCACGGCGTGCAATTTTACGATGTCACCGACGGAGCGACGGCCACCAAACGTGCCGCATGGTCCTACGAGGCGCCCCAACCGAAGATGAAGCCGGTCGATCACTGGATGGGCTTCTGGGAAGACGTCGAAATCGGCTAATAGCGTAGCCGTCGCCCTTCAAGGCGTGCGGCTCCGATCTCCGGCCTGCTCGTCTGCGGCGAGCAGGTGATGTCGACGTAGTGGGCCTAGCGGGCTGCGGCGATCGCCGTGATCGTCAGCGGCGTTGTCATGCCGATCACGACATCGCCGGGCTTGATCTTCTTCAGCATGTCCTGCTTGGCGATCGAAGTGGCCGAATAGGTGCGAACGGGGCCGCCGCGGCCGTCGATCACCGAAACCGTATTGTTCGCCAGATCGACGGCGACCACCGTGAGCGTGAACCGTCCCGTTTCGATATCGAGCGCGTTCGGCTTGGGGCTCATCTGGTCCTGGCGCGCATCCCGCGAACCCGGACCTTTCTGGCGCAGGTTCAGCATGGTCACGACTTCAGTGTAGGTCACGTTGGCCAGGGAACCGTCGTCGATCGCGGCGAGGTTCGACACGCCAGCGGCGACCGGCAGGAGCAATAGCCGGCCGTTGGGCAGGGTGAACGCGACGGTGCGGGTGTCGGTGTCGATCGTCTCCACCGTTACGAGCGCGGTCACGGTGTTATTGAACGAAACGCCCTCGCGCGGCACGGCCTGGACCTGTGCCGCCGCCTGCCGTTCGGGCAGACCGATGCCGACCGCCAGCACCGCTGCAAACGTGGAAAATCCTGCAGTCCACTTGATCGAACGGATAGTCATCGGCGTGTACCTCACAAAACCCTACCGCGCCGGACAATAGCGATCCGAAGCGGGCACGCAACACCGAACGCGGGGCTGGCTTTCGCTGAAATAGACGCCGCGATCTGAAATTTCCACAGAGGCAGGCTAATTTTATTGTTTTCAGCCTGCGTCATTCGTTCCGATTCGTATTTTGTGCGTTGCAATCTCGCGGTCGCAACAATAGCTTTGCTGCATCGCAGGAGGCTTTGCCCATGTCCGTTGTCGCTTTCGCGGCCCGTCCGCATCCGACGGCCAACCAGCCGAAGAAGGATCTCTACGAGGTCGGCGAGATTCCCCCGCTCGGCCACGTGCCGAAGAACATGTACGCCTGGGTGATCCGGCGCGAGCGTCACGGCCCGCCCGAACAATCCATGCAGCTCGAGGTCGTGCCGACGCACAGCATCGGCGAGGACGAAGTGCTCGTCCTCGTGATGGCCGCCGGCGTCAATTACAACGGCGTGTGGGCCGGGCTCGGCCTGCCGATCTCGCCGTTCGACGTCCACAAGCAGGAGTTCCACATCGCGGGCTCCGATGCCGCCGGCATCGTCTGGGCGGTCGGCGCCAAGGTGAAGCGCTGGAAGGTGGGCGACGAGGTCGTGGTCCACTGTAACCAGGACGACGGCGACGACGAGGAGTGCAACGGCGGCGATCCGATGTTCTCCACCAGCCAGCGCATCTGGGGCTATGAGACGCCGGACGGCTCCTTCGCTCAGTTCTGCAAGGTCCAGGCCCGCCAGCTCATGAAGCGCGCCCAGCATCTCACCTGGGAGGAGAGCGCCTCCTACACGCTGACGCTCGCCACCGCCTACCGCATGCTGTTCGGCCATCGCCCGCACATCCTGCGGCCCGGTCACAATGTGCTGGTGTGGGGCGCCGCAGGCGGCATCGGCTCGATGGCGATCCAGCTCATCGCGACCGCCGGCGCCAACGCGATCGGCGTCATCTCGGATACGTCGAAGACCGACTTCGTGATGTCGCTGGGTGCCAGGGGCGTCATCAATCGCAACGACTTCGACTGCTGGGGCCAGTTGCCCGACGTCGACGACCAGAAGGGCTATGCCGAGTATATCAAGAAGGTGCGCAAGTTCGGCGCCGCCATCTGGGAGATCACCGGCAAGGGCAACGACGTCGACTTCGTATTCGAGCATCCCGGCGAGCAGACCTTCCCGGTGTCGTGCAACATCGTCAAGCGCGGCGGCATGGTGGTCTTCTGCGCCGGCACCACCGGCTACAATCTCACCATGGATGCGCGCTTCGTGTGGATGCGCCAGAAGCGCATCCAGGGCAGCCACTTCGCCAACCTGCTGCAGGCGAGCCAGGCCAACCAGCTGGTGATCGAGCGCCGCATCGATCCCTGCATGAGCGAGGTCTTCGACTGGGCCGACATTCCCAAGGCCCACACCAAGATGTGGGAAAACAAGCACAAGCCCGGAAACATGGCGGTCCTCGTCTCCGCCAAGCGCCCCGGCCTGCGCACCCTCGAAGACGCGCTGGAGGATTGAGGTTCCCGTCGTCCCGACCGAAGCGCCGAAGGCGCGCAGTGGAGGGACCTTCTCTCAACGCCAAGGCCTTTGCCGTTGAGAAAAGGTCCCTCGACTACGACGCCCTTCGGGCGGCTCCGCTCGGGACGACGGACAAATTGAATGCGAGCCGCTGAATGCAATTGATCCTCCCCGATCTCCTTCCCTTGTGTGCCGACGCCGAACGCGCCGCCGATCGCTACGAGACGGAAGCGCGCGAAGCGGTGCGCAAGCTGATCGCGCCTGCAGGCAAGGTCGATCCGAAACTGCTGGAACACGAACAGTTCGCCGCCCACGGCTTTGCCTGGATCGCGACCTACGTGTCGGCGATCCGTCAGATGCGGCGCTGGGCCGAGGCGGGCGCTGATGGCGAGCTCGAAAAACTCATTCTTCAGGTGGCGCTCGGCGAATATCTCGCCCAGCTGAAAGGCGGCATCGCCATCAGCCAGGTCGAGATCGTGCGCCCGGCCGATCTCGGCGCCGATCCAGCGGCGCTCGAGGCGCCCGCGGTCGGCAAGCTGATCGCCGCAAACACCTCGGCGGCGCGCCTGCGCATCGCCGAGCTGATCGCCGACGGTCCCGACTCGGGCAACTTCGGCGCGCTGGGCCTTGGCGACGAGGCGATGGAAGAGGTGCGCCGCCAGTTCCGCCGCTTCGTCGACACCGAGGTGGGCCCGCATGCCCATGGCTGGCACCTGCGCGACGAGCTGATCCCGCTGCCGGTAGTGCAGCAGATGGCCGACCTCGGCGTGTTCGGCCTCACCATACCGGAGGAGTGGGGCGGCCTCGGCATGGGCAAGCTCGCCATGTGCGTCGTCACCGAGGAACTTTCACGCGGCTATATTGGTGTGGGGTCATTGGGTACGCGTTCCGAGATCGCGGCCGAGTTGATCCGTGCCGGCGGCACCGAGGACCAGAAGAAGCGCTATCTCTCGCGCATCGCCTCCGGCGAGATCCTGCCAACGGCGGTGTTCACCGAGCCCAATACCGGCTCCGATCTCGCGAGCCTCCGCACGCGCGCCGTGCTCGACGGCGACAGCTACAGGATCAACGGCAACAAGACCTGGATCACCCACGCCGCCCGTGCCGACATCATGACCTTGCTCGCGCGCAGCGATGCCTCCAAGCCCGGCTATCAGGGCCTGTCGATGTTTCTGGCCGAGAAGCCAAGGGGCGACGAGGCCGATCCGTTCCCGGCCAAGGGCATGACCGGCGGCGAGATCAAGGTGCTGGGCTATCGCGGCATGAAGGAATACGAGATCGGCTTCGACGGTTTCGAAGTGCCGGCCGAGAACCTTCTTGGCGGCAAGGAAGGCCAGGGTTTCAAGCAGCTCATGGCGACGTTCGAGAGCGCGCGCATCCAGACCGCGGCGCGCGCTGTCGGCGTGGCGCAGAACGCGCTGGAGCTCGGCCTGCGCTACGCCAGGGAACGCATCCAGTTCGCCAAGCCGCTCTATGCCTTTCCGCGCGTCGCCGGCAAGATCGCCTGGATGGCGGTCGAGACCATGATCGTCCGCCAGCTCACCTACTTTGCCGCGCGCGAAAAGGACCAGGACCGCCGCTGCGATATCGAGGCCGGCATGGCCAAACTCCTGGCTGCGCGCGTGGCCTGGAGCAATGCCGACAACGCGCTGCAGATCCATGGCGGCAACGGCTACGCGATGGAATATCCCATCAGCCGCGTGATGTGCGATGCGCGCATCCTCAACATCTTCGAGGGCGCCGCCGAGATCCAGGCGCAGGTCGTGTGCCGCGGGCTGCTCGAGGGCCGGAACTAGATTCTGGGCTCGAAGGGAATTTGCCGACAGGACCTTCGTCTCGCGAAGTCCAGGCGCCGGTTCGTCGGCTGAATTGCGACCGAGATTCCGGTGAACCACGGCCTCTCGTCGCTTCGAACGGCGTTGCCGTCTTGGCAATAGCGCGAAGGCCGCGTGGACAGCACTGCTGGTCCATTGCCGTGGACATCCGCTTTTCACGATTCTAGGCTGATCAGTCCGGGGGGGCGCAATACGAAGGTACATTTCCATCATTCCGGCTGCGGCGGCAGGAGGCCAAGCGCGCGGTGGTGATCAGCCCTCGCGATCGCGGCGTCGTCGAGCCGGTGACCTGAAGAGAGATCCTTCAAGCACGGCGAGCGGCGCATACGCCGTGTGCGCGCTCGGCGCGCTGCTCCTCGGGGCGACGCCGGCGACGGGGCAGGACTTCGTCACGGAGTTGCAGCGCGGTCTGGTCGACGAGGCCGCGCTCACCGTCCATCTGCGCAGCTACTATTTCGACCGGGCCTTCCCGGCGCCGCCGAGCGCGGTCGCCTGGGCCGGCGGCGGATGGATCGGCTACGAGACAGGATGGCTGCTCGACGTCTTCCGCTTCGGTGCCGTGGGTTATACCTCCCAGCCGATGGCCGCCGGCGCGACCAACGGCACGTTGCTGCTGTACCCCGGGCAGAATGGCCCCTACGGCTACACCGTGCTCGGCCAGGCCTATGGCCAGATGAGGTTCCGGGACCAGCAGTTCAGCGCCTATCGTCAATTGATCAACCAGCCCGAAGTCAATCCGCAGGACAACCGGATGACTCCGAACACTTTCGAAGCCTACCTGTTCTCGGGCAGCTTCGGCGCCTTCAGCTATCTCGGCGGATACGTCGACAAGATGAAGCCGCGCAACGCCGTCGAGTTCATCGACATGGCGAAGGCGGCGGGCGGCCCGGACGACGTCAAGAGCGGCATGTGGCTGGGTGGCATCGACTACCGGCCGACTGCCGGGCCACGGCTGCGATTGTCGGGTTACTCGGTCCAGGACATCCTTTCTTCCGGCTACGGCGACTTCGCCTGGTCGCATTCGATCACCGACGATATCGACGTGAACCTGCGCGGCCAATTCATGGCGCAGGGCAGCAATGGCGCGAACAAGCTGACTGGTGAGGCCTTCGGCACGTGGGTCCTCGGCGCGGGCATCGACTTCAGCTGGCGGGAGCTCACGTTGGTCGGCAGCTTCACCAAGACCGCTGCCACGGCGCCCTATCGCAATCCCTATGGACTCTGGCCGGGGTATTCCAACATGATGCTGCGTCAGTTTCACCGGGCCAACGAAAGCGCCTTCACGACCAGCGCCCGGATCGATTTCGCCGCCATCAACCTGCCGGGACTGGCGTTCGTCGCCAACGTCACGTTGGGCAGCGGGGCGATCGACCCCGCGACCCGCCTGCCTCTGTCGACCGACAACGAGTACGACTTCACGCTCGACTTCATGCTCGCCGACAGCGCCATTGATTTTCCCGACGCGCTACGGCCGCTCTGGATCCGCGCCCGATCGGCAACGCTGAACCGGTTCCAGAATGGCGCCGTGTCGACGGTGCGCGATTTCAGAGTGATCCTGAACTATGAGTGGAAATTCGGCGGAAGGACCCGATGAGTCGCACGGTCGCGCTTGCCCAGGTCGCGGGCCTGGTTGTCGGGCTGGTCGCGGGCTGCACCCCTGGCACCCCGCAGACCCGGAGCCCCCTGTCGGCGGCGGTGAATACGCTCGACCCGCACGAGCGCCACAGGCTCAAGAGCGCTGTGACCCGAGCCTTCGATGCTCCTGACGGCATCTTCACAGGCTACACGATCGAACCGCTGAACATCGAGACCCAGCCGACCGTGGTCTGGGCCAAACCCGTCGGACCGGCAGCGGATCGGCCTGACGGCGGCAGCTGCCGACCGCTTGAGATCATGATCGTCAAGGAAGGACAGACGTCGAAATCGACCGTCACCTACTGCCGCGCCGCCGGATCGAAGATGGTCGAGCCGATGTCCTGAGCGCGCATCCTGCGCGGGACGGTGGCGCCAAACGAGACCTTTGCCCCCGGATCGCCCGTTCAGCAGGCGGGCTTATTGTGGGCCCTGGCGGCCCGTTGCCGAATCGCCGGTCGGGCGGCCAGTGCGGAGGCCGTGCGTCGAAGCCTGCGAACGGCGCCACCCAGCCGCGCACGATGCCGGACCGGTGATGCCGGACCGGTGCGGCCTTGTCGTCCAGCGGTCCCTAGCGTTTGGTATTGTCGTCGAGCCATTTCCGGGCGGCGTGGATGCTCTTGAAGGTCTTCACCGGACGGTCGCCTTCGGTCATTTGGGCGAATTGCTCCACGATGTCGCTGCGCTCCGGATTGACGACGAACGCGGTCGGGCCGCGGGGCACATCCTTGGCACTGGACCGCGCCAGGTTTGCCAGCGCTTCCAGAGCCTTGGCGTCGACATTCGAAACGCCGGTCGAGACGTCGATGATCTTGCGGTACGGCCATGCGCCGGTTGCGACGAACTGCTGCGCCGCACCGACAATGTCGTCGACGGTTACCGTGCCCTGGATGACCGCGACCACCATGCGGTTTGGATGGGAGATATCGAGATAGATTGGCATGATGCGAGTTTACACCGGCGGCGATCGATTTCCCCCTCTTGTTTGATGACAGTCGAGCGCACTCGTGCCGCGCCTGCCCCGGCAGAGCGATCGCCGC
>CALFRN010000115.1 GCA_937919085.1 uncultured Reyranella sp.
GCAGAGCACCTCATTCGCGCCGGCCTCGCCTATGTCGACGACACGCCGCCCGACGAGATGCGGGCGATGCGCGGCACGCTGACTGAACCGGGCCGCCCTTCGCCGAATCGCGACCGTTCGGTGGAAGCGAATCTCGGCCTGTTTCGCGACATGCGCGCCGGCAAGTTTGCCAACGGCGCCTGCGTGCTGCGGGCGAAGATCGACCTTGCGTCCGGCAACATGAACCTGCGCGACCCCGTGCTGTATCGCATACTGCATGTGCCTCACCCGCGCACCGGCATGCAGTGGCGCATCTACCCGACCTACGATTTCGCGCACGGCCAGTCCGACGCCTTGGAGCACGTCACGCATTCGCTCTGCACTCTGGAGTTCGCGGACCATCGTCCGCTCTACGACTGGTTCCTTGACCACTTGCCGGTGCCGGCGCGCCCACGCCAAACCGAATTTGCCCGCCTCAATATCGGCTATACCGTCCTTTCCAAGCGCTACCTGACGGATCTGGTACGGCGCGGCATCGTCAGTGGCTGGGACGATCCGCGCATGCCGACTCTCGCAGGCCTGCGCCGCCGCGGCGTGCCGCCGGCGGCGATCCGCGACTTCGTTCGGCGCATCGGCATGTCCAAGGCCAACAGCGTCGTCGATCTGGCCATGTTCGATCATGCGATACGCGATCATCTCAACCAGGCGGCTGAGCGACGCATGGCGGTCCTGCGGCCGCTCAAACTCGTGATCGAGAATTTTCCCGAAGACCACGTTGAAGAGCTGGAGGCCGTCAACCATCCGGGGAATCCAGGCGCGGGCACGCGTCCCCTTCGCTTCGGCAGGGAAATCTTCGTCGAGCGCGACGACTTCATGGAGAATCCGTCGAACAAGTTCTTCCGGCTGGCCGTGGGACGAGAAGTCAGGCTGCGCTACGCCTATCTCGTCACCTGCCGCGAGGTGGTCAAGGATGCCGCCGGCAACGTCGTGGAACTGCGCTGCACCTACGATCCTGCGAGCCGCGGCGGTAACGCGCCGGACGGTCGCAAAGTAAAGGCCACCCTGCACTGGGTGTCCGCACGGGACGCTCTTCCCGCCGAAGTCCGATTGTACAGCACGCTCTTCAACCGCCCTGACCCGGGCGCCGGTGGCGATCTGGACGCCGACCTGAATCCAGGCTCGCTCGAAGTCCTGTCGGGCGCGCTGCTGGAGCCCTCATTGGCGGAGACGGCTGCCGGGGAAGCCGTGCAGTTTGAGCGGCAGGGCTATTTTTGCCCGGACCTAGCGAGCCGGTCGAAGGCTCTGGTGTTCAACCGCACGATCGAGCTGCGGGACACCTGGGCAAAGGTGCAGGTCCGGAGTTAAGAGTAGCGATGCCCCGAGACGAAGCGCGATTGCTGTCTGCGGCCGGATAGATCGGTCCGCGCGATGCCCGCAGGCTCCACCCATGAGCCTGCGTGTCTGGATCTGGCTGGTGTCGCTGTCCGTCCTCTGGGGCGGGTCGTTCTTCTTCGCCAAAGTGGCCGTTGCCGAGTTACGCCCGTTAACGGTCGTCTTCGGTCGCGTCGCCCTTGCCGCATTCGCACTGAATCTGTCGCTCCGGCTGACCGGCCAGAGCCTCTTCCGGCGCGAAACGCCCTGGGCCGCCTTCATGATCATGGGGTTGCTGAACAACATGATCCCCTTCAGCCTGATCTTCTGGGGTCAGACCCAGATCGCCTCGGGACTGGCTTCGATCCTGAACGCCACGACGCCGCTCTTCACCCTCGTCGTCGCGCACCTGGCAACGCGTGACGAAAAGATCAACGTGGCCAGGGTCGCCGCCTTGCTTGCCGGAGCGGCTGGCGTGACGTTGCTGGTCGGCCCAGACGTCCTTGAGGCCAGTTCGGGTCTCTGGGGCCAGATGGCTTGCCTGGGGGCAGCCCTCTCCTACGCCTTCGCTGGCGTCTATGGCCGCCGCTTCCAGAGCTTGGGCGTGGCGCCGATGCACGCCGCCGCCGGACAGGTCACCGTGAGTGCCGTGTTGATTCTGCCGATCATGCTGGTCGTCGACCGGCCTTGGACCCTGCCTGCCGCACCGTCGTCCGAGGTCTGGGCAGCGCTGGCCGGCCTGGCATTGCTGTCGACGGCCCTCGCATATGTTCTCTATTTCCGGATTCTCGCCGCCGCCGGCGCGACCAACTTGCTGCTTGTTACATTCCTGATACCGGTTACCGCCATCCTGCTCGGCGCCGCCGTCCTGGGGGAAAGCCTCGAACTCCGGCACTTCGCCGGAATGGCCCTGATCGGGGTCGGCCTGGCGGCGATGGACGGCCGGATCGCCTCCCTGCTACGCGGCGCGAAATAGCGGTCTATCGGTGCAATTGCGCCTCCGTAGGCGGCTTGTTAGGGTGCTTGCGAACCCGGTGCAACCGCCTTCACGCGGTATCGCGCCTTGCCCAAATCGAGCTGAAAAGAGTTCCCCATGGCCAAGTCAACCGCGACCCTGACCGACAACGAAACCGGCAAGACTTATGAAATGCCGGTCATCCACGGCACGATCGGGCCGCGACTGGTCGATATCCGCAAGTTCTACGGCGAATCAGGGATGTTCACCTACGACCCCGGCTTCACTTCAACCGGCTCGTGCGGCTCCAAGATCACCTATATCGACGGCGACCAGGGCATTCTGCTGCACCGCGGCTACAACATTGCCGAACTCGCAGAACAGAGCGACTTCATGGAAGTTGCCTATCTGTTGATGAAGGGCGAACTGCCCAACAAGGCGCAGAAGGAAAAGTTCGACAAGGATGTCACGAACCACACGATGGTTCACGAACAGCTCAGCCACTTCTACCGCGGCTTCCGTCGTGACGCCCATCCGATGGCAATTTGCTGTGGCGTGGTCGGCGCCCTGTCCGCCTTCTATCACGACTCGCTCGACATCAACGATCCGCACCAGCGCATGGTTGCGTCCTACCGTCTCGTCGCCAAGATGCCGACGATCGCAGCGATGGCTTACAAGTATTCAGTTGGCCAGCCGTTCGTTTATCCGAGCAACGATCTTTCCTACGCTGCCAATTTCCTGCGCATGATGTTCTCGGTGCCAGCCGAAGAGTATGAAATCAATCCGGTGATCGAAAAGGCGATGGACCGCATCCTGATGCTCCACGCCGACCACGAGCAGAATGCCTCGACGTCCACGGTGAGGCTGGCCGGCTCGTCGGGCGCCAATCCGTTCGCGTGCATTGCCGCCGGTATCGCATCGCTGTGGGGTCCCAGTCACGGCGGCGCCAACGAAGCCGTCATCAACATGCTGAATGAAATCGGCGGCAAGCAGAACATCCCGGGCTTCCTGTCTCGCGTGAAGGACAAGAACGACCATACCCGCCTCATGGGCTTCGGCCATCGCGTGTACAAGAACTACGATCCGCGCGCCAAGGTCATGCGGCAGACCTGCCACGAGGTGCTGACTTCTCTCGGCGTCTCGCATGATCCGCTGCTCGAACTTGCCATGGAGATGGAACAGATCGCGCTGAAGGACGACTACTTCGTTTCCAAGAAGCTCTATCCGAATGTCGATTTCTATTCGGGGATCATTTTCCGCGCGATCGGCATTCCGACGTCGATGTTCACCGTCCTGTTCGCCGTGGCGCGCACGGTGGGCTGGGTGTCGCAGTGGAACGAAATGATCGAAGACCCCGACCAGAAAATCGGCCGTCCACGCCAGCTCTACAACGGCCAGACCGAGCGACCCTACAAGCCGCTGCATATGCGGAGCTAGTTCGCGATCCGGGGAGGAAAGCGAGAGGATATGGCGAGAACATCGAATGGACCGAACCGGGCGGCGACCTGGGCGGTCGCGCAGAAGCCGAGGCCGAGGTCGCGTGTGGTGCGACTAGGCAGAGCTGCCAACGACAATTATCACCGGCATGGTACGCTTGCGCGCGTTCTGAAACTTGGAGTGGCGGCGGCGCTGCTGACGCTTCTCGCCTGGTGGACGATCTAGAAAGCCGGGCCCTACTTCCGCTCTATCAACTCGATCTTGTAGCCGTCCGGATCCTCAACAAAGGCAATTACGGTCGTGCCGAACTGGACAGGTCCGGGAGCGCGCGTGACTTTTCCGCCAGCTTTCGTGACTTCATCGCAGACGCCATAGACATCCGGTACACCTATGGCGAGATGGCCGAAGCCGCTTCCCAATTCGTAGGGCTTGGCCTGATCCCAGTTGTGCGTCAGTTCTACAACGCAGTGCTCTTTTTCATCACCATAGCCGACGAACGCCAGGCTGTATTTCCCCCCCGGAACATCCCGCTTTCGAAGCAGTTTCATTCCCATCGGGCCCGTGTAGAAGGCCAGCGACTTGTCGAGATCCAAGACGCGGATCATCGTGTGCAGCATGCGGTAATTGGTAGAGGCATCGGCCATTTCGGTCTCTCCTACCGGTCTCGGATCATGGCAGCGAACGTCGCCTCGGCGGCCAACTTGCCGTCAACCATCGCCCTGCCCGCAAGTTTCCAGACATTTGACCGGCTCTGAAGCTTCTCCACGTGAAGTTCGAGACGGTCGCCGGGCGTCACGGGCAGCCGAAACCTTGCGCCGTCAATCGACATGAAATAGACAAGCTTCCCTTCCGACTTGGCGCCGAACGTGGCCACGACCAGGACGGCCGCGGTCTGCGCCATCGCCTCGACGATCAGGACTCCTGGCATTACCGGCTCGGACGGGAAGTGGCCCTGGAAGAACGGCTCGTTGATACTGACATTCTTGATGCCGACGGCACTGCGGTCGAGTTCCATATCGACCACGCGATCGACCATCAACATCGGGTAGCGATGCGGAATCATCTGCAGAATGCGCCGGATGTCCACGGCCGTGACCGCAGATAGGCCGGCCTTGTCGGTCTGGATGTTCATGCGGCCACCATCATGCGCCTAGAATCGAGTGCCGAAGCTGAAACGAAAGTTTTGCGTCTTATCCCAGGGATCCTGAATAAGCGGGAAAGAGTAGTCTATGCGGATCGGTCCGAACGGCGACACCCATTGGATACCAATGCCTGTGGCAACGCGCATCAATTGGCTGTCGAGGATCGATGCCCCGAAGTTGGTGGCCTGGTTGCCCCAAAGAGAACCGGTATCGACAAAGGCTTTGCCCATCAGGCCGAATTCTTTCGGGATGCCATAGAGCGGGAAGCTCAGTTCGGCAGTCGTCGCGTAGAAGAATTGGCCGCCCAGCGAGTCGGCGGTCCCGGCGTCACGGGGACCGACGCCGGCGACGGCAAATCCGCGCAGATTGTCGCCACCGAGGAAGAAGAGGTTGTTGAGTCGCAGGTTGGTGCTGCCGAATGGCAGCACGATGCCGGCCGAACCGCCAACCGATATGACAAACTCGTCGAACAGACTATGGAAATACACCGCATCAACGGTCGTGCGGAAGTACTGCTCGGTTCCGATGGCTCCTGCAACTGCAATGGTGTTGCGCAGCAACCATCCCTTGGTAGTGTTGAGTCGTACGTCGCGCGTGTCCCATGACAGAGTCTCGGAAATTTCCGAAACCGTCGCATAGCCCGCCTGTGCCTGAACAACAGGAGAAGCCCAAGGCTGGACATCGTAGATGTTTGTCTGCCGCAAGGTATATCGAACGACTTGCCGAACATACTCGCTGTAGGCCCAGCCGCTGCGCAAGGCGAAGCCGACACTGGCATCGCTATAGTTCGCGACGGCCTGTCGATCGTTCGACGTCCGGAAAATGTCGATTCCGGCCACCATCTGCCGATCAAGAAAGTACGGCTCGGTAAAGCTCAAATCGATATTCGTGCTCAGCGTACCGAGGGACAGACCCAAGCGAAGCTCCTGGCCTTTACCGAGAAGGTTACGCTCCCTGATCGAAATATCGCCCACGATGCCCGCAGTGCTGGAGTAGCCGGCACCGAACGAAAGGTCGCCCGTGCTCTGCTCGACGACCTGGACTTCGAGGTTGGTCTTGTCCGGCGCCGAGCCGGGCGTCGGTGAAATGTCGACTTTCTCGAAGAAGCCAAGCGCCTTCAGTCGCTCCTGGCTGCGGCGTAGCTTGGCGGTACTGAAGGCATCGCCCTCGGCAAGGCGGAACTCGCGGCGGATCACTCTGTCGAGCGTGCGGGTGTTACCGGAAATATTGATGCGCTCGACATAGACCCGGGGGCCCTCCTGGACGTCGAAGGTTACATCGATCGTCTTGGTGTCCTTGTTGCGCCGGATATTGGGCCGAACCTCCACGAACGCGTAGCCAAGAGAACCGACCAGATCCGTCAGGGCCTTGATGGTCTGCTCGACTTCGGTCGAATCGTACCAATCGCCTTCCGACATCAGGAGGTAGCGTTTCAGTACATCGACATCCAGTCCCTGAAACCGGGAGGACACGTCGACCTCGCCGAACTTGTAGCGATCGCCTTCGCTGATCGTGAACGTCAGGAAGAACCCCTCACGGCTCGGCGACAGTTCGGCGACCGCCGAGACGACCCGGAAGTCGGCGTATCCTTCGGTAAGGTAGAACTTACGCAACAACTCGCGGTCAAGATTGAGACGGTCCGGATCGAAGCGATCGTCCGATGCCAGGAAGCGCCACCACGCACTCTCGGCCGTCCTGATCTGGCCACGCAGAGTCCCGTCGCTGAACGCCTCGTTGCCAACGAAGGTAATGCGCTTGATGCCTGTCACGTCGCCTTCGTTGATCTCGAAAACGAGATCAACACGGCCTTGCTCAAGCTTGATAACCTTGGGCTCGACCGATGCGTTGTACCTGCCGCCCCGACGGTAGATGGTGAGTATTCGGTCGACGTCGGATTGCACGCGGGCACGTGTGAAAACCTGCCGCGCTCTTGACTGCACTTCGTCGCGCAGTTTGTCGTCTTCGATCTTGTTGTTGCCCTCGAACGCGACGCGATTGATGATTGGATTCTCGGTTAGCTTGACGACCAGCGTCGAGCCCTGCATTTCGATGACCACGTCCGCAAAGAGACCTGTGCCGAACAGTGCCTTCAGGGATCGGTCTGCCGCAGCCGCGTCGTACGGTTGGCCCACCTTCAATTGGAGGTATGACCGGACGGTTTCTACTTCGGCGCGAACATTGCCCTGAATTTGAACAGCGGTAATCGTGCCACCGGCGGCGGCTCCGCCACGTTGAGCGTACGCCGTCGTACCGAATGCAAAAACTGCCGCGGCAACAGCCAATGCGACCAAACGAACGATCAAGCTCACTCCCGGCACTTTCCGGACCTGCCGATAGCCACATTCAGGAACGCCGCTTCATAGACCGGCTTCAACGACTTAGCCACTCTTTTTGTCCCCAATTCCAACCATCCAAGTAGCGTTAAAATCAACGCAGCAACAGCTTAATGTCGTTGAACGTCGCGATCAGTGCCACACCAATCACCAGTGCAAATCCAACCCTGAGCCCGAGTTCCTGCGCCTTCAGGCTGAGTGGTTTCCCCCGGACGGCCTCGTAAAGATACATCACCAGATGGCCGCCATCGAGCATCGGTATGGGGAGCAGATTGAATACGCCAAGTACCACAGACAGAGCGATCATAAGATTGAGAATTCCGATCCAGCCGGCGTGTGAGGCCTCGCCGGCTGCTTTGGCAATACGGATCGGTCCGCCCAACTCGTCGACCGGCCGTGTCGCCGTCAGAATCTGGCCGATCGACGTATAAAACATCGTCGTCATGCCCCAAACGGCCCGCACGCCTGCACCCATGGCGCCCAACACTCCGTGGCCTCGGAGCTCCGTAATTCCTGCCTGCCGGATGCCGAGTCGGCCAATGAGCTGCTCCTTGCCGGCGCAGTCGACCACTCTGTCGGCAGCCGGGACGATGGTCGTCTCTTGATGGCTGCCATCGCGATCGTATTTGACGACCAGTGGCTGCCCAGCGCGGCCGCCGATAATCTCGGGAATCCGTGAGAAATAATCGACCGGCTTGCCCTCGATCTCGAGCAGCAGGTCACCTACCTTGAGACCGGCCGCCTCGGCTGGGCCGTTTACTGCGAATCCTCCGACTACCGGACGGGAGAGTTGATCCAACCCCAACTCGCCATAGCGCATCGTGTTGTTGTAGCGATCGGTGCGCTCGCAAAGCTGAGGGATGATTTCACCCTGCAGCAACTGACCGCCCCGACGAAACTCGACTGACATGGGTTTTGCCCAGTAGAGGAACTGCGCCGACTGTATGTCCTCGTAACGGTCGACCCTGCTGTCAGCCAAACGAACGATCTCATCGCCGGTTCGAAGCCCCGCCCTGGCTGCAGGCCCGTCGGCCCGGACCCCGACCGTTGCCGGTGAATAAGGCTCGCCAGCAACAAGGAATACGGTGGTCAATACGACGAACGCGAACAGCAGATTGGCCACCGGCCCGCCCAGCACGACGGCCGCACGCGCGTATAGGGGCTGCGCGAAGAAACTGCCGCGCCTTTGTTCATCAGTAAGTGGAATTCCGGACGGCGTTGTGCTGGTCTCATCGCTATCGCCGAGGAACTTCACGTAGCCGCCAAGAGGAATCGCCGAGACCTTCCAGCGAGTGCCGTTACGATCGGTCCGGCCAAACAACTCTGGCCCGAACCCAATCGAGAAAACCTCGGCGTGAATGCCGAAACGGCGTGCCACCCAGTAGTGGCCGTATTCGTGAATAAACACGAGCAACGTCAGAACCAGCACAAAGTACGGCAGGTATGTAGTAAACAGACTGATGACGCTTTCCATATTTCACTACATCATTATTATCATGTAATTTCAATCTCTTAGAGAGTGTTGCCGACAGTATTCCTCGGCTCGCCGGCGGGCCTCCAGATCGGTCGCCTGGACATGCTGCAGCGTCTCGACCGGCGACCCCATGCCCACCCAGCCCAACAGAACATCCTCGACGACGCGAGCGATGTCGAGGAACCCGATACGGCGCGCCAAGAACGCCGCGACAGCTGCTTCGTTGGCCGCGTTCAATACGATGGGTGCAAGTCCGCCGGTCACCAATGCCTCGCGTGCCAAGCGTAGGGCTGGAAAGCGGCCGGAATCGGGCGCTTCGAACGTCAGCGGGGAGAGTTTCGCAAAATCCAGTCGTGCCGCGGGCCCATCGATCCGGGACGGCCAGCCGAGGGCGTGGGAAATCGGCACACGCATGTCGGCAGTGCCGAGTTGGGCCAGTACCGAGCCGTCGCGATAGGCCACCATTGAATGGATGACGGATTGCGGGTGCACAATGATCTCGACCTGTTCTGGCGGCAGGCCAAAAAGCAGATGCGCCTCGATGAACTCGAGGCCCTTATTCATCAGGGTCGCTGAATCGATCGATATCTTGTCGCCCATATCCCAATTGGGATGGGCCAATGCCTGCTCCGGCGTCGCCTCGGCCATGTCCGCCAGCGACCAATTGCGGAACGGACCGCCTGATGCCGTCAGGATCAATCGGTCGATCGCATGGCTTTGAAGCGGCTCAAGGACCTGGAAGATTGCGTTGTGCTCTGAATCTACCGGCAACAGAACACCATCCGACCGCTCTATCGCGTCGATCAGCAGCCGGCCTGCACACACCAGAGCTTCCTTGTTGGCCAAAGCCACGATGGCGCCACGGCGTGCGGCAACCAGGGTGGGTGCCAGTCCGGCAAAACCGACCACTGCAGCCATCACCCATTCGGCCGGACGCGACGCCGCCTCCGTGATCGCCTCCGGCCCCGCGGCAGCCTCGATCGAGGTGCCGGCCAACGCTTCCTTCAAAGCGCCGTAGCGTTCCGGATTGGCCACAACCGCAATCCTTGCACGCAGCCGGCGGGCCTGCTCGGCAAGCAATTCGACCGACGACCCGGCCACCAAAGCCTCGACACGATAGCGCGTCGGATCTCGGGCAATGAGATCGACGGTGTTCTGCCCGACCGAGCCGGTCGAACCGAGAATGGTCACGCTGCGCGGCCGATCGTGCGAAGGCGCAGGCCAGCGAGTCATGTCCATGGCCACGTTCCACCAACTGTCAGGCGCACGAGTGCCACCGCGACCAATACGGCAGCCAGGCCATCGATGCGATCGAGCAGCCCGCCATGCCCCGGAATTAGGTTGCCGCTGTCCTTCACACCGGCGCTGCGCTTGACCGCCGACTCGAGCAGGTCACCCAGTTGTCCCACCACCGCGAGACCGGCGCCGATCAATGCCAGATGGAAAGTTCCCCCCTGCCCGAAGGCATATCCGATAATGGCGCTGGCTACCGCCGCCCATGCCATTCCGCCGATCAGGCCCGACCACGTCTTGCTGGGGCTGATGCGGGGGGCGAGCTTGGCCCCCCCGGCCGATGCACCAACGAAATAGGCCCCTATGTCCGTTGCCCAGATGCAGACGAGAATCCAGATCACCGTCTCCCGGCCAAGGACGGGTTGATGACGCAGCCACAAGAGTGCCACCAACGCAGCCAGCGAGTAGCCGCAGGCCAAGAGGCGGACCACCGGCCGACCTTGGGTCAGTCGTATGCACTCAAGAATGATGAGCGGCGCAGCTAGCGCCGCGACGAAGTCGATCCAGGGAAACCCGTACCAAACCGCTGCCAGTAACAGCGGGCCGAGGACAGCGGCCGACAGGACCCGCAGCAACAGACCGCGAAACCGCCCCTGGCGCCCCGCCGGAGCGTCAGCCGCCGACGCCGCCATAACGCCGTTCGCGCCGCCGGTATTCGATTATTGCCTTTTCCAGCTCTTCCTTGCCGAAATCCGGCCAAAGCGTATCAACGAACACCAGTTCCGAGTACGCACATTGCCAAAGGAGGAAATTGCTGATTCGTTGTTCCCCGCTTGTCCGGATCAGCAGGTCCGGATCGGGCAATCCTGCCGTCAACAATTCGCGTTCGAAAAGGTTGACATCGATCCCGTCGACAGCGAGCTGGCCAGCCGCGACCTGGCGGGCAAGACTGCGGGCGGCCCGCAGGATTTCGTCGCGCGAGCCATAGTTGATGCAGATGTTGACGTCGATCCGGCTATTGCCGCGCGTCATGCTTTCGGCATCGGCGATGTCGCCCACGATATCGGATGCCAGGCCGTCGCGGTTACCGATAACCCGCAGCCGAACGCCATTTTTCCGCAGCTCTTCCAGTTCATTTCGCAGGTAGTGACGGAGCAGCCCCATCAGGTCGCTGACCTCGTCGGCAGGGCGGGTCCAGTTCTCCGTGGAAAACGCAAACAACGTCAGCACCGGAATGCCGAGGTCGCCGGCGCCGCGGACAACGCGGCGCACCGCATCCGCCCCCCGTCGGTGTCCCGCAACGCGCGGCAGCCCCCGCGCCTTTGCCCATCGACCGTTGCCATCCATGATGATGGCGACGTGATTGGGTCCTGGCGAAGGATCCGGATTGGCGGGCAGAGATGCAGTCGACATCAAACCGTCTTGATCTCTTTTTCTTTGTGGACAAGCGTTTCGTCGACCAGCTTCACGTAGCGGTCGGTAAGCTTCTGCACTTCATCGGCCTTCTGGCGATGCTCATCTTGGGAAATCTTGTGGTCTTTCTCCGCCTTCTTCAGCGCCTCCATTCCGTCACGCCGCACATTGCGAACCGCGACCCGGCCGTGTTCCGCGTACTTGTGCGCAAGCTTGGCGAGCTCGGCCCGCCGCTCGCTGGTCAGTTCGGGAATGGGAATGCGAATCATCTGGCCGTCGGGAGCCGGGTTGAGGCCGAGCCCGGCTTCACGGATGGCCTTGGCCGTGGCGACGACAAGGCCTTTGTCCCAGACACTCACGGTAAGCAGACGCGGTTCGGGAGCACTGACCGTTCCAACCTGAACCAGAGACATGCGTTGGCCATAGGCCTCGACCATCACGGGATCGAGCAAATTAACCGACGCGCGACCGGTCCTAAGACCGGTGAACTCCTTCTTTAATGCCTCCATGGCGCTCTGCATGCGCTTCTCGAGTTCGTTGACGTCCGCACTCATCGTCAGTCCCCGTCCTTGATGATGGTGAAAGTTCCCTCCCCGCGCATCGTCGCGGCGAATGCACCGGATTTGTGAATGTCGAATACGATGATCGGAATGTGGTTCTCGCGTGCCAGCGAGATTGCCGACGCATCCATTACCTGCAAATCGCGCGACAGAACGTCCATGTAGTTCAACGTGTCATAGCGCTTGGCATTGCTGTCCTTGCGCGGATCGGCAGAATATACTCCGTCGACCTGGGTACCCTTAAGCAACGCGTCGACCCCCATTTCGGCAGCTCGTAGCGCCGCGGCGGTATCGGTAGTGAAGAACGGATTGCCGGTACCAGCCGCAAAGATCACGACCCGGCCCTTCTCCATATGGCGGGCGGCACGACGCCGGATGTAGGGC
This sequence comes from uncultured Reyranella sp., assembly GCA_937919085.1. Classification (GTDB taxonomy): domain Bacteria; phylum Pseudomonadota; class Alphaproteobacteria; order Reyranellales; family Reyranellaceae; genus Reyranella. The sequence goes on from CALFRN010000115.1 coordinate 12,282, forward strand.
TCGCATACGGTCGTCATCGGAATGGCAGACTGGACCCGGGTCTGCAGCCCCTGCCGCTCCAGGGCGCTTTGCATGGCGAGTGAATTGATGACTGTTGCCAGCATCCCCATGTAGTCCCCGCTGGCGCGGTCCATGCCGGAGGCGGCCGCCGAGACGCCTCGAAAGATATTGCCGCCGCCAATTACCAGGGAAACCTGAACGCCCATGTCGTGCACGGCCTTCACTTCCTGCGCAACCATGGCAACCATGGCAGGGTCCAGTCCGTATTCCCGACTGCCCATCAAGCCCTCTCCCGAGAGCTTGAGTAGGACACGGCGATAGCGGGGACCGGATGGCATCAGATGCCTCTGAGTATATGTTCTTGGGCGGCACGGGCTTCTTGCCCGCGCACCGGTACCGAATTCATACTACTTCTTGAGCTGGGCAGCCACCTCGGCCGCGAAGTCCTCCGACTTCTTCTCGATTCCCTCTCCCAAGGCAAAGCGCAGAAAACCTGCCAGCCTGACGGGCGCGCCGACCTGCTTGGCGGCGTCGTCTACAACTTTGGAGACGCGGCTCTTGCCGTCAATCACGAAGAGCTGCTCGAGCAGAACCACCTCCTGGTGGAACTTGCGCAACCCACCCTCAACCATCTTGGCGACGATGTCGGCGGCCTTGCCGGCCTGGCCGGCCTTCTCCGCCAGCACGGCCCGTTCGCGTTCGATCGCTGCCTGGTCGAGGTCCGCCACGCTCAGGGACTGCGGATTGGCGGCGGCGACGTGCATGGCGAGCTGCTTTGCCAGGGCGGCAAGCTTGGCCTTGTCGCCGGTTGATTCGAGCGCGACCAGGACGCCGATCTTACCGAGGTCCGGCGCGACGGCATTATGGACATAGCTGGCCACGACACCGTCCGACACGGAAATCGAGGCGGTCCGGCGCAGCGACATGTTCTCACCGATGGTGGCGATCAAATGCGTGAGCTCGCCCTGAATGTCGCGGCCTGTGCCGGGAAACGGCGCCGCCGCGATCTTGGTCATATCGCCGCCGTTGTCGAGCGCGGCCTGAGCAGCGGCGGAGACGAAACTCTGGAAGATGTCATTGCGCCCGACGAAGTCGGTCTCGGCATTGACCTCGATGACAGCGCCGCGGCTTCCGCTGGCGATCACGCCTACCAGGCCCTCAGCTGCGATGCGGCCAGCTTTCTTGGCGGCGGCAGAAAGCCCCTTTGTGCGAAGCCAGTCGACCGCTTTTTCGAGATCGCCTTGGGTTTCCCCCAGCGCCTTCTTGCAGTCCATCATGCCTGCGCCGGTTTTTTCGCGCAGTTCCTTGACCAGGGAAGCGGTGATCTCAGCCATGTCTTGCTCCGTTTGGTGCGCCCGTATGGTGCAACAAGGGCCGGTCTTCCGACCGGCCCCTTAAGTGTTCGTCGGCAGTGGGCAGGCCTAGGCCGCCGGCGCTGTTTCAGCCGCGGTATCGGATGCTACAGGCGTTTCCTCTGCCGGCGGCTCACTGAGTGCGCCGACATCGCCGCCCGACGCCGCAATCTCGGCGCGAATGCCGTCGAGTACTGCGCCCGACAAGAGTTCACAGAACAGCGAGACAGCGCGAATCGCATCGTCGTTGCCGGGGATGGGGAAGTCGATGCCATCGGGATCGGAGTTGCTGTCGAGGATCGCCACGATCGGAATGCCGCGCTTGCGCGCCTCCAGGACGGCGATCGCCTCCTTGTTGGTGTCGATGATGAACAGCAGGTCGGGCGTGCCGCCCATCTCCTTGATGCCGCCCAGCGACCGCTCGAGTTTGTCGCGTTCGCGCGTAAGATCGAGCTGCTCTTTCTTGGTCAGGCCCATGACATCGCCCTTGAGGCGTTCATCGAGTTCGCGCAACCGCTTGATCGAGGCCGAAATGGTTTGCCAGTTCGTGATCATTCCGCCGAGCCAGCGATGGTTCACATAATACTGGCCGCAGCGCTTGGCGGCGTCAGCGACTCGCTCCGAGGCAGCTGCCTTGGTTCCAACGAACAGGACGCGACCACCGCTGGCCACAACCTCGCGGACCCGCAGCAACGCCTGCTCAAGCAACGGCACCGTCTTGGTGAGATCGATGATATGGACCCCATTGCGTACCCCGAACAGGTACGGCTTCATCTTGGGGTTCCAGCGGCGCGTATGATGGCCGAAGTGGACACCAGCTTCCAGAAGCTGGCGCATCGTAAATGTCGGCATAGCCATGCCGCTCTCCTTTTCCGGTTAGGCCTCCGCGGGCGTCGTCTGTTTCCAGACACCGGAGCGAGCGGCGGGATTTCTCCCCGTCGACCACAAACCCGCGTGCGAAGTGGCGTGTTTCTAAGGGTTAATGCCCGAAATTGCAAGCGCCAATGAAATCAAGGCCTTAGGCCATGGCTCGGGCGATTTCCTCGGCCAGTTTGAGGAGTGAAAGCGGCGCACTCCCCTCGGCCTTGTTGTTTGCAGTGATCCAGACCTTCTGTCCCGCCCTGAAGACATCGGCCGCCAAGTCGGCCAGGACGCGCCGGGTTTCAATATCTGGTTCGACAAGCCTGTCGAACGGTTCATAGCGCTGCTTGGCTGCCTGGTAGAGAAACCCGCGATGGAGGTTCCACCTGACCACCAGCGGCCCAGATTTGCCGCCGTCGAGCATCCGAAGAGCCACCGCCTGACGTTCGACTTCGGGCATCCTGTCGTGCAGGCCGACGCAATAGCACACATCCGCAGCCGCCAGCATGCGCATCAGCCGGGGAGTCAGCAGTTCGGCGTTGCGCAATTCGACCGCGTAGAGCGGCAGGTGCTCGCCGAGCTGGCGCGGCAGGGTCGCGAAGAACGCAGCCATCCGCTCGACCAGCATGGCCGGTTCAGCGACCAGCTCCCGCGGCAGCGGCGAGACCTGAAAGACCAGGGGACCCGCCTTGGCACCGAGTCCCTCGAGGCAAGGCACGACGAACTCGCGGGTGGCGATGGCGGCGTCGAGGAAATGCGGATTGGCCACTTTCCCTCGCCCGTCCTCATCGCGCATCACGGCATCGCAGACCAACGCGGGCGCCTTCACGACGAAACTGAAGCCGTCCGGCACCTGCGCTGCATAGCGCGCATACTCGACCGCGGAGATTGGCGCGTAGAATGTCCGATCTAGGCTCACGGTCCGCAATAGCGGGATCGCGGCGTAAGCCGCCAGCCCATTCCGGCTAAGTGTCGTCTGCGGATGAACGCCCTCGTAGACCAACCCTCGCCAGCCGGGAAAGAACCATGATGAAGTTCCAAGGTGGATTTCGGGTGGCAGAGCCGGCGCCCGAAGCAACGGCGATCCGGAGGCGGGCGCAACGCTCTTCGCTTTCGGCGCGCGGCGCTTCGTTGGACCTGGCGCTTCAAAGAGGCCGGCCTGGCGGTTCAAATCTCTTCCACATGTGCGACGCCCGGAAGACTGCCAACGGCATCGCGCAAGCCGCCCGCGATGGAATAGGTTCCCGGCAATGTCACTTCGGCTTCCACTTCGTCGGACATCGGAACAACCAGCGTGACACGTCCCCGCCCTCGTTTGCCGTCGAGCGTCTTGCGGAGTGCTTCCAATGCGGCTGGATCGGAAACGACGATGCGCAGACCGGCGGCCGAGTTGGCTACGGCATCTTCGAGCTTTTCGACTGACTGTGCCGTAAGTTTCACCTGCTCGCCATCGAGCCGTCCATCAGCCGAAACCAATATGGCTTGTCCGGGCTCCAGGAGATTGCGCTTGCTGCCCAGTAGTTCGCTGAACACGGTCAGTTCGAACGCGCCCGACTGGTCCGAACATTGCACGAAAGCGAAACGATTGCCTTTGGCCGAAGTCCGCTCCATGCGATCGATGACAGTGCCCGCCAGCTTGATGCGGCCCGGTGTGCCGCGCATCAGCAGTGCCGGCAGGTCCAAGGCGCGACAGACGCCCAGCCGTTGCAGACTGCGCTCATAGGCAGCCAGCGGGTGCGATGACATATAAAAGCCGATAGCACCGAACTCGTGCTGCAGTCGGTCCATCGGCGCCCAATCGGGCATCTTGGGAAGCGGCGGTCGGCGTTGCGCGGTATCGTCGCCGAACAGGCTGTTCTGATCGCTGCCTCGCGATTCATGAGTGGCTTGTGAATGGCGCGTCAGCGATTCCACCGCTCCGAAGGTCTGAGCGCGGTTCTTGTTCAACGAATCGAAGGCGCCTGCTTTCACCAGACCCTCGATCAGCCGCTTGTTTACCACACGCTGATCCATCCGCTCGACTACATCGAACAGATCCTTGAACGGCCCATTCTCAAGCCGTTCCTCGGCAAGGCGGGCCATGGCCTCGCGCCCAACGCCCTTGATCGCCGACAGGGCATAACGAACAGCCTGCTTTCCTTCCGGCGTGGTCTCGACCGCAAATTCCGCCATGGAATTGTTCACGTCCGGCCCCAGAAGAGGTATCTGCAACCGCTCCAGCTCACGCCGGAAATTGCCAAGTTTGTCGGTGTTGCCCATGTCGAGCGTCATCGACGCGGCGAAGAACTCGACGGGATAATTGGCCTTGAGATAGGCGGTTTGATAGGCGACCAGGGCGTATGGCGCCGAGTGACACTTGTTGAAGCCGTAGCCTGCAAACTTTGCGACCTTGTCGAAGATCATCGAGGCGCGGGCATCCTCGACCTCGTTCTTGCGAGCACCTTCGATAAAGGTTGCCCGCTGCGCATCCATCTCGGACTGGATCTTCTTGCCCATGGCGCGGCGCAGAAGATCGGCACCGCCCAGCGAATAGCCACTGAGCACCTGGGCGATCTGCATAACCTGCTCCTGATAGACCATGATGCCATAGGTCTCTTCGAGGATGCCCTTCAACGATGGGTGGAGATAGTCCGGCTTTTCCTGGCCGTTCTTTACGCTGATGTAGGTCGGAATATCGTCCATTGGACCAGGACGATAGAGTGCCACCAGGGCAATCAAGTCCTCGAACCGGTTGGGTTTCAGCTTGCTCAGGATGTCGCGCATCCCGCTGCCTTCCATCTGGAAGACTCCGTAGGCATCGCCTTTGGCCAGCATCCTGTAGGTCGGCTCGTCATCGAGCGGAATCTTATCGATCTGAATTTTGTCGTGACCGATCAGGCCGCAGGCCTTCTCGATCACGGTCAACGTCTTCAGACCGAGGAAGTCAAATTTCACCAGGCCAGCTGTCTCGACCCATTTCATGTTGAACTGGGTCGCCGGCAGGGATTCCTTGTTGTCGGTATCGCGGTAGAGAGGCACCAGCTCTTCGAGCGGACGGTCGCCGATCACGACGCCGGCGGCATGGGTGGAAGCGTTTCGAAACAGGCCCTCCAGCTGCAAGGCGAGGTCGACCAGCCGCTTTATCTCGTCATCCGCCTGATACTGCTCCTTCAGGAGTTGCTCGCTCTCGAGCGCCTGAGCCAGCGTCACCGGCTTGGCGGGGTTGTTCGGCACTAGCTTGCAGATACGATCGACCTGGCCATAGGGCATCCCGAGCACGCGCCCGACGTCGCGCAGCACCGCTCGCGCCTGAAGCTTTCCAAAGGTGATGATGGCAGCAACGCGGTCATGCCCGTACTCGTCCCGCACGTAGCGGATCACCCGATCTCGCTTGTCCTGACAGAAATCGATGTCGAAGTCCGGCATCGATACGCGTTCGGGATTGAGAAAGCGCTCGAACAACAACCCCCACCGCAGCGGATCGAGGTCGGTGATCTTCAGCGCCCATGCCACAAGCGACCCCGCGCCCGAGCCGCGGCCGGGTCCGACGGGGATGTCGTTGTCCTTTGCCCATTGAATGAAGTCGGCAACGATCAGAAAGTAACCTGAGAAGCCCATCTTCTCGATCATGTTGAGTTCGTAGTCGAGCCGCTCCCGATAGCGTTCGAAGGCAATGTCGTCAGCCAGCCGGCTTCCCGCTCTCAGGGCGGCAAGACCGTTCTCCGCCATTTCCTTCAGAGCGTCTTTCTCCGCGCGGCCGCCAAGCTTCGTGTAGCGCGGCAGGATCGGCCTGCGCGGCTCGGGCATGTAGGCGCATCGCCGGGCAATCGCCAGAGTATTGGCGCAGGCTTCCGGCAGATCCGAGAAGGCGCTGCACATTTCCACCGCCGATTTGAAGTAGTGCTCCGGCGTCAACCGCCGCCGGTTGGGATCCTCGATATGAACGCCCTGCTCGATACAAAGGAGCACGTCGTGCGCCTCATACATCGATGCCTTCGGAAAGTGCACGTCGTTGGTGGCGGCGAGCGGCAGACCCCGTGCGTAGGCTAGATCGAGTACCGCTCCCTCGATACGCCGCTCGCCGTCGTCGCCATGACGCTGTAATTCAATGTAAAGGCGGCCATCGAACACACTCTGCAGCCGTTCCAGCATATGAGTTGCCGCCGGAATCTGACCGGCTGCCAACAATCGGCCAACGCCACTGCTCATACTGCCGGTGAGCGCCAGAAGCCCGTCGCTATGGCCCTCCAGCTCGGCCAACGGTAGCGCCGACACCGACCCCGTTTTGAAATCGAGGTGAGCTCGACTCACCAGCCTCATCAGGTTGAGGTAGCCTTGTTCGTTCTGGACCAGCAAGGTCAGCCAATCGACCGATGGAACCTTGCTGCCGGTCGCAATCCCCCCCTCTTCTTCTCGCCGGATTCCGAGATCACAGCCCATGATTGGCTGGATACCCGCCTTCGCCGCATACTGCGCGAACTCCAGGGCCCCAAAAAGATTGTTGCGGTCGGTAACGGCGACCGCAGGCATTCCTTGCGCCCTGGCAAGCGCAACAACAGCATCGACCTTGTTCGCACCTTCAGTAAGCGAATAGGCGGACCGTACTTTCAGATGAACGAAATCAGCGATGGCCATCCGCGATCATCGCGCCTGAACCTGTGGACTGTCAGGTCGACAATTTACCGTCTTTCAACGTCACCGTGCGATCCATGCGCGCCGCGAGGTCGAGATTGTGGGTGGCAATCAGCGCCGTCATGCCGGTTTCGCGCACCAGCACCAGGATCTGGCGGAACACGACGTCGGCCGTTGATGCATCGAGATTGCCCGTAGGCTCATCGGCCAGAAGAACGCGCGGCGCATTCGCCACGGCGCGCGCGATCGCCACCCGTTGCTGTTCGCCTCCCGAAAGCCTACCCGGCCGGTGGTCGCCGCGTTCCTTCAGTTGGACCATCGCCAGCAGGTCTGTCGCCCGGACACGTGCCTCCCCCCGCGACAGCCCATTCAACATCTGCGGCAGCATCACGTTCTCGATCGCCGAAAACTCCGGCAGCAGGTGATGGTATTGATAGACGAACCCGAGGAACCGGCGGCGCAACGCCGTCCGGGCTCGGTCACTCAAGGGGCCGGCCACCTTGCCGTCGACCGTAACGTCACCTCCATCCGGTTGTTCCAGAAGTCCCGCGATGTGTAACAGGGTAGATTTGCCACTGCCTGATTGTCCGACCAAGGCAACAATCTCACCCGGACGCAGATCGAGTGTTACACCGCGCAAAACTTCCAGTCGGCGGTCACCTTGTACAAAGGTGCGCTCGATCCCACGCAAGGAAAGCGGAAATTCTGTCTCACTCATAGCGAAGCCCCTCGACCGGTTCGATCATGGCGCTGCGCCAGGCGGGATATGCCGCCGCTGCCAGCGAAAGCAAAATCGCCACGACAACTATCGAGCCAACTTCAACCGCCTGAACGCGAACCGGCATGGAAGTGATGAAATCAACCTCGGCATGACCGCCGCCCGATGCGCCGCTGATGGTCGACAGCAATGCACCAATCGACGGCATGTTTGCACAGATCAAGAGGCCGGCAGCCGTACCGAGCGCAGTCCCGACCAGCCCGACCGCGGCGGCAGCGAGGAAGAAAGCACGTATGATCGTTCGCGGTGTCGCACCCATCGTGCGCAGAATGGCGATACTGCCACGTTTCACCCTCACTAGCATGGTGAAGCTCGCCACGACATTCATCGCCGCGACCACGACAATCAATGTGAGAATGATGAACATCATGACTCTCTCAACCTGCAGGGCACCGGCGAAGCGTGCATTAAGACCAAGCCAGTCCGAAACCTTGAGGTCGTCACGATGGAGCATGCGTCGCACCGCTTCTGCTACGCGCGGCGCCGCCGCGGCATCCACAATCTCGAGATCAATCGAACTTACCGCATTGTGCCCGTAGTCCAGATCTTCTTGCAGCATTTCCAGCGGAATAAAGACCAAGGTCCCGTCGAATTCGTAGCGCCGGGTCATGAAGCTTGCCAGCACCTCGTATTCAGCATAGCGCGGCGCGATCGTGCCATTTTTGTTGAGCCTATGGGTGACTATCGTAACTCTTTCACCTACCAGCACGTTCATCGCCTGGCGCAGCCGCTCACCTATAACCACGCCGGGTTTCGTGCCAAACGCGCCCAAATTTCCATGAACGATGTTCTTGGTCACAATGGTGCGCGTCAGCAGGTCTTCTGCGCGCACGCCGCGAAGCTGCGCGCCGCGTGTCAGCCCATTACCTGCGATCAATGCCTGACGTTCGAGCGTCGGCCGCACGGTACGAACGTCAGGTAGTTCCCTGAGGCTCGCCAGCAGCTCGGCGGTCGCCTGCAGCACGCCGTCCCGCGCCGTGATCACAACGTGTCCGTTCATGCCGATGATGCGGCCAAGCAGTTGCTCGCGAAACCCACCCATGACCGACAGCACGACGATCAGAGTAGCCACCCCCAGCGCCACGCCGATCAGCGAAAAGACCGCGATGAAAGAGACGAACCCCTCGCGTTGGCGGGTTACCAGATAGCGCCATGCCAGCCAGCGCTCGACGGCCGGGGCCCGTTCACTCACGCCGCAGCCCCTCTACCGGATCGAGCCGGGACGCCCGCCACGCCGGATAGAGCGAGGCCATCAGCGCGAAGAACAGCGCCATACCGGCGATCACCACAACTTCCACCCATTCTATGTGAGAGGGCATCTCCGCCAGGAGATAGAGTGTCTCATCGAACAGGACCAAATCGAAGGTGCGCTGCAACCATTGGCGGATTGCCTCGATGTTACGCGCGAATGCGAGGCCGAGCACGACACCGACGACCGTCCCGCCACCGCCGATGGCAAGGCCATCCAGCAGGAATATCCGCAGGACTGCACCGCGGCTGGCCCCCATGGTGCGCAAGATGGCGATATCCGCCGCCTTCGTGCGTACCAACATGACGAGGCTGGAGACGATGTTGAATGCGGCCACCAGCACGATCAGGGTCAGCACCAGGAACATCACATTGGTTTGGGCCTGAACCGCGGAAAAAAAGCTGGAGTTGGCCTGGAACCAATCGAACACCCACCCTTGCAGGCCGACGGCGTTCGTGACAAGGCGGCGACTTTCAGAAAGTGAAGCATCCTCGCCCAAAAAGACTTCGATGCCCGTCACTTTGCTTCCGAGATCGAGCAGTCGCTGTACGTCCACCAGCGGCGCATAGACAAAGTTGGCGTCGTAGTCGTACATGCCGGCACAGAAAATCGCCGACACACGGGCAGAAACCGAGCGTGGCATGACGCCAAGCGGCGTGGCCACGGCGACCGGCGAGACGAGCTGCAGGTTGTCTCCGACCTTTAGAGACATCAGATCGGCAAGACGCCGGCCAACTACGACCGAAAAATCGTCGCCGAAGCTCTTCAGTGTTCCCCAGTCGAAAGGTTTGTCTTCGTCACTGCCGCAGAGGCTTCGATAGCGCTCGCGCGTTCCGGGAGGCCCCTCGACCGCTGCTGCGAGCGGCAGGCGCGCCCGGAAGTCTTCCGGCTGCATCCCGCGCAGGATCACGCCGCGAACCCGGTCGCCAGCCACCGCCATGACCTGGCCTTCCGCCGAAGGGATAGCCGCCGCCACGCCCGAAACCCCTCGGACGCGGGCCAGAAGATCAGGCGTCGCATCCAACCCGTCACGGTTTCCTTGGACTCCAAGTTGGCCACTGATGCTCGACATCTGTCGCAGCATGTCGACACGGAACCCGTTCATCACGGCCATGACCACGATCAATGTGCCGACGCCGAGCGTGATGCCGACGAGGGAGAAGCCGGCGATCACCGAGATGAACCCCTCCTCGCGGCGCGCCCTCAAATAGCGGAACGCGATCAGGCGCTCGACGGCAACAAATGCCATGACAAGTGGCGCCCCTGCTTCAGCCGAACCGCGGCGAGAGCTGATCGATCGGCAATTCCTCGCGCGCGCCGGTCTTGCGGTTCTTGAGTTCGGCCTTGCCGACCGCCAGCCCCTTGGGACCAACAATTATCTGCCAAGGCGTTCCGATGAGGTCCATATCGGCAAACTTCGCGCCCGGCCGCAGGTCGCGATCGTCATGCAGCACGGTGACGTTCTTGGCCTGTAGAGTATCGTAAAGTTTCCCGCAGGCACCTGACACGGCTCCATCGTCGGGCTTCAAATTTACGATGGCGACCCTGAACGGTGCGACCGACTCAGGCCATACGATGCCTGCGTCGTCATGGCTCGCCTCGATGATACCACCGACCAGGCGTGACACCCCGATCCCGTATGACCCCATCTCGACGGTGATCTGCTCGCCACCGGGTCCAGCCACAACTGCATTCATGGGCTTGGAGTACTGCGTTCCGAAGCTGAAAATATGGCCGACTTCGATCCCTCTTGCTGCAAGGCGCTCACTTTCGGGAATCTTCTCGAAGGCCTCCTTGTCGTGCTTTTCATCCGTCGCGGCATAAAGTGATGTCCATTCGTTCACGATCGGCTGCAGATCGCCCGCGTAGTCGATCGTGCGGCCGAGGATATCCTTGTCGACCAGCCCCTTATGGCAGAACACGGCGCTTTCACCGGTCTCGGCCAGGATAATGAACTCGTGGCTAAGGTCGCCTCCGATCGGGCCGGTGTCGGCGCGCATCGGGATCGCCTTCAGGCCCATGCGCGCGAAGGTACGCAGGTAGGCCACGAACATGTTGTTGTAGGAGCGGATGGCGCCCGCCCTGTCGATATCGAACGAGTAGTTGTCCTTCATCAGGAACTCGCGCCCGCGCATGACGCCAAAGCGAGGCCTAACCTCGTCCCGGAATTTCCACTGGATGTGATAGAGGTTCTTGGGCAGGTCACGATAGCTCTTCACCCCGTCTCGGAAGAGAACGGTGATCATCTCTTCGTTGGTCGGCCCGAACAGCATCTCGCGATCGTGGCGGTCCTTGATCCGCAGCATTTCCCGCCCATAGGCGTCATAGCGCCCGCTCTCGCGCCACAGGTCCGCCGACTGGATGGTCGGCATCAGAACTTCCTGGGCACCCGCGGCGTCCTGCTCTTCACGCACGATCCGCTCGATGTTCTTCAGGACGCGAAAGCCGAGCGGCAGCCAGGCATAGATGCCGGCGCTGGTCTGGCGAACGAGGCCGGCGCGCAGCATCAAGCGGTGCGACACGATCTGCGCCTCGGCCGGATTCTCCTTCAGGGTCGGCAGAAAATACTGGCTCATCCGCATGCTAAATCGATCCTCGCTCAGGGCGTCCGGCGTGGCCGCGGACTGTAGGGAACGGTCCTTCCAAAGGCAAACCTGGGCGACGGTGACTGGCTTTGCACAGGCCAAAGGCCGCACACTCCGCGCGACAACCGGGGGAGAGGGCAATGCTCGAGCGGATTTTCAAGCTGAGTGCGAACGAGACCAATGTTCGGACCGAAATCGTCGCGGGCGTTACGACCTTCCTGACCATGGCCTACATCATCTTCGTCAATCCGGCGATACTGAGTGCTGCCAAGATGCCGTTTGGCCCGGTATTTGTGGCAACCTGCGTCGCCGCGGCTGTGGGTTGTTTGCTCATGGCATTCCTCGCCAACTACCCGATCGCGCTCGCCCCCGGCATGGGATTGAACGCCTATTTCGCCTTCGGAGTCGTCGGCGGCATGGGTTACAGCTGGCAGGTGGCGCTGGGTTGCGTGTTCATTTCGGGCGTCATCTTCTTCATCATCAGCGTCCTGCCGATCCGAGAATGGCTGGTCAACGCCATCCCGAAATCGCTCAAGATGGCCATCGCCGCTGGCATCGGCCTGTTCCTGGCCCTGATCGCCCTGAAGAATGCGGGTATTGTCGTTGCCCACCCCGAAACCCTGGTCACGCACGGCAATATCACGAGTTGGCCTGTTCTAATGGCCTGCCTTGGCTTCGCAGTGATCGTCGCCCTCGAATATCGCCAGGTCATGGGCGGAGTCATTGTCGGTATCCTGCTCGTCACGGTAATCTCGATTCTCACTGGCCACCAGAAATTCGAAGGCATCTTCGACTTCCCACCGTCGATCGCGCCTGTATTCCTGCAGATGGACCTCGCAGGCGCCTTGCAGGTTGGATTGGTGACCGTGGTGTTCGCATTTCTGTTCGTCGACCTGTTCGACAATACAGGCACCCTGATTGCGCTGGCCCATCGCGGCGGCTTCATGCGCCCGGACGGCACCGTGCCGCGCCTCCGCGGCGCCTTGATCGCCGACAGCGGCGCCGCAATGCTCGGTGCCGCTGTCGGTACCTCGACCACGACCAGCTATATTGAAAGCGCATCGGGCATCAATGCAGGCGGCCGGACCGGGCTGACCGCTGCGACAGTCGGCCTGCTGTTCCTGCTGGCTCTGTTCGTCGCTCCTCTTGCCAAGTCGATTCCGGCGTATGCCACCGCACCGGCGCTGCTCTACGTGGCCTGCCTGCTGACACGCAGCCTCACGGAGATCCTATGGGACGACGTTACCGAGGCGGCGCCTGCGGTCATCACAGCACTCTCCATGCCGTTCACCTTCTCGATCGCCGAGGGCATCGCATTCGGCTTCATTTCGTACGCCGGTATAAAAATCGTCGCGGGCCGCTACGCCGATGTCCACCCAGCTGTTGCCGTTCTCGCTGTCCTGTTCGTGATCAAGTATGTGGTCATCGGATGATCAACAATTCAGTACGGAAATTTGTTTGTTGTCGAACGACATCGCGCCCTAACAATTGTTCGACTGGGACCTGAAGATCGAAAGAAAAGGTCTTGGCAAGGCCGGTGAGGCGCGCTAGAAAGCCTACCTCTTAGGCGCAGCCTGAGTTTAGGGAGGAGAGCGGCAAAAGCCGCCGAACGACGAGTTTCGGGGTAGAAGAACGGCGGACCGCGTGTCCGCCGTTTCTTATTTATTTCAACGAATTAGAAGAATTCTCTAAGAATTCACATTAACTGCTTTCGACCAATCTTCTAAAGCTAAAGACGTCTGCTTCATGCAGCGCGTAGAACCCCAGCCAAAGCACCGCCGCGACAATAGAGGTGATAATCGCCTTGCGCCGCAATTCCGGCCGTTCCGGAGCGCCGGGTTCTTCGCCTCGACCTGGCTTTTCGACGCGGCGGACACCGAGCGGCAGGACGCCAAACAGCACTGTCCACCAGATCACGACATAAACCATGATGCCGGTGGCCCAGCTCACGGGCTGTTCCTCCTCAGACCTGCTCAAGCTCAATCAGCGTACCGGCGAAGTCCTTGGGATGCAGGAACAACACCGGCTTGTCATGCGCTCCGATTTTGGGCTCCCCGTCGCCCAATACCCGCGCGCCCTGGGATTTTAGCTTGTCGCGCGCAGCATAGATATCCTCGACCTCGTAGCAGACATGGTGAACGCCGCCATCTGCATTGCGGGCAAGAAAGTTCGCAATGGGCGATTCCGCGCCGAGCGGATGCAGGAGTTCGATCTTGGTGTTGGGCAGTTCGACAAACACCACGGTCACGCCATGCGCCGGCTGGTCCCTTGGCGCGCTCACCTTGGCGCCCATGACCGTACGGTAGAGTTCCGAGGCCTTAGCCAGATCCGGCACGGCGATGGCAATATGGTTCAGGCGTCCGATCATAGAACTCTCCAGATGATCCTGCGCCTAGATGCGGACGATGTGAACGTCCGTCAACGGCTTCTTGCCAAGGTGCGCGCGCACGACGCGCCGGACGGTCTGCCTAGCAGCTTCCCCGATCCGTCCGTCGTCACTTCGCTCGGAGGCGCTGAGATCGGCAAGCATCTCCCGCAAGCCCGTAACAATGGCGTTGGCAAGCCCACCGCCCCCATCTTCGATGCCTCGCAGCGACACTTTGGGGGCCGCCATCGCCCTGCCTCGCCCATCAATCACCAGGGTCGCCGCCGCGGCGCCGTTCCACAGGAGCTTGCGGCGTTCCCGGAGGGCCGCGCCATCGAGCGGGACCACAGCGTCGCCATCTCGGGCAAGCCTGCCCACCGGTACGTGGTCGATGATCTCGGCCGGTCCGGGGGCCAGACGGACCAAGGTGCCATTGGGCGCCACGATGGCCTCCGGCACCTGACAGGCCCGGGCCAGTGCGGCGTGCTCAACCATGTGCCTGAGCTCACCATGAACCGGCAGGGCAATCCGGGGCCGCACCCATTGGTAGACGCGTACGAGTTCATCTCGCGCGGGATGGCCGGAAACATGGATATCGGCTTCGCTGTCAGTGATGACCTCTACGCCGCGCGCCATCAGGGAGTTCTGCAGACGCCCCACCGAGCGTTCGTTGCCGGGAATGACCCGCGAGGAGAAGATCGCGGTATCGCCCTCCTCCAGTATGAGATCGCGATGCTCATCATTAGCGATCTTGGCCATGGAAGCGCGTGGCTCCCCTTGGCTGCCCGTACATATGAAAAGCACCTTGTCCTTGGGCAGATAGGCCCCCTCCTGCGGGCTGACGCACTCGGGAAAGTCGAGCATGTAGCCGCATTCCTGCGCCGCCTCGACCATGCGCAGCAGAGCCGGTCCGGAGAGGACCGGGTGGCGTCCCGCGGCGACCGCGGCCAGCGCGATGCTCTCCACACGCGCAAGGTTGGAAGCAAAGCAAGTGACGGCAATGCGCCCTTTCCTGCCCTTCAGCAGTTTGCTGAGATTGGCCCGCACCGTCGCTTCGGATCCAGCTTCGCCCTCGACGAAGACATTGGTGCTGTCGCACACCATGGCGAGCACGCCTTCGTCGCCGATGCGTTTCAGCAGCGCCTCGTCGGTCAGTTCGCCAAGCAACGGCTCGGGATCGATCTTCCAGTCCCCGGTATGGAACACCGTGCCGAGCCCGGTTCTAATGGCCAGTCCGTTCGGCTCGAGGATCGAATGCGTCATGGTGACCATTTCCAGATCGAACGGGCCAAGGCTGAACTTGCCTCGCAAGGGAATCTCAGTGATCCGGACCGCATCGAGCAGGCCGGCTTGCGTCAGCTTGCGCCGCAGGACCGACGCCGCGAACGGCGTCGCATAGACCGGTGCCTTCAGACGTGGCCACAGATCGGCCACCGCGCCGAGGTGATCCTCGTGCGCGTGCGTGAGCACGATGCCGACCAGGTCCTTGGCGCGCTCCTCGATAAAGACAGGATCGGGCATAATGACTTCGACCCCCGGCATACTGTCGTCGCCGAAGGCGATGCCCAGATCGATCATCAGCCACTTGCCGGCATGTCCGTACAAATTGAGGTTCATGCCGATCTCGCCTGCACCGCCCAGGGCAAGAAACAGCAGCTCATCGTTCGATGGGTTGGTCATCTATTGTTGCGGCGCCATATTTCAAGCAGGCCGAGCGACATCAGGTTGGGCTCAATGGCGTCAAACAGTCCAATCTCGTCCTTGAACACCGAAGCAAGCCCGCCGGTCGCGATGACCTTCATGGGTTCGCCATACTCGTCCCGAATGCGCCGTATCAGACTTTCGATCAGGCCGACATAGCCCCAGAAGATGCCGGACTGCATGTTCGCGACCGTACTCTTGCCAATGACCCTTGCCGGCTTCTCGACCCTGATTCGCGGCAACCGGGCTGTCATCAGGTAAAATGCCTCGATCGTAAGCTCTACGCCGGGGGCAAAAACACCACCTATGAAATTACCGTCCTTGTCGGCGAGGTCGAACGTGGTGGCGCTGCCAAAGTCTATGGTGATCAAAGGGCCGCCGTACTTCGTGTGACCCGCTATCACTCCCACCAGTCGGTCGGCGCCGGCTTCCTGAGGCCGATCAATCAGTACTTTGATGCCGAGTTCGCAGTCCGGCTCCCCGACGATCAGCAACTTGGTCTTGAAATAGGCTTCGCAGAGCCTGCGGATGTGGAGATTTACCTGTGGCACGACGCTGGCCAGGATCGCTCCTTTGATCGACTGTGGGTCGAAGCCATGCAAGTGCATGAGCTGCGTCAGCCAGGCGGCGTACTCGTCGGATGTCCTCTTGGATTCCGTCCGCAACCGAAACTGCGAAACAATCCTGTCGCCATCGAACACGGCGAATTTCGAATTGGTATTGCCGACGTCAATAGCGAGCAACATCCTCCGATCTCCTCAGGCCGCTCGGCCCAGCAACTCACCCGACACGATCCTGCGGCGGCCTGCTGCGGTATCCAGCAGCAAGGCACCCTCGCGGTCCAGCCCGGCAAAGCAGCCGCTCACCAGTTCCTCTCCCAGCCTGACGTCGACGTCAGCTCCAAGCGGCCCAGCCTTAGCAAGCCACGCCTCCCTCACCGCTCCAAAGCCGTCATGGCGCCACTCGGAAAGACGCCTGGCCAATGATTGAGCGAGCAACTCAAGTGCGGTTCCCACCGAGCCACCCAGCGCTGCGCCGGGATAACGCATTTCAGGTAGCTGCGGAGCAATACTTACGTTGACACCGATGCCTGCGATAACGTGCTCAACAAGGCCGCCCTGGGCGATCGAACTCTCGAGCAGAATGCCTGCGACCTTGCCGCCATCGACCATAACGTCATTCGGCCACTTCACCCTGACTTTTCGTCCAGCCGGGACAATATCGGCAACCGCCAAGGCAGCGACGAAGCCCAATTCAGTGGCGCGTGCCGCGTCGCAGGCAGGCCTCAGGATGGTCGAACTGTAGAGATTGCCTGGCGGCGACGCCCAGTTCCGGCCGCGCCGGCCGCGCCCACCGGTCTGCTCACGCGCCCAAACGATGGTGCCTTCTGACCCGCCGGCCTCGGCAAGCCGCGCTGCCTCGTCATTGGTGCTGCCGACGCTGTCCAACGCGACCAGCGTCCACCCGTCCGGCAGGACGGGTGAAAGACTCACGGGAACAGGCCTTTCGCTGCCGCAGCAGCGATCAGGCTGAGCGGCTGGGGCACCAGCGAGAACACCGCAACCAGCACGGCGGCAATAAGAGCAACGGCGCGATGGACGCCGAACGGTGTCCGATCGAGCGCCGCTTCCGCGGCCTCATCGAAGTACATCACTTTGACGATGCGCAGATAGTAATACGACGCCACGACGGAGGCCAACACGCCCAGCACCGCCGGTACGAAGAGCTGTGCTTCGACCGCGGCGATGAAGATGTAGAGCTTTCCCCAGAAGCCCGCGAGCGGCGGAATGCCCGCCAGAGAGAACATGAAGAGCAACATGGCAAAAGCCATCATCGGCTGGCTCTTGGCCAAACCGGCCAGGTCGGAGACGTTCTCGACCATGACGCCCCTGCGCCTCATCATGAGAATTGTCGCAAACACGCCAAGCGTCATGACGAGGTAGATCGCCAGATAGAAGACGATCGCCTGGATTCCCTTCTCGCTGCCACTGGCCAGGCCAAGCAGCACGTAGCCGACATTGCCAATTGACGAATACGCCATCAGGCGCTTGATATTCTGCTGGCGAAGGGCGGCGAACGCACCGAGAGCCATCGACAGGACGGCAGCCACGATGATGATCTGCTGCCATTGCAGGAACAGCGGCTTGAATGGCCCCATCAGAACGGAGACCAGCAGTGAGACGGCCGCGATTTTGGGTGCCACCGCAAACAGCGCGGTCACGGGAGTTGGGGCGCCTTCATAAACGTCAGGCGTCCACATATGGAACGGCACTGCGGAAACCTTGAAGGCAAGGCCTGCAACCACAAACACCAGCCCTACGATGACGCCGAACTCAGCCGCCCTGCCGTCAAGCAATGCTCGTGAGATCTGGACGAATGCAGTGCCGCCGCAGAATCCGTAGATCAGCGACGCGCCAAAGAGCAGCATCCCCGACGCCACTGAGCCTAGGACGAAATACTTCACCCCCGCCTCGGTTGAGCGGAGATTATCGCGCTGGAATGCCGCGATCACATAGAGGGCCAGCGATTGCAGCTCGAGACCGACATAAAGCGCCATCAGATCGTTGGCCGAGATCATCAGCATCATGCCGAGGGTAGCCAGCGCAACGAGCAGCGGGTACTCGAAGCGCCACGCCTTGGCCTGCTCGAAGTAGGTGCGAGACATAAGCACCGCGACCGATGAGCCGATCAGCACCAGTGCCTTCATCGTCGCCGTGAGCCGGTCGACGAGAAAAAGCGAGGCGAATGCCGTGCCTTCGCGGTACGGCGCGAATATCAACACTGCCGTAATCAGCAGCACCGCCGATGTCGCAACCGACACGAACGGCGTTGCCACCTCGCCCCGCACGACGCCGTAAACCAGCAGCAGCAACGTTGCGGCTGCGAGAAAAATCTCCGGCCGCGCCAACGTCCAGGATTCCAGACCGAGCGTCATATTCACCACTCCCGGCCGCTCACGGCGCCAACGCCGCGGTACGGGCGAGCTTTAGAGCCGCCTGATAGTCACCGATCAGCCTGTCGACGGCAGGCGCCATCGGATCGAGGAACGAACTGGGATAGACGCCCATCCACAGCGTGATCAGTACCAGCGGCAGGAAAATGGCGATCTCGCGCCGGTTCATGTCGAGGATGCCCTTCAATGAGTCCTTGGTCAGCTCACCGAAAATGATCTTGCGATAGAGCCACAGCGCATAGGCCGCGCCCAGAATGATGCCCGTCGTCGCCAGAAACGCCACCCAGGTGTTGGCCTTGAACGTGCCGATCAGGACCAGGAATTCTCCAACGAATCCTGACAATCCTGGCAAGCCGACACTCGCCAGCGTGAAGAACAGGAATGTAAAGGCGTACCGCGGCATACGGTGCACCAGTCCGCCGTAGGCAGCAATCTCACGGGTGTGCATACGATCATAAACCACACCAACGCAAAGGAAGAGCGCGGCTGAAACGACGCCATGGCTCAGCATCAGGAAGAGCGACCCCTGGACGGCCTGCATGTTCATCACGAAGGCGCCAATCGTGACGAATCCCATATGGGCGATCGACGAATAGGCAATCAGCTTCTTCATGTCCTCCTGCACCAGCGCCACCAGCGAGGTGTAGATGATGGCCACGATGCTGAGACCGAAGATCAGAGGCGAGAAATACTGTGATGCCTCCGGCAGAAGCGGAATTGAAAACCGCAGGAAGCCGTACCCTCCCATCTTCAGCAGCACACCGGCCAAGATCACCGAACCGGCAGTCGGCGCCTCGACGTGTGCGTCGGGCAACCATGTATGCACCGGCCACATCGGAACCTTGACCGCAAAGGAGGCGAAGAAGGCCAGCCAAAGCCAGCACTGCCAGGTGAAAGGCAGGTTGAGCTTCTCCATCGCCGTCGGCAGGTCCGTCGTGCCGACCTGCCAGTAGATGGCGATGATTGCCAGCAGCATCAGCACCGAGCCGAGCAGCGTATAAAGGAAGAACTTGAAGGCGGCGTAGACCCGGCGCTTGCCGCCCCACACACCGATGATCAGGAACATCGGGATCAGGACGCCCTCGAAGAAGATGTAGAACAGAGCCAGATCGAGCGCACAGAACATACCGACCATGAAGGTCTCGAGCACAAGGAACGCGACCATGTATTCCTTGACGCGGGTCTGGACCGCTTCCCAGCTTGCGAGAATGCAGATCGGCGTCAGGAGCGTCGATAACAGCACGAAGAACAGCGAAATGCCGTCGATACCCATGTGATAGCCGATGCCAAGGGCTGGGACCCAGTCGAGCTTCTCTTCGAACTGGAAGTCTGCCTTTGCGACATCGAACTTCAACCACAGGACCAAGGAGATAAGAAATGTCGCCAGCGAGGTTAGCAGGGCTGCGCTGCGGCAATTGCGGTCAACCGCCTCCTTGGGGCCGTTGACGACCAGGCAAAAGACGGCACCGGCCAGCGGCAGGAACGTGACGAGGGAAAGGATCGGCCAACTCGACATCCTCCTACCCCGCCGCCAGCATGAAGTAAGTAATGAGGCCGGCCACGCCCACCAGCATCACGAAAGCGTAGTGATAGAGATAGCCGCTCTGGAAACGGCTAAGGGCGCCCGCCATGTCCTGCGCCCGTGCCGCGATATTGTCGGCGCCCAGCCCATCGATCACCGCGCCATCGCCCTTCTTCCAAAGTGCGCGGCCGATCGCGAGCGCAGGTCGAACGAAGAGCGCGTCGTATATCTCGTCGAAATACCACTTGTTGAAGAACAATGCATACAACGCCGGGAAGCGCGCGACGGTAAGCGCCGGAAGACGCGGCCTCGCAATGTAATAGGTGTAGCTGAGGGCGATGCCCGCCAAGGCGAAGATCAGCGGCATCAATTTCACCCACACCGGCACTTCGTGTGCATGATGCAGGACTTCCTCGGTTGCTTTCACCGCAATCGACTGTCCCCAGAAGCTCATCCAGTCATGGCCTACAAACCAGCCGTAGGCGACGAGGCCCGACAGCGCGGCGCCCGCTCCCAACACATACAGCGGGATCAGCATGATCGGCGGCGACTCGTGAGCGTGGTCCCAGGTGTGGTGGTCGCCACGGTATTTTCCGTAGAACGTCATGAACATCAGCCGTGTCGAGTAAAACGCCGTCAGAAACGCGGCGACCGTTCCCATCCAGAACGCGATGAACCCGACCAGCGAGTGTGTCCCGAACGCCGATTCGAGCATGATGTCTTTCGAATAAAAGCCCGCAAAACCGAGGCCGTTGCCCAGAATAAACGGAACACCGATGCCCGACAGCGCAAGCGTGCCGATCCACATCAGCGCGAATGTTTGCGGAGCCTTCTCCCGTACGCCGCCCATCTTTCGCATATCCTGCTCGTGATGCAGGCAGGTGATGACCGAACCCGAGCCAAGGAACAGCAGCGACTTGAAGAAGGCATGGGTCATCAAGTGGAACATCGCCGCTGAATAGGCACCGACGCCGCAGGCGAAAAACATGTACCCGAGCTGGCTGCAGGTCGAATAAGCAACCACCCGCTTGATGTCGAACTGGGTGAGCCCGATCGTGGCGGCAAAGAAGGCCGTAGCCGCACCGACCAGCGTCACCACCTGTGACGCGACGGGCGCCAATTCGAAGAGCGGTGACAGTCGGGCTACCATGAATACGCCGGCGGTAACCATTGTGGCGGCATGGATGAGCGCGGAAACCGGTGTCGGACCTTCCATCGCGTCCGGCAGCCACGTGTGGAGGCCGATCTGTGCCGACTT
>CALFRN010000116.1 GCA_937919085.1 uncultured Reyranella sp.
CTCACATAGTCGCTGTAGCCGCCGGCATACTCGATGGCCGTGCCGTCGCCTTCGAGCGCGATGGTCGAGGTCACCAGCCGGTCGAGAAAGTCACGGTCGTGGCTCACCAGCAGGACGGTGCCGTCATAGTCGGCCAGCGCCTCCTGCAGGAGGTCGAGCGTGTCGGCGTCGAGATCGTTGGTCGGCTCGTCGAGCACGATCATGTTGGAGGGTGCGGCCAGCGCCTTGGCCAGCAGGAGGCGGTTGCGCTCTCCGCCCGACAGCGTACGCACCGGCTGGCGTGCCTGCTCGTCGCGGAACAGGTATTCGCGCAGGTAGGTCATCACATGGGTGGGATGGCCGCGCACCAGCACATGGTCGTTGCGGTCGGCGAGAATTTCCCACGGCGTCTTGTCGGGATCGAGGCCGATGCGGCGCTGGTCGATCACTACCGGCAGCAGGTTGGCGCCGAGCTTCACCGTGCCGGAGTCGGGCTCCAGTTCGCCCATCAGCATCTTGAGCAGCGTCGTCTTGCCGGCGCCGTTGGGGCCGATCAGGCCGATGCGGTTCTTGCGAAAGATACGCGTCGAGAAATCTTTTACGATGACCTTGTCGCCCCACGCCTTGGAGATGTCGCGCGCGGTGACGACCAATGCGCCCGACGCTTCGGCCGAGCCGGCCTCGATGGTGGCGCGGCCGACCGGGCCGATCTGGTCGCGGCGCTGCTGGCGGAGCGCGTTCAGCGCCCGGAGGCGGCCTTCGTTTCGCGTGCGGCGGGCGCGGATGCTCTTGCCCGCCCATTCGGTCTCGCGCTCGATCAGCCGGTCGAGCTTGTGCCGTTCCGTCGCCTCCCGCTCGACGATGTCGGTCGACCAGGCCTCGAATTCGCCGTAGCCGCGGTCGAGGCGGCGCACGATGCCGCGATCGAGCCACAGCACGGCCCGCGACAACGTGGTGAGGAAGCGACGGTCGTGGCTCACCAGCACATAGGCGCCGCGCCAGCGGGCGAGCTTCTCCTCCAGCCACTCGATGGTCGGCAGGTCGAGGTGGTTGGTCGGTTCGTCGAGCAGCATCACGTCGGGTTCGCCCACCAGCACGCGCGCCAGTGCGGCGCGGCGGGCTTCGCCGCCCGACAGCCCGCCGGGCTCGCGGTCGCCGTCGAGCTTCATCTCCTCGAGGATGGCGGCGACGCGATAGTCGGACGGGCCCAGCGAATCGGCCAGGACCGAGGCGACATGATCGGCAACGGTCGCATGACCGGCGAAATCCGGCTCCTGCGGCAGCGTGGCGATGGTGGCGCCGGGCTGGGCGAAGCGCGTGCCGCCGTCGAAGATCGGCTGGCCGGCCAGGATACGCAGCAGGGTCGATTTTCCCGCGCCATTGCGGCCGACCAGCGACAGGCGCTCACCCGGCGCGATGCCGAGATCGACGCCATCCAGAATGGTCTGGTCGCCGAGGTGGAAGCGGATGCCGCTCAGCGCGAGAAGGGGTGGGTCAGCCATCGGTCATATTTTTGGTGGGCCGGTGTCATGGCCGAACCTGTCCCGATGGGCAAGCACAACCGGTAACGCCAGGATCGCGCTTGCTGCGGGCCGTGGGGGAACCGGGGGGCGGATCGATCGTGCCATCAGGCGCCTGCAGGACGCCCTGAAGGGCGTACCCGCACGCGGCGTGCGTCTGACCTGGCGCGGAGGTGCCCTTCGATTGCGTGAAATTCCGCTGGCGCGGCGCACGCGCGATCTTCGATGGCCTCGGCGATGTGTTGGCGTAGAGTTGCCCGATGGTGATGGGACTGACGACCGGACTATGGGTGAACGCGCAGGTGCGGCTGTGCGATCGCGCCTTCATTCCGGCCACCGTGGTGAGGCTGGGCGATCCCGACGCGGGCACGGTGCTGGTCAAGGTCAACCGCTTCGACGACGGCGTCACGGTCTACACCCAGGCCAGCACGCTCGATGACGAACCTGCGTGGAGCCGTGGCACCGGGCCCAAGCCCGTGCCGGAGGCCGAGGCCGACGCCTACATCGCCCGCCAGGTCGCCCGCGACCCCGATCTCTGGGTGCTGGAGATCGAGGACCGCAAAGGCACCTACAAGCTCGACGGCAAGGTGGTCTGAATCTCCCGGACCACCTATTGCTTCGGCAGGACCGTCAACGGATCGATGGTCTTGTTGTTGCGGCGAACTTCGAAATGCAGCTTCGAATCGGCCTTGGCGATCGACTGGCCCTTTTTCACCGAGTCGCCCTTCTTCACCAGCAACGCCTCGTTGTTGGCATAGGCGGTGATATAGCCGCCGCTGTGGCTCACCAGAACGAGATTGCCCATGCCGCGCACTTCGTTACCGGCGTAGACGACCTTGCCCGAGTCGGAGGCTTTGACCGGCTCGCCCTTGGTCGCCTGGATGTCGATGCCGTCGTTCTTCTGGCCACCGGCGGTGCCGTAGTTGGACACGACCTTGCCGTCCACCGGCCAGACGAACCGCGGCGGCGGTGTCGCCGCCACGGTGACGCTCTCGGCGGCCGGGCTGAGCGGCGTGGGCTGGCCGGTCGGAGCGGCGGAACGTGGCGGATCGCCCTGGGCCGGCGGCGGCGACAGGTCCTCGCGCTTGACCGGGCCCGGAGTGCTGGCGCTGGCGGGCGTCGCAGCACCTGGCACGGAATCGGCAACAAACCTGGCACCAGGCAGTTCCAGATTCTGGCCGGGCTTGAGCTTGTAGGGCTTCTGCAGCTTGTTGCGGTCGATGATCGTCTGGACCGGCACGCCGTAGCGCTGCGACACGCTTTCGACGGTGTCCTTGTCATTGACGACATAGACCGCAGCGGCATGGGGACCAGCACCGGATCCTGGGTATTCCATGGTGCCCTCGCGGGCTCCCATGATCGACGTGCAGGCGCCGAGCACGGCCGACAACGCCACTGCCAGAGACAGCGTGCGCGACCAGCCGGCCCATCGTGAGGGGGAACGAGGGGCTGTTTTCATAGACCCATTTTACTGCATCAGGATTCCGGCGGGAATCGGGCCGATGACGATTTCCGGGGACGCAATCGGACCGGCTTTTACCCCTGGCCGAGGACCGGCAGGGCCCCGGCGACCAGGGGTACGAAGCGAACCGGCATCAGAGTGTCGCGCTGCAGCCCGCTCTCGGTCTTGACGATACGCTCGACGACCTGGGCGGTGGGATCGCGCCCGACCGGCACGATCAGGATGCCGCCCATGGCGAGCTGGTCGATCAGGGCCTGCGGCCGCTCGTCGGCGGCGGCGGTCACGATGATCCGGTCGAACGGCGCCTGGCCCGGCCAGCCCTTGCTGCCGTCGCCGATATCGCACACGACATTGTGGATACGCAGGTCGAGCAGCAGCCGCTCGGCCTCCTTCGACAGCGGTTTGAAGCGCTCGATCGAATAGACGCGCCGCGCCAGCTTGGCCAGCACGGCGGCCTGGTAGCCCGAGCCGGTGCCGATCTCGAGCACCTTCATGCGCGGGCCGACGCGCAACGCCTCGGTCATGGCAGCGACGACCAGCGGCTGGCTGATGGTCTGGCCAAAGGCGATCGGCAGTGCGGTGTTCTCCCACGCCCTCTCGACGAAGGGCGAGGACACGAAACGTTCACGATCGACGGCGGCGATCGCCGCCAGGACGTTGTCGTCCGTAATGCCGGAATTGCGCAACTCGGCGAGCAGGCGCTGCATGGCCGCAACGTTCACGGCGCCCGCCCGCCCTATTCTGCCTCGAGGGGAGCCGCATCGAACTCGGCACGCAAGCGGCGACGCATGGCTTCGTGCGTGAGATCGAGATGCAGCGGCGTCACGGAGATGTGGCCGGAGCGCACGGCGGCAATGTCGCTCGCCTCGTCGATCTGGCCGTCCTGCGGCTGATAGCCGATCCAGTAGTAGGTGCCGCCGCGCGGATCCTTGCGCTCGATGATGTGACCGCCAAAGCCGCGCGTGCCCTGATGCGTGACCCGCACACCCTTGACCGAGGCCGAGACCGCATCGGGAAAGTTGATGTTGACCAGCACGTTGCGCGGCCATTCTGTGCCGAGCACGCGCCGCGCCACGGCGGCGCCGTGATGGGTGGCAGTGCTCCATTTCACCGGATGATCGTGGGTGTAGGCCTGGCTGAAGGCGATCGACCTGAGGCCGAGCAGGCAGCCTTCCATGGCGGCGGCAATGGTGCCCGAATAGGTCACGTCGTCGGCCATGTTGGTGCCGCGGTTGACGCCCGACAGCACGACGTCGGGCTTGCGGTCCCTGAGCAGATGCTTGACGGCGAACAGGACACAGTCGGTCGGCGTGCCCTCGAGGGCGAACTTGGCTTCGCTGACTTCGCGCGCGCGAATCGGATGCGACAGCGACAGCGAGTGGCCGGCGCCGCTCTGGTTGACCTCCGGCGCCACCACCCAGACATCGTTGGAAAGCTGTTCGGCGATCGCAATCAGCGCTTCGAGGCCGGGCGCATGGATACCGTCGTCGTTGGTGACGAGGATGCGGGCCCTGGTGAGGTCGACAGGTTTCATTTTTTTGCGGCCGGCGCGGGGATCAGTTCAAGCCCACCCATGTAGGACCGCAACGCGTCCGGCACCGTCACCGAGCCATCCTCGTTCTGATAGTTCTCCAGGATGGCGACCAGGGTGCGGCCGACGGCAAGCGCCGAGCCGTTCAGCGTATGCAGGTAGCGCGTGCCCTTGCCTTCCTTCGGCCGGTACCGCGCGCCCATGCGGCGGGCCTGATAGTCGCCGCAGTTCGAGCAGCTTGAAATCTCGCGGTAGGCGTTCTGGCCGGGCAACCAGACCTCGATGTCGTAGGTCTTGCGCGAGGCCGGTCCCATGTCGCCGCCGCACAGCACGATGGTGCGGAACGGCAGTCCCAGGCGCCTCAGCACTTCCTCGGCCCGGCCGGTCATGCGCTCGTGCTCGACCGCCGATTGCTCGGGCGTGGTGATGCTGACCAGCTCGACCTTGGGAAACTGGTGGAGACGGATCAGGCCGCGGGTATCCTTGCCGGCGGCACCTGCCTCCGAGCGAAAACACGGCGTGAAGGCAGTGTAGCGCAGCGGCAGCGCCGCCTCGTCCAGCACCGTGTCGTTCACCAGGTTGGTGAGCGGCACCTCGGCGGTCGGCACCAGCCAGTAGCCGTTGTCGGTATGGAACATGTCCTCGGCGAATTTCGGCAGCTGGCCGACGCCGTAGGCCGCGTTGTCCCGCACCAGCAGCGGCGGGCTGACTTCGGTGTAGCCGCCTTCGGAGGTGTGCAGGTCGAGCATGAACTGCGCCAGTGCCCGTTCCAGCCGGGCAAGGTGGCCCTTCAGGAACACGAAGCGCGATCCCGAGATCTTCACCGCCGCGGCAAAATCCATCTCGCCGGTCGGCTCGCCCAGCGCCACGTGGTCCCTGGGCGGGAAGCTGAAGTTGCGCTGGTTGCCATGCCGGCGAATTTCGACGTTGCCGTTCTCGTCGGCGCCCTCGGGCACATCGTCCAGCGGCAGGTTGGGAAGCACTTCGAGCCGGTGCGTCAGTTGCTCGTCGAGGCGCGCGGCTTCGGCTTCGCCCTGCTTGAGCGCGGTTTCCAGCGATGCGACCTCGGCCATGGCGGCCTCGGCCGGCTCACCCTTGCGTTTGGCGATGCCGATCCGCTGGCTGAGCGCCTTGCGTTTCGCCTGCAGCCCCTCGCTCTCGGAAATGGCGGCGCGTCGAAGCCTGTCGATCTCCAGCAATTCCGCCGACAGCGGCGCCAGGCCGCGCTTCTTCAGGCCGGCATCGAAGGCGTCAGGACTCTCGCGGATGAAACGTATGTCGTGCATGGCCTAGCTCGCCGGATCCTTCGCCGCGTCCGCGGCATTCCTGTCCTCCTCGGCCTTTTTCTCGGCCTCCTCGGCCTTCAACTCGTCGGCCTCGGCCTTCTTGTCCGCGGCCGCGCGCTTCTTCTCGATCCAGCGCCCGATCAGGATGCTGACTTCGTAGAAAGCCATCAACGCGATCGCCAGGGCGATCTGGCTGATCACGTCCGGCGGCGCCAGGACGGCGGCAACGACGAAGGCCACCACGATGGCATAGCGGCGCTTGGACCGCAGGCCTTCGGTGGAGACGATGCCGACCTGGACCAGCAGGGTAAGCAGCACCGGCACCTCGAAGGCGAAGCCGAAGGCGAATACCAGCTGCAGGATGCGCTCGAGGTAGTCCGAGGAGCGCAGCGTCTTTTCGATGTCGGGCGGCGCGTAGACCGTGAGCATGAAATTGATCACGTAAGGCAGCACGACATAGTACATGAGCGCGCAGCCGGCATAGAACATGAACGGCGTGGCGACCAGGAAGGGCACGAAGGCACGCTTCTCGTGCCGATACAGGCCGGGCGCCACGAACAGCCAGATCTGCACGGCGATCAGCGGAAAACCCACGATCAGCGCCACGAAGGCCGACAGCTTCACCGTGACGAAGAAGAACTCGAAGATGTCGAGGACGATGACCTTGTAGCCGTCGGCCAGCGCCGGCTGCATCAGGAACGAAAAGATCGGCTTGGCAAAGTAGAACGTGACGAAGAAGACCAGGAAGAATCCGACCAGCGCGTAGACCAGCCGTTTGCGCAGCTCGATCAGGTGATCGAGCAATGGCATCGCCTTGTCGTCTTCGGGTCCGTCGTGCGCCTGGGTCACGGTCTGCTTTGCCGCCTGATTCCCGACATTGGGGGTGGCGCGTTATGCCGTCCTTTGCGCCTCAATTCAAAGCGCTAATTGGCACCCTAGCCGACGGCTGCAGTCTTCGGCGGCTCTGGCTCGGCAGGTACCGGTGCGGCGGGCTCGACCTCGGGCGTTGCGTCGGCGGCGGCGACAGCCGGCTCGGGAGGCGATTCATTCAATACAGGCGAGGGCTCGGCCGCGATCTGGGGGGCGGATTCCGGCTCGGCGAGCGGATTGTCGAACGCGCTTTTGGCGTCGCCCAGGGCCTTCTCGCCCTCGGTGACGCCTTCCTCGATCATGCTCTTGATCTGCTTGGTCGGGTCGAGCGACTGCAGATCGAGGCCTGGTACGGCGTCGAACTGCTTCTTCACCTCGTCGAGATCGGACTGGCGGACCATTTCGTCGACATGGCCTCGGAACTCCGACGCCATGCCGCGCATCTTGGCCATCCACTTGCCCCAGCTGCGCAAAAGGCCCGGCAGTTCCTTGGGACCAATGACGACGAGCGCCACGACGGCAATCACCAGGAGCTCGGGACTATCGATACCGAACATCGGCGTTCACATCCCGACGCGACTTGTTGCGACCGCCGGCCCGGTCAGACTTTGGCGCCCGTGTCCTGATGGACCTGGCCACCTGACGGGTTGGTCGTGGTCTGCGCCGAGATCGGCTTTGCGGCATCGCCCGGCTGCTGACCCGGCTGGGCCTGCGGCGTGTCGTCGGTTGCGGCACCGACGCCCTTCTTGAAGGCGTTGAGGCCTTTTCCGAAGTCGCCCATGAGCTGCGAAATCTTGCCGCGACCGCCGAACAGCAGCAGCACGACGGCCAGCACGATCAGCCAGTGCCATACGCTGAAGCTACCCATATGAAAATGCTCCTAAAAACGTTTGCGATCAGCGTCGAGTCATTATGGCACCGCAGCCAAAGAGACGGCAACTGATTGAATAAGGCCGTATTGGGGCCTAGCGCCCGGGTTCGTCGGCGGAAAGCGGCTCGTCCGCCTCGTCCTCGCTCGGTTCGAGCGGCAGATCCGGCTCGTCCGGGCGGAATATGGGGGGCTGCGAGCGCGGGTCCAACAGGCCGGCGGCCTTCAATTCTTCCTGTCCGGGGAGATCGTCGAGGCTGGGCAGGCCAAAATGCTCGAGGAAGAACTCGGTCGTCCCCCAGGTGACGGGCTTGCCGGGCGCCCGGCGGCGGCCGACGGGCTTGATCCAGTTCTGCTCGAACAGCAGGTCGAGCGTGCCCTTGCTGAGGCCGACACCACGCACCTGCTCGATCTCCGCCCGTGTCGCCGGCTGGTGATAGGCGATGATGGCAAGCGTTTCGATTGCGGCCCGCGACAGTTTGCGCGTCACCGGACGTTCGATCCTGAGTTTCTCCGACAGGTCGGGCGCGGTGCGGAAGGCATAGCCGCCGGCCACCGGTACCAGATTCACGCCACGCCCGGCATAGAGTTCGGCAAGGTCCGCCAGCAGCCGCTTGACGTCGGCGTCGTTGGGCAGGCGTTCGGCGAGTTCGGTCTCGTTCAGCGCCTGGGTCCCGGCGAACACCAGCGCCTCCAGCAGCCGAAGATGCTGGGCATGGTCGGGAGAGACGACATCTGTCACGGATTCGGAATCGTTCTCTGTCATGGACTGGACCGTCACCGTTGCTCCGTACGCTTGCGAAGATGGATGGGACCGAAACGCTCGGCCTGGCGCAGCTCGATCTGGCCGTCCTTGGCCAGCTGCAGACCGGCCACGAAAGTCGCGGCGACCGCCGAGCGTCGACGTGCCGGATCGGTGAGCCCTGCGGGAAGAAAGGCTTCGAGCGATTGCCAATCGATGGCAATGCCCAGCATGCGGCCGAGCCGCTCGGCAGCTTCCTCGACCGAGAAGAACTGCATCGGTTCGATCTGATAGGTATCGGCGTCCTTCGGCCGCACCTGCGTGCCGTAGGCGTGCAGCAGATCGTAGAGCTTCACGTCCCAGACCGCGCGGCGCACCACGACCACACCTTCGGGTTGGCCGCGCACGAAGATGTCGCGGCCAAGCTGCGGCCGGGCCATCAGGCGGACGCCGGCTTCCTGCATCGCTTCCAGTCGCCGCAACTGCCACTGCAGGGCGTCGGCCATCTCCTGACCCGACGGCTCCTCGCCGGCCGGCGGTTCGGGCAGTAACAGGCGCGACTTCAAGTAGGCCAACCACGCCGCCATGACGAGATAGTCGGCGGCGAGTTCCAGCCTGAGCCGGCGGGCCTGCGCCACATGCGCCAGATACTGGTCGACCAGCGCCACCATGGAGATGCGGCGGAGATCGACCTTCTGGTCGCGCGCCAGACTGAGCAACAAATCCAGCGGGCCTTCGAAGCCCTCGAGATTGACGATCAGCTCGCCCTCGCCCGGCGCGATGACGTCGGGTCCGCCCGCGCTGAAGCTGTCGGCGGCAACACCATTGCCATCGCTGGGGGCCGGCGGAGAGGTGGGTTCGGTCATGCAGGACCGGTTTAGTCCAGTGGGAGCGCCTGCCGCCACAGGATTTGGCCCAGCCTTATCCCCATTCCGGCATAAGAGCAGCCAGCCTCGCGGCGGCGTCCGCCAGCCCGGCCTGGCCTGCAGGGTCGTGGTGACGGGCCAGAAAGCCCCGCCCGGCGTCGAAACGTCGCCCTGCCGCCTCGGTCATCGGGCCAGTTCTGCCGGCGATCTCGGTCATTTCGTTCATCTGGCCGTTGCAGTGCAAAGCGACGTCACAGCCGGCCGCCAGCGCCTGCGCCGCCCGCTCGCCCAGCGACCCGCCGAGTGCCTGCATGGAGAGATCGTCGGACAACAGGAGGCCGTCGAAGCCGATGTGGTCCCGAATGACTTCCTGCACGCTCCGCGCCGAAACCGTGATGCAGGCGGCCGGATCGATGGCCTCGAACAGCAGATGCCCGGTCATTGCCCAAGGCAGGTCGGCCAGCAGCCTGAAGGGAACGAAGTCCGTCCGTTCCAGTACATGGCGCGGCGCGCTCACTTTCGGCAGCGAGAGGTGGCTGTCGACCGTCGCGCGCCCGTGTCCGGGGATGTGTTTAATCACCGGCATGACGCCTTCGGCCAGCAATCCCTCGGCCGCCGCCCGGCCCAGAGCGGCCACCGGCTCGGGCCGATCGGCATAGGCCCGGTCGCCGATCACGGCATGGGTCTCGGGAAAGGCAATGTCGAGCACAGGCAGACAATCGACGTCGCAGCCTATCGACGTTACGTCGGCCGCCAGCAGGCGTGAATTCAGCCGGGCCGCTTCCAGTCCACGTTCCGGATCGCGCAAATAGAGATCGCCCAGCAGGCGTGCCGGCGGCGCCTTGCGCCAGTGCGGCGGCTTCAAGCGGGCCACGCGACCGCCTTCCTGGTCTATCATCACCGGCGCATCGGCCCGTGCCACACAGGAACGCAGTTCTTCGACCAGCCGGCGCGTCCGCTCGGGTGTGTCGACGTTGCGGGCGAACAGGATAAAGCCCAGCGGGTCGGAGTCGCGAAAGAAAGCGCGTTCGGCAGACGTGAGATCGGGGCCAGCGCAGCCGAAAATCACGGCGCGTGGACGGCTCATCTTTTCCGTCTCACAAACCGGGCCTTATCGCGCCGGCGGGACCATGACGCAGTCGGTGCGGCGGCCCTTCAAGGTGCCGCAGATACCCCGCGCCTGCTTCTCGTCGAGTGGCCCGGCCTGGACGCGATACCACACGCCCTTGTCACCAAGATCTACGCGCACGGCCTGCATGCGCAGATTGGCCAATTCATCGCCATGAGCGCTTTGCAGGCGCGCCCAGGTTGATTTGGCCGCATCTTCGTTCTTCACGGACGCGATCTGGACCCGCCAGCCGCCGGTCGGACCCGACATGTTCTCGATCAGGCTTGCGATGCTGGGTCCGGCCTCGGCCGGCACGAGCGTCGTGGCTTCTGTCGGCTCCACGACGGCAGCAGCAGCCTGGGCGGGCGGCTGAGTCGGTCCGGTCGCTGTCGTTCCCGCCAACTGTACGGGCGTCGGGGTCCTGGCTGCGACGGTTTCCGTCGGTTTGGGCGACGCCGGCGCCGGGAGGCCGGCTGGCGGCAGCCTGGGCGTCTCCGGCCCGGGCAGCAGTTTCTCGGGCTGGATCGGGACGGCGCCCGGTGCAATGCGGTTGAAGACTTCCTTGTCCTGGTTGGCCGGCACGAGACCGCCGGCATTCTCGGGCTTCACTCGTGCCGGCGTCGTCGGCGCCTGGACGACGAGCGGTTCGAGCCCGCGACCACCGGCCTTCACGTCCTGGTTATGTGCCCACCACACCACCGAACCGAAGCTGGCAATGGCTGCGACCGAGACCATGATGGTCAGAATCTGGCCGCGACGGCGATTGACGCGCATCAACAGTGAGTCCCGCGGCGGCGGCGGGATGGAGTCGGGTTCGTATGCGACGGGCCGAGGCGACGGATCCCGTCGCGTGGCAACCGACTCACTCGGTCGGTAGATCGTTGGACCGTCGCCGGAGGGGGGCCGGCGGATGTGCATTTTTTATCTCATTTCATCGACGGGTGTTACGCCGAAGACCTTTAACCCCGATGATATCACAAAACCCACCGCCTGTACCAATGCCAGACGCGCCCGGGTGAGATCTGAATCGCCATCGATCACGAACCTGAGCCCCGGTTCCTCGCGGCCGCGATTCCAGTGGGCATGAAAGGCCGCGGCAAGATCGTTCAGATAGAAGGCGATGCGATGCGGTTCGTGGGCCACCGCCGCCGCCTCGACCTGGCGCGGCCACTGGGAGATCAGCCGCACCAGCGCCAGTTCGCTCGAATCGACCAGCCGGTCGAGTGGCGCGGTCGCCAGACCGTCCGCGCTGATACCCGCCGCCGCCGCCTGGCGCATCACCGAACGGGTGCGCGCGTGACCATACTGGACATACCAGACGGGATTATCGCGCGACTGCTCGGTGGCCTTGACCAGGTCGAAATCGAACGCGGCATCGTTCTTCCGCGTCAGCATGGTGAAGCGGACCACGTCGGGACCAACCTCGTCGAGCAGGTCGCGCAAGGTCACGAAGGTGCCGGCGCGCTTGGACATCCGCACAAGTTCGCCGTTCTTCAGAACGCGCACGAGCTGGCAGAGCTTGACGTCGAGTTCGCCCTTGCCTCCGGTTATCGCGCTGACCGCCGCCCGCATGCGCTTGACGTAGCCGCCATGGTCGGCCCCCCAGACATCGATCATGTCGAGGAAGCCGCGGCGGTACTTGTCGTGGTGATAGGCGATATCGTTGGCGAAGTAGGTCCAGCCGCCGT
Source organism: uncultured Reyranella sp. (assembly GCA_937919085.1). Taxonomy (GTDB): domain Bacteria; phylum Pseudomonadota; class Alphaproteobacteria; order Reyranellales; family Reyranellaceae; genus Reyranella. Next base: position 11,921 of record CALFRN010000116.1, read on the forward strand.
CGGACTTCTTCAGCGGCCGGTCGACCTCGTCGCCGAACTGCGTCGCCCGGAACAGGGTCTGCTCGCGATCTTCCCAGTCGTCGGGCTTCTGGCCCTTGGGCGGTTCGAGCCGGCCCTGGTAGATCAGTCCCTGCCGGCTGAGTTCCTCGAAGGCGCTGTCGACGGCACCGCTCTCAACCAGCGCCCGCTCCGACGAGAAGACATCGATATCGACGCCGAGCGTCTCGAGATCCGCGCGAATCTCGGCCATCAGGGTGGCGACCGCGAAGCTGCGCATCTCGGGCAGCCAGTCGGCTTCGGGCTTGTCGATCCAGCGCGCGCCGTCACGTTGGGCGATCGCGGCGCCAACGTCCTTGAGATACTCGCCGGGATAGAGACCTTCGGGAATCGCGCCGATGGTCTCGCCCAGTGCCTCGCGGTAGCGCAGGTAGGTTGACTGACCGAGCTTGTCGACCTGCGCGCCCGAGTCGTTGATGTAGTATTCCTTGGTGACGGCGTAGCCCGCCTTGTGCAGCAGGTTGGCCAGCGCATCGCCCACCACCGCGCCGCGCGCATGCGCCACGTGCAATGGCCCGGTCGGGTTGGCCGAGACGTATTCGACGTTGACGGCGTGTCCTTCACCCATCCGGGAATCGCCGTAGGCGAGACCGTCCGCCAGGCACTCGGCCAGCCGCTCGCGCCAGAAGGCGTCGGCGATCTTGAGATTGATGAAGCCCGGGCCCGCCACGGCGCCGTCGACCACGTCGGCATTGGCCTTGAGCCTCTGCAGCAGCGGCTCGGCGATGTCGCGCGGTTTCCTGGCCGCGGCCTTGGCCAGCACCATGGCGGCATTGGTGGCGATATCGCCGTGCGCCGCATCACGCGGCGGCTCGGCGGTGATGGCGGAGAAGTCGAGCGTTTCGGGCAATTCGCCCGCGGCCTGCATGGATTTCAGCGCCGCGATGATCACGCCGATGAAATGGCGGTAGGGATTCATGCGCGGGGTATTGCAGCTTTATTCATAGAGATCAAAGAGCCGTCTGTGCTCGTCGAGGGCGAAACGGTCGGTCATGCCGGCGATGTAATCGGCGACCACGCGGGCGCGGGCCGGGGTGTCGGCCTGCTCGGCTTTCTCCCGCCACGGGGAGGGCAGGCAGTTCGGCTCGGCGAACAGCAGGCCGAACAGGTCGGCCACGACGCGACGCGCCTTGGAATGCGAGCGGTTGAGCTTCCAGTGTTCGTACATGCGCTTGTAGAGGAACGCCTTCACCGTACGGTCGGTCTCGGCCATGCGCACGGAGAACGCCACAACCGGCCGGCCAAGATCGCGGATGTCGGCCACCGTCTGAGGCGCCGCCTCCTTCAGGCGCCGGCGGGTCTCGCCCAGCACGTCCTCGACCATGGCGTTGATGACGCGCCGGACCGCTTCATGGATCAGCCGCGCCTGCTCGATGCCGGGGTATTTCTGGGTCACGATCGAGAACATCTCGCCGACCAGCGGCAGATCCATGAGATCGGCAATTTCGAACAGGCCGGCACGCAGGCCGTCGTCGATGTCGTGGTTGTTGTAGGCGATGTCGTCGCTCAGCGCCGCGACCTGCGCCTCGGGGCCGGCGTGGCCACCCAGTTCGAGATCGTGGTCCTGGCAATATTCGACGATGGCGGCCGGCAGTTGCGGCAGCGTGCGGCCTTCCTTGACCAGCGGGCCGTTGTGCTTGACCACGCCTTCCAGCGTCTCCCAGGTGAGGTTGAGGCCATTGAACTCGGCGTAGCGTTCCTCGAGCTTGGTCAGGATACGCAGCGTCTGGGCGTTGTGGTCGAAGCCACCATAGCTCTTCATGGCCGCGTGCAGCGCCTCCTCGCCCGCATGGCCGAACGGGGTGTGGCCAAGATCGTGGGCCAGCGCCACCGCCTCGCCGAGGTCCTCGTCGAGGCGCAGGACGCGGCAGATCGTGCGCGCGATCTGCGCGACTTCCAGCGAGTGGGTCAGCCGGGTGCGATAGTGATCGCCCTCGTGATAGACGAACACCTGCGTCTTGTGCTTCAGCCGGCGGAACGCCGTCGAATGGATGATGCGGTCGCGGTCGCGCTGGAAGGGACTGCGGCTGGGCGAGTCCGGCTCGGCGTGCAAGCGGCCCCGGCTGTGCCACGGCAGGGTGGCAAAGGGCGCCAGCACCTGGTTTCGCCACATCTCCTCGCCCAACGCGCGCCCCTCCTGTAGGGCCGCGTTTTACGCTTTCCCGGCTGGGATTGCTACTTGACGAGTGTGACGGGCACGCTGGAGTGGGCAATCACATCCTGCGCGACCGAGCCCAGCAGGACGCCGGCGAGACCGGTATGGCCGCGCGTGCCGAGAACGACAAGTCCAGCACCAAGCTTCTTTGCGAAATCGGCAACGATCTCGCCTTGGCGCCCGACGCCGATATGCGTCTTGGCCGGAACGGAAGCCTGCTTGGCAATGGCAACGGCCGACGACAGTGCCTTCTCGCCTTCTTCGCGATGATACGCCTCGATCTGCTCGCGCGAAATGAACGACGCGACGCGAGAGCTCAAGTTCGGCTGCACGTTGAGAATATGAAGCTCCGATGCGAGGCCCGACGCGATCAGTTCGAGAGCGTGCTTCAACGCACGATCAGCCTGGTTTGAGCCGTCGGCTGCCACCAGGATAGCCTTCATCGTGGTCATCTCGCTACTCCTTCTTCTTGCTGGAATCGACCGCAAGGTCGACAGGATCTTCGCGTCGACGACGGCGGGCCCGGTACTGCAGGAGGCTGCCCAACCCTACGGTGATTGCAGCGCCAAGGATCTCGAAAGCGAGTTTGGCATGCGCGAAAGCCGCGACCAGGTGGTCGGCGTAGGCCGGATCGCTGACGATGGTGTTGCCCGCGATCCAACCCAGCAACCCTCCGCCGAAAACGATGATGATCGGGAACCGGCCCACCATTGCCATGATGAGCTGGGCACCGAAGACGACCAGCGGGATGCTGATCAGCAGACCGAGAACGATCAAGACCGTGTCACCCTTGGCCACGGCCGCGATGGCGATCGCGTTATCGAGACTCATCACCGCGTCGGCGATGATGATGGTGCGAATGGCACCCCACAAGGAGCTCGCCCCCTTTACGTCGTCGCCATGACTTTCGTCGCCCTGGACAAGCTTCACGCCGATCCACAGCAGCAGCAGACCACCGACGAGCTTGAGAAAGGAAATCTGCATCAGCTGATCGACAATCAGCACGAAAATGATCCGGAGAACGATCGCGCCGCCGGTACCAGCCATGATGGCCGGCCATTGATGCTTTTTTTCCAGGTTGCGGCAAGCCAGCGCAATGACCAGCGCATTGTCCCCGGCGAGCAGGATATCGATCAGAATGATCTGGGTGAGACCGCTCCAGAAGGCGGGCGAAAACTCGATTCCCATGATCCCGCGGTCTCCGTCTACGCTAACCCGATTTGCGATCTTCATTGCGTCGCCGGAAGCTGTTAATCCAGCGCCTGCACGGGGGCAAGCCAAACTGGGCAGGCCCGGGGAGACGAAGTCGAATGGCGACCAGCGCCGGCTACAACAAGATGTTTCCCGTCTCCTGGACGGAATTGCACCGCGACGCGCGGGCCCTGGCGTGGCGGCTGGCCGACCTCGGGCCCTTCAAGGGTCTGGTCGCGGTCACCCGGGGCGGGCTGGTACCGGCCGCCATCATCGCCCGCGAACTGAATCTCCGGCTGATCGACACCGTGTGCTGCTCGACCTACGACCGCATGGAGCGCGGCGCCAAGGTCGAACTGCTGAAAGGCACGACCGCCGAGCAGGACAAGGGCAAGGGCTGGCTGATCGTCGACGACCTGGTCGATACCGGGGTCACCGCCCGTGCCGTGCGTGCCATGCTGCCCGAGGCGCATTTCGCCACGGTCTATGCCAAGCCCGCGGGCAGGCCTGTCGTCGACAGCTATATTACCGAAGTGAGCCAGGATACCTGGATCCTGTTTCCGTGGGACCAGGAGGCCGTGATGGCCAAGACGGTTCTCGAGTTGAAAGGCGGCCAACAATGAAGTGCTACGTGATCCCCTCGCCCAAGGGCATCGACTCGCTTGCCCTGGTCGAACGGCCCGACCCGACGCCGGGTCCGCGCCAGGTGCTGGTCCGCGTGCATGCCACGTCCCTCAACTACCGCGACCTGCTCACCATCGAGGCGCAGTACGCGCGCGCGGCACCCAAGCCCGACCTGGTCCCACTGTCGGACGGCGCCGGCGAGGTCGTGGCCGTCGGGCCCGGCGTCAGCCGCGTCAAGGTGGGCGATCGGGTCGCCGGCTGTTTCATGCAGAAGTGGATCGGCGGCGCGATCGACGACACGGCCATGGCCTCGGCCATGGGTGGCGCGATCGATGGCATGCTGACCGAGCTGGCCGTACTCGAGGAAGACGGCGTCGTGCGGTTGCCCGCCGGCATGAGTTTCGAGGAGGGCGCGACGCTGCCCTGCGCCGGGCTGACGGCATGGCACGCGCTGGTCGAGATCGGCAACCTCAAGGCCGGCGACATCGTCCAGATCCAGGGCTCGGGCGGCGTCTCGATCTTCGCGCTGCAGTTCGCACGAATGTTCGGCGCCCGGGTGATCGCGACCTCGAGTTCGCCCGCCAAGGCGAAGCGTCTTAAGGAAATGGGCGCCGAGGCGGTGATCGACTACAAGGCCACGCCCGACTGGGATCAGGAAACGCTCAGGCTCACCGGTGGCCGCGGCGCCGACGTCACGGTCGAGGTCGGCGGCGCCGGCACACTGCCGCGGTCGTTCATGGCGACGCGTATCGGCGGCCGCATCGCCGTCATCGGCCTGTTGACGGGCATGGCCCAGGTCGACCCGATACCGATCCTGCGGCGGAGTCTTCGCGTGCAGGGCCTCTATGTCGGCAGCAAGCAGATGTTCGAGGCCATGAACCGCGCCATCGAAGCCAACGGCCTGAAGCCGGTGATCGACAGGGTGTTCGCCTTCGCCGAGGCGAAGGAGGCCTACCGGCACCTCAAGGGCCAGGGCCATTTCGGCAAGATCGTCATCTCACACAACTGAGGGAAGCAAGTCATGTTGACGCGTCGTCTTTTTGCCGCCGGCCTGGCTGCCGGACCGTTCGTCCGGCCGGCGCTGGCGCAGACCTGGGCGCCGTCCCAGCCGATCAAGATGGTCGTCGCCTACCCGGCCGGCGGGCCGACCGACACGATCGCCCGAATCGTCGCCGCCGACATGGCCGAGCGACTGGGCCAGCAGGTGATCGTGGAGAACGTCTCCGGTGCCTCGGGCGCGATCGGCACGCGCGCCGTCGCCAAGGCCAAGCCTGACGGGCTCACCATCACCTTCGGCAACAACCAGACGCACGGCAACAACATGTTCATGCTGAAGGAGCCGGGCTACGACGCGATCAAGGACTTCGCGCCGCTGGCCGGTGCCGGGGCCTTCGAGCACGTGTTCGTCGTGCGCAACGACCTGCCGGCCAAGACGATCCAGGACGTCATCAAGCTGGCCAAGGAAAAGCCCGGCGCGCTCAACTTCGGCTCGACCGGCATCGGCTCGGGCTCGCACCTGTCGACCGAACTGTTCATGGAACGCACCGGAACCAAGATGACCCACGTGCCCTACCGTGGCGCCGCGCCGCTGGTGCAGGACATCATCGGCGAACGCGTCGACGTTTCCAATTCGACGCTGCCCAGCGTGCTGCCTCACATCAAGGCCGGCAAGATGCGCGCCGTCGCCATCGGCAGTGCCAAGCGCAATGCCAAGCTGCCCGACGTGCCGACCCTGGAAGAGCAGGGCGTGTCGGGCGCCAACGCCTCGTCGTGGGCCGCCTTCTTCGCCCCGGCCGGCACGCCCGCGCCGATCCTGGCCCGCCTGTCGCAGGAGATCATGACCAGCCTCGGCAAGCCTGCCGTGGTCGAGCGCATCGACGGGCTTGGCTTCACCGTCGATCTCCGCGATCCCGCGGCGTTCCGCCCCTACCAGGAAAAAGAGATCGCGACCTGGATCAAGATCGCCAAGGATGCCGGCATCGAGCCCGCGGGGTAGAAGGCGCCCATGGACAATCTCTGGACCGACAGCGACGCCAAGGCAGCCATCGCCCATCACGCCGCCCGGGGCATCGGCGAGGACCTGGCGCTGCGCGTCTACACCACGCGGCTGCTGGGCGGCGAGCCGCGGCTGGTGCTGCACGGCGGCGGCAACACCTCGGTCAAGACCGCTGCAGTCGACATCACCGGCCACCGGGTCGAGGTGCTCTGCGTAAAAGGCAGCGGCTGGGACATGGGCACCATCGAGGCGCCTGGCCTGCCGGCGGTGCGCCTGGCGCCGCTCGGCGAACTGAAGGGCCTGCAGGCGCTCAGCGACGAGGACATGGTCAACGTCCAGCGCTGCAACCTGCTCGACTCGAAGTCGCCCAACCCGTCGGTCGAGACGTTGCTGCACGCCTTCCTGCCGCACAAATTCATCGACCACACCCATTCCAACGCCGTGCTGTCGCTGACCGACCAGCCCGACGGCGAGGCGCTGGCACGCGATGTCTTCGGCAAGCGCGCCGCCCTGGTGCCCTACGTCATGCCGGGCTTCGCGTTGGCCAAGAGAACCGACGAGATCGCGGCCGCCCATCCCGACGTCGAGGGCCTGATCCTGCTCAAGCACGGCATCTTCTCGATGGGCGCCACCGCCGAAGAAGCCTATGTCCGCATGATCGATCTGGTGACGCTCGCGGAGAAGCGCCTCGCCAGGGAAACGCGCAAGATTTTCGCCGGCGCCACGCTGCCCAAGAAGATCGCCAGCGCCGCCGAGGTCGCCCCGATCCTGCGCGGATTGATGTCGCTGCCGGCGAAGAGCGGCGGCCGCGAGGCGGCGCAGCGCTTCGTGTTCGAGTTCCGCACCGGACCGGAGATCCTGGCCTTTGTCGGCGGCAAGGACGTCGCGCGCTACAGCCAGCAGGGTCCGGTGACGCCCGACCATGCGATCCGCACCAAAGGAACGCCGCTGATCGTGCCGGCGCCCGCCGCCGGCAAGCTCGACACCTTCAGCAAGGACGCCAAGGCGGCACTCGATGCCTACGTCGCGGCCTATCACGCCTATTTCGCGCGCCACAATGCCAAGCAGATGCCGGCCAAGAAGGAACTCGATCCGATCCCGCGCGTCGTGCTGGTGCCGGGCCTTGGCCTGTTCGGGCTCGGCAACACGTCGAAGGACGCCAAAATCGCGGCCGATCTCGCCGAGACGACTGTGGCGGTGATCGCCGACGCCGAACGGCTGGGCACCTACGAGTGCATTCCCGAACCCGACATTTTCGACATCGAATACTGGTCGCTCGAACAGGCCAAGCTCAGTGCCGCGGCCGAGAAGCCGTTGGCGCGCCGCATCGTGGTCGTGACCGGCGGCGGCTCGGGCATCGGCGCGGCGACGGCCGCGGCCTTCGCGCGCGAAGGCGCCGAGGTCGCCGTGCTCGATCGCGACGTGTCCAAGGTGAAAGGCCTCGGCATCGCCTGCGACGTCACCGACCCCGCCTCGGTGCGCGCTGCCTTCGACAAGGTTGCGTCGACATATGGCGGCGTCGACATCGTGGTCTCCAACGCAGGTGCTGCCTGGCAGGGCAAGATCGGCGAGGTCGAGGAGGCCGTCCTGCGACAGAGCTTCGAACTCAATTTCTGGGCGCACCAGAGCGTGGCGCAGAACGCCGTGCGGATCATGAAGGCGCAGGCGTTCGGCGGCTGCCTGCTGTTCAATGCGTCCAAGCAGGCGATCAATCCCGGTGCCGATTTCGGACCCTATGGCCTGCCAAAGGCGGCAACCCTGTTCCTCAGCCGACAATACGCGCTCGACTACGGCGCCGATGGCATTCGTTCCAACGCCGTCAATGCCGACCGCATCCGCACCGGCCTGCTCAACGACGACATGATCGCCCAACGTTCACGGGCGCGCGGCCTCAGCGAGGCCGACTACATGGGCGGCAACCTGCTCGGCCTCGAAGTCACGGCCGACGATGTCGCGCAGGCCTTCGTTTCGCTGGCCAAAGCGACGAAAACGACAGGCGCTGTCATTACCGTGGACGGTGGTAATATCGCGGCAGCGTTACGCTAGGCTTCCCTTCGCGAGGTCATGATGCCGATCGACATACGTGCCCTTCATCCCCACATCGGCGCCGTCATGACCGGCATCGACGCGCGCCGTCCGCAGACCGCGGCCGAAGTCGCCGCCGTCGAAGCCGGCATGGACAGGCACGCCGTGCTGGTGCTGCCCGGCCAGGATCTCACCGACGAGCAGCAGCTCGACTTCACCGGCAATTTCGGGCCGCTGGAGGAAGGCGCCAATTCGACAGTGCGCGCCAGCGAACTCCGTCTCGCGCCGACCTTCGCCGACGTCTCCAACCTCGACAGGACCGGCGCCAAGCTCGCGCGCGACAACAAGCGCCGCATGGCGGCGCTCGGCAACCGGCTCTGGCATTCCGACGCCTCGTTCCGCGCCGTGCCGGCCCGCTACTCGATCCTGAGTGGTCGCATCGTCACGACCGACGCCGGCAACACCGAGTTCGCCGACATGCGCGCGGCCTACGACGCGCTCGATGCCGCGACCAAGGCCGAGGTCGAGGATCTGGTCTGCGAGCACTCGCTGATCTATTCGCGCCAGCAGCTCGGTTTCACCGAGTTCCTGCCCGACGAGCGCGTTTCGATGAAGCCGGTGCTGCAGCGCCTGGTGCGCACGCATCCCGTGACGGGACGGAAGTCGCTGTATCTGTCGGCCCATATCGGCGCGATCGTCGGCTGGCCGCGGCCCGAGGCGATGGCTTTCGCGCGCGACCTGATGGAACACGCCACGCAGCCGGAGTTCGTCTACGTCCATCGCTGGACGAAGCATGATCTCGTGATGTGGGACAACCGCACCACCATGCATCGAGTGCGCCGCTTCGACGATCTGGCCATCGTGCGCGACATGCGCCGCACCACCACCCGCAGCGACGGGCCGACGGTGGCGCAGCAGGCGGCGTAGAGGCGCTACCGGCGCGACATTCCATCCAAGTAGGTCGGCAACCCGTCGTCGCGATACGACGAGCCGCGCCAGCCGACATATCCGTCCGGCCGGACCAGGAAGGCAGCGCCCGGAGGACCGAACACCTTCGCGAATATGCCGTCGGAATCGCGATAGCAGGCGATGCCTGGCGGATCGACCCCGACGTCGTCGGCCGCGATTCCCACGATCCGGAGAGGGAGAGCCGAACGCGGCGCGATCTCCCGCGCGAAAGCGGCAAGATCCGCCACCGCCCCCGGCAGGAGATGCACGATGAGGACATGGTCGGTGCCGCGCAGCACGTCATGCAGGCGCATCGGCGCGCCGACACCCCGGCGCCGCAGGCCGG
>CALFRN010000117.1 GCA_937919085.1 uncultured Reyranella sp.
CCGCGGGCCGACCTCACGTCCTTCATGCTTTCTTCTTCGAACAGCGAGGCCAGCTGCTCCATCATCGTCCCGCCGAGCTGATCTGCGTCGACGATGGTGACGGCCTTGCGGTAGTAGCGGGTGACATCATGGCCAATGCCGATGGCGATCAACTCGACCGGCGAACGAGTCTCGATCCACTCGATGACGTCGCGCAGGTGGCGCTCCAGGTAGTTTCCGGGATTGACCGACAGCGTCGAATCGTCGACCGGCGCGCCGTCGGAGATCACCATCATGATCTTGCGCTCTTCCGTGCGCGACAGCAGGCGGTTGTGCGCCCACAACAGCGCCTCGCCGTCGATGTTCTCCTTGAGGATTCCCTCGCGCAGCATCAGGCCGAGGTTCTTGCGCGCGCGCCGCCACGGCGCATCGGCCGGTTTGTAGACGATGTGGCGCAGGTCGTTGAGGCGGCCGGCATTGGCGGGCTTGCCGGCGGCCAGCCACTGTTCGCGGCTCTGGCCGCCTTTCCAGGCGCGCGTCGTGAAACCCAGGATCTCGACCTTCACGCCACAGCGCTCAAGCGTGCGAGCGAGGATATCGGCGCTCATCGCCGCCACGGTGATCGGCCGGCCGCGCATCGAGCCGGAATTGTCGATCAGCAGTGACACCACGGTGTCGCGGAACGTGGTGTCCTGTTCCTTCTTGAAGGACAGCGAATGCATGGGATCGACGACGATGCGGGCCAGCCGCGCGGCATCGAGAGTGCCCTCGTCGAGGTCGAATTCCCACGACCGGTTCTGCTGGGCCATCAGCCGTCGTTGCAGGCGGTTGGCGAGCTTGCCGATCACGCCCTGCAGGTGCGAGAGCTGCTGATCGAGATGGTTGCGCAGCCGTCCCAGCTCCTCGGCGTCGCAGAGCTGATCGGCATCGACGATCTCGTCGAACTTGGTCGAATAGGCGTGATACTGCTGGCCCAGGGGCTCATTGGAGAGCGCGCCGGGCGGCAGCCACGGGCGCTCGGCGCGGCCCGGCTCTTCCTCGTCGCCCGAGCCCATCTGCATTTCGGTCTGGGCCTGGTCGGCGGCGGTTTCGGAAGCGTCTTCCTGGTCGCTTGCGTCCTCGGATTCCTCGCCCTGGGCGCCGTAACCCTGGGTCTCGCTGGAATCGCTGTTGTCGTCGCCGGTCTCGTTCGACTGGCCGTCGGCGTTCTCCTGGTCCTGCGAGTCCTCGGTATCGTCGTCCTGCAGGTCCGATGTCTCGTCGCCGAGCTTGAGGTCGCGGATCAGCTGGCGCGCGGCGCGCGCGAAGGCTTCCTGGTTGCCGAGCAGGTCCTTGAGCTTCTGGAAGTCGCGGCCGGCGGCGGACTCGATGTCGGCACGCCACAGATCGACCATCGCCCTGGCCGATTCGGGTGGCTGGGCGCCGAGGAGCTGCTCGCGGGCGATCAGGCCGATGACATCGGCGATCGGCGCGTCTTCCTTGGATTTGATGCGGGCATGGCCACGCTGGTCGGAGCGCTGGCGCCACAGGGCGGCGAGATTGTCGGCGACGCCCGCCATTTTGCGCGCGCCCAGGGCCTCGACGCGGACCTGCTCGACCGCCTCGAAGATCCCGCGGGCGGTTTCGCCGCGGGGCACGCGGCGCAGATGCGTCTTGCGATCGTGGTGGCGTAGTTTCAGTGCCATCGAATCGGCTTCGCCGCGGACACGACTTACGTCCTCGACCGGCAGGTCGCGCGCCGGCACGCTGATGCGCGCCTCGCTGCCCAGCAGCGAGCCGCCATCGGGCACGAACGAGACGTTTACGTCCTTGCGTGAAACCGCCCGCATCGTGGTGGCGGTAACGCGCCGGAATTCCTCGAGGGGCGTGGAGTCCTTGGCCATTCGGGCCCTCTCAGTGCAGCTTGCCGCCCTTGCCGCTGCTTGCCGGCAGTTCCTTGCCGAAGCAGCGCTGATAATACTCCGCGAGCGTGCTGCGCTCGACCTCGTCGCACTTGTTCAGGAAGGTGAGACGGAAGGCAAAGCCGATATCGCCGCCGAAGATGCGGGCATTTTCGGCCCAGGTGATCACTGTACGCGGCGACATCACGGTCGAGATGTCGCCGGCGATGAAGCCGGCCCGGGTGAGATCGGCCAGCGCCACCATGGCGGCCACGATCTTGCGGCCCTCATCGTTGTCATAGGTCGGCGTCTTGGCGATGACGATGTTCACTTCCTGGTCGTGCGGCAGGTAGTTCAGGGTCGTCACGATCGACCAGCGGTCCATCTGGCCCTGGTTGATCTGCTGGGTGCCGTGATAGAGGCCGGTGGTGTCGCCGAGGCCGACCGTGTTGGCGGTCGAGAACAGGCGGAAGGACGGATGTGGCCGGATCACCTTGTTCTGGTCGAGCAGGGTAAGCTTGCCTTCGACCTCGAGCACGCGCTGGATCACGAACATGACGTCGGCGCGTCCGGCGTCGTATTCGTCGAACACCAGGGCCGTCGGGTTCTGCAGCGCCCAGGGCAGGATGCCTTCGCGGAATTCGGTGATCTGCTTGCCGTCGCGCAGCACGATCGCGTCCTTGCCGATCAGGTCGATACGGGAAATGTGGCTGTCGAGATTGACGCGGATGCAGGGCCAGTTGAGGCGCGCCGCGACCTGCTCGATGTGGGTCGACTTGCCGGTGCCGTGATAGCCCTGGACCATGACGCGGCGGTTGTGGGCGAAGCCGGCAAGGATTGCCATCGTCGTGTCGTGGTCGAACAGATAGGCGTCGTCCATCTGCGGGACATGCTCGGTCTGGACGCTGAACGCCGGCACTTCCATGTCGGTGTCGATACCGAAGAGCTGACGGGCGGAAACCTTGATATCCGGCACGCCCGACAGATTCTGCTGGGCTGCGGTCGTCGTAGAAGCCATCACACAAGATCCTGCAAAACAAAGCCCGCCAAAGCGCGGGCAAAGCCTAGTGTCGCAGGCCAGTTTGTGCGCTGCAAGCGGCCAAATCGCCGATGCTGCCCCGTGCGAGGCGGGCTATGCGGCGGGAAGTCGCTCCGAGACCCGCAGAGTGGAATAGGCCGCATTGATGGCCTTCAGTTTTTCCTCGGCCTCGCGGGCACCACCATTGGCATCGGGATGATGCCGCTTCACCAACGCCTTGTAGCGCGTCTTCACGTCGGCCTGCGTCGACGGCCATGAAAGTTCGAGCACACCCAAGGCATCGCGTTCGGCCGGGGTCAGTTGCTCGCTGCCATCGTCTTGCGGCGGCGGCTTTTCGCCGAGGCCGGCATCGTCGGCCAGGCCGAACGGGTCGTTGAAGTGGGGATAGAGGTTGCTGCTGCGCCGCGCGCCCAGCGGCCAGACCGGGCGGCGCCATGTGGTGTCGGCGCGGATATGGGCCTCGATCTGTTCCGCTCCGAGGCCGGCGAAATAGTCCCACTTCTTGTTGTATTCGCGGACATGCTCGAGGCAGAACCAGCGATAGGCATTCAGGCGGTCGCGAGCCCAGGGGGCGCGGAACTCGCCCTGCAGCCGGCAGCCGGCCGCCTCGCAGACGCGCTGCTGCGACTGCGCGCCGTCAGTCGCCGTCAAGGGTTTAGCTCGCCGTCGTGCCATTGGGGTAATATGAGTTCTAGGGTTTTGCCGGGCAAGAGAGGCGATCAATGGGCAGGGTGGCGATCGGGATTGACAGCAAGCTCAGGCGGCAGTTCGAGCCGCTGCGTCTTGACGTCGAGGACGAGTCCGCGCGGCATCACGGCCATGCCGGCTGGCGCGAGGGTGGCGAGACCCATTTCAAGGTCGAAATCGTCTCGGCCGCCTTCGAGGGCCAGAGCCGTGTCGCGCGTCAGCGTCAGGTCTATGCCGCGCTGACCGAGGAGTTCGCCGCCGGCCTGCATGCCTTGGCCCTCACCACGCTCACGCCGGCGGAAGACGCGGCGCGGCGCTAGCCCTCCATCTCGATATCCTTGCCGGCCGCGGCGGTTCGGACAGCTTCGGCGTCGGGGCCGGTATAGAAGTCGGGTGCCCAGCGCTTCACGACGGGACCGTCGGCCGCCCAGGCGTGGCAGGTGTCGATGACGTAGGGCTTGCGGCGGGGCCTGGGTGCCGTCTCGGGGCGGGGCGGGCCGCCGTTTTTTGCGCGGTGTGCGCGATTGAGTTCGCGGGCCTTGCCCGATGACACGGTCTGGAAGGCCGTGGTCGCGACCGGGCCCAGCAGCTCGACGATGTGCGTGCAGCCGTGGATGCCGCCCAGCCGCTCGCGGACGGCGCGATGGAAGCCGCCGCCGATCGTGAGGCCGATCAGCTTCCGGAAGTCCGGGGCGATATCGCCACACACCCGGTATGGCGACTTGTCGGTGACCGCATCGACATCGACGATGGTGAACTTGTTGTCGACCGTGAGGCGGATCGACATGTCGTGGATGAAGTCGCCGGGCTTCAGCGC
>CALFRN010000118.1 GCA_937919085.1 uncultured Reyranella sp.
GGCGCCGACGTCGTGATCGTCGATGGCGACGATCTCGCCGCCCGGGTCGCCGCCGCCACCGACAACGCCGCCATCAGGCTGGGCGTCGAGGCGATCGGCGGCGCCGCGACCGGCCGCCTCGTCGAGTGTGTTGGGACCGACGGCACGGTGGTGCACTACGGCTCGATGAGCGGCGAGGATCCGAAGATCGGGCGCAGCAACTTCATCTATCGCGGCGTCAGGCTCACCGGCTTCATGCTGGGGCGCGGGCTCGCCAGGCGCAGCCCGGAAAAAATCCGCGCGATCTATGCCGATCTCGCCGGACAGGTGGTGGCCGGCACGTTGAATGCGCCGGTCGACACCATATATCCGATCGACAGGATCAAGGACGCGCTCGCGCACGCCGACAAGGGCGGGCGCAACGGCAAGATTTTGGTTGCGCCCAACGGTGCCATCTGAACCAGGGAGAGAAGACATGAGTTCCGACGTCGCGGCGATCGAGAAGGTACTGCAGGTCTATTTCGACGGCCTCCACGAGGGCGATACGAAGAAGCTCGGCGAAGCGTTCCATCCCGCCTCGCATCTCTATGCCGCCGGCGACGGCAAGGCGGTCGACATGCCGCGGGCCGACTGGTTCAAGATGGTGGAAGGCCGTCCATCGGCCAAATCCAAGGGCAGCCCGCGCGCCGACCGCATCGTGTCGATCGATTTCTCCGGCCCGGCCACGGCCTTTGCCAAGGTCGAATGCCAGATCCCGCCGCGCTACTTCACCGACTACCTGACGCTGCTGAAGGTCGATGGCCGCTGGCAGGTGATTTCGAAGGCCTATCACACCGCCACACGCGAGGAGTGACGCGCGAGGCGTGAGGGAACACTTCTCCTCCGATTTCTTCTCTGCCCCCGCGAAGCGGGGGAAGTGCCGCGTCTTACGCGGCGAAGGGGGTCGGAAGCATCGATGAATGCACGCCTGTCGACGACCCCCTCCGCCCTACGGGCATCTGGCGGCTATGGCCGCAGGCGGCCATAGCCGCGACCCGCGCAAGAGCGCGAGGGAGGAGAAGAAAAGCCCTCAGCCGTTTCCCGTCTTTTCCGTCAGCCAAGTCTTGATGAGCGACTGATAGGGCACGTCACCCTTGTTGGCGGCGACCTTGATGCGGTCGAGAAGCGACACCGGCAGGCGCAGCGAGATCGCGGTCGTCGACGGCTTGAGGTTCGGCAGGCGCACGCGGCGGGCCTTGCACCAGTCGACATGCTCACTGGAGTCGCGGCTCTCCCGGAAGCGCCGCTCCTCGGCTTCGCTCCATTGGAGAGGCTGAGGACAAATTCTTCCTGTTCTTGCCGAGCCTAGCCCGCGAGGGACCACGGCCGCACCGCGCCGTCCCACTTGAGGAAGGCCGCGCCGCCTCTGGCGATCATGACGCCATCGGGCAGATCGGCGAGCGGCGCGTCGAAGGTGATCTTGCCGCGCCATCGCTCGATCCGCTCCGCATGGAGAGCGCGATCCATGTCGGCCGCCCGCACCCGCTCGCCGGCACGGCCGGCGCCGGTGGCCCAGCAACCGACAAAGTGGCGAAAGGCCTCCCGGCGGCATTCGGCGCAGGGGCGATGGCCGGCTGCCAGGGCCGTCGCCTCGTCGAGAAAGAACAGCTCCGTGTAGTAGCCGGGCCGCATGAGCTGCCGGCGGCGTCCCTTGAACGACAGCACGCAGGTCACCCACGCGCGCGTCGTCCAGCGACGCCCGCTGAGGGTGCGATTGTCGTCGTGCAGGCAGCCGCGGTTGCCCATCAGGG
>CALFRN010000119.1 GCA_937919085.1 uncultured Reyranella sp.
TCCGCGAAGGCGGCAGGACCGTCGGCGCAGGCGTCGTCACCAAAGTCGTAAAGTAGTGCTATAGAGATGTCGTCGCCGGAGCGATTTGGACCGGCGATGACAGACTGCAGGAGTGTAGCTCAGTTGGTAGAGCATCGGTCTCCAAAACCGAGGGTCGTGGGTTCGAGTCCCTCCGCTCCTGCCATTATTTGAAGAATGGCGATCATGACAAAGAATCCAATCGAATTTGTCCGCGAAGTCCGTGCCGAGGTGGCGAGGGTCAACTGGCCGTCCCGGCGCGAGACCATGATCACCACCACCATGGTCTTCATCTTCGTCGTGATCGCGGCGTTGTTCTTCCTGGTTGCCGACAAGATCATCGCCTTCGTCATAAAGCTGTTGCTCGGGGTTTCGTGAGATGACTCATCGCTGGTACGTCGTTCACGCCTACTCGGGCTTCGAGAACAAGGTCGCCCAATCGATCCGCGAGCAGGCCGAGAAGAAGGGCCTGGCCGAGGAGATTTCCCAGGTCATGGTACCGACCGAGGAAGTCGTCGAAGTCCGCCGCGGTGCCAAGGTCCAGACCGAGCGCAAGTTCTTTCCGGGCTATGTACTGGTGAAGATGGACCTGACCGACGACACCTGGCACCTGATCAAGAACACGGCAAAAGTGACGGGTTTCCTGGGTGGCGGCGGCCGCGGCAAGCCGGTGCCGATCTCCGAGGGTGAGGCCGGCCGCATTCTGCGCCAGGTCCAGGAGGGCGTGGAGCGGCCCAAGCCCGCGGTCAGCTTCGAAATCGGCGAGCAGGTCAAGGTGGCCGACGGTCCCTTCGCCTCGTTCAATGGCACCGTCGAGGATGTGGACGAGGAGCGCGCCCGC
Source organism: uncultured Reyranella sp. (assembly GCA_937919085.1). Taxonomy (GTDB): domain Bacteria; phylum Pseudomonadota; class Alphaproteobacteria; order Reyranellales; family Reyranellaceae; genus Reyranella. The sequence continues at coordinate 860 of CALFRN010000119.1, forward strand.
CTGAAGGTGGCCGTCTCGATCTTCGGCCGTTCGACCCCGGTCGAGCTGGACTACGCTCAGGTGGAGAAGATCTGAGATCCCGCTTCCCCATTCAAATGGGGAGGAAAACAAGGGGGTTGTGCGGTGCGGGCGAAATTGCTACACCCCGCGCCCTTGGAAGGGCTGGCCATGCGCCGGCCTTTTCTCATGAGGCCGATTTTCTCCAAGAATCCTTCGGGATCAAGGGGTTAGGCGGGAAATAGGGTGCGGGAGGCCTGCCATGGCCGTACCGCGCCGCCCAGCAGAGAGGGGCAGTAATGGCCAAAAAGATCCAAGCCTACGTCAAGTTGCAGGTGCCGGCCGGCAAGGCCAATCCGTCGCCGCCGATCGGGCCCGCGCTCGGTCAGCAGGGCGTCAACATTATGGAATTCTGCAAGCAGTTCAACGCGCGCACCCAGAAGATGGACGCCGGCATGCCGATCCCGGTGGTCATCACCGTGTTCCAGGACCGCAGCTTCACCTTTGTCACCAAGACGCCGCCGGTCAGCTTCTTCCTCAAGAAGGCCGCCGGCATCGAGGCCGGTGCCAAGACGGTCGGCACGCAGATCGTCGGCAAGGTGACGACGGCCCAGGTTAAGGAGATCGCCGTGCAGAAGATGCCCGATCTCAATTGCGATTCAGTCGAGTCGGCAATGGCCCAGATAGTGGGTTCTGCCCGCTCGATGGGCCTTCAGGTGGTGGAGTAACGCCATGAGCCGGGGCAAGCGATACACGACGGCGTCGACCGCGGTCGACCGCGACAAGATGTACGGCATCGAGGAGGCGGTGAAGATCGTCAAGGCGAATGCCAAGGCGAAATTCGACGAGACCATCGAAGTTGCCATGAATCTGGGCATCGACCCGCGCCACGCCGATCAGGCGGTCCGCGGCATGATCGCCCTGCCCAACGGCACCGGCAAGTCGGTGCGCGTTGCGGTGTTTGCACGCGGTGCCAAGGCCGACGAAGCCAAGGCCGCGGGTGCCGATCTGGTCGGTGCCGAGGATCTGGCCGAGAAGATCACGGCCGGGGAGATGAATTTCGAGCGCTGCGTGGCCACTCCCGACATGATGGGTGTGGTCGGCCGGCTGGGTAAGGTTCTGGGCCCGCGCGGCCTGATGCCGAACCCCAAGCTCGGTACGGTCACGCAGGACGTCGCTGCCGCCGTCAAGGCTGCCAAGGCCGGCTCGATCGAGTTCCGCGCCGAGAAGGCTGGCATCGTTCATGCAGGTGTCGGCAAGGCCTCGTTCAGCGAAGAGGCGATCGCGGCCAACGTCAAGGCGCTGATCGGTGCGATCAACCGCGCCAAGCCGGCCGGCGCCAAGGGGACCTTCATCAAGAAGGTCTCGCTGAGTTCCACGATGGGTCCGGGCATCAAGCTCGACCCCGCCAGCGCGCTGAGCTAAGCGCCGGCAAGAAAGTTTTTGAGATTTCATCGCCGGTTTCGGCTGGCGGTGGAGGGAGCGAAGAGGCCGCAAGGTTTCGAGCTCCACCTGTCCGAGACCGCCGGTGCCTCGCCTTCCGCGCTTTATGCAAGGAGGACGGGCCTAAAGGGGAAACCCGCCAGCGCAGACGGGGGCAAGGGAATCGACGCTGCACGTGATCGTGCGCGCACGCGCCTGAACTTCCGGGGCAGTCGAACCGGGCCGCAAGGTCTCCGTTCGCGCTAACCCGCTAACGGAGGCTGCGTGGTCTGACCGCAGCCGGCCCCATCCGGATCCTCCGGGTCGGGCCATAGTTGGAGAAAGCCGTGAATCGTTCGGAAAAGGCCGAGGCGATCGTCGAGCTGAACCGCACCTTCCAAGACGCGAACCTGATGGTGATCACTCGCCAGTCCGGTTTGACCGTCGAAGAGGTGACGGACCTGCGTCGCAAGATCAGGGCAGCCGGCGCGAGCTACAAGGTCACGAAGAATAGGCTCACGCTGCGTGCCCTCGAGGGTACGCCCTTCACGGCGCTCGGCCCCATGTTCACGGGGCCGACCGCCATCGCCTACTCCAAGGATCCCGTGGCTGCGGCAAAGGTCGTTGCGGCCTTTGCCAAGGGCAACGAGAAGCTGAGCATCGTCGGTGGTGCACTGGATGGAAATCTTCTGGACGTCGCTGGCGTCCAGGCGTTGGCCACACTGCCGTCCCTCGATGCTCTGCGCGGCAAGATCATCGGTCTACTGCAGGCTCCGGCGACCAAGATCGCTGGCGTGCTTGCAGCACCCGCGGGTCAGCTCGCTCGTGTGTTCTCAGCTTACGGAGCCAAGGAAGACGGCGCGAAGGCCGCGTAGGTCAGTCGTCAACCAATCGACATCACGATAATCGAAGTTCAGGATATTAGGAGACAGACAATGGCCAATCTAGAGAAGCTGGTCGAAGAGCTTTCGGCCCTGACGGTCCTCGAGGCCGCCGAACTGAGCAAGTTGCTCGAGACGAAGTGGGGCGTCAGCGCCGCCGCTCCGGTCGCGGTTGCAGCCGCTGGTGGCGCCGCCGCCGCTCCGGCCGAAGTGAAGGACGAGTTCAACGTCATTCTTGCCGCCGCCGGCGACAAGAAGATCAACGTCATCAAGGCGGTGCGCGAAATCACCGGTCTCGGCCTCAAGGAAGCCAAGGACCTGGTCGAAGCCGCTCCGAAGGCCGTCAAGGAAGGCGTGCCGAAGGCCGATGCCGAGAAGCTCAAGGCCAAGCTCGAGGCCGAGGGCGCGAAGGTCGAACTCACCTGAGGTGTTTCCGGCCGGGCCGGCTTCCTTCGGGAGGCCGGCCCGTTCGGGCCCCTTCTCCGAGCGGACGTAGACGTCCGTTCCGACAAGTGGCCCGCTGCGACGGATGGGGCGAACGGCTGGCGGGCCGGGCGCTCCGAGAAAGCAGTGGGTATTTTCTCCGCCCTTGAACCTTCGAGGACGCAGGATGGCCACGGCCTTCAACACGCGCAAACGGATTCGTCGTTTCTTCGGCCACATTGAATCAGTGGCGCCGATGCCGAACCTCATCGAGGTTCAGAAGTCGTCTTATGAGACCTTCCTGCAGCGGATGATTCCGGCGGCCAAGCGCACGCAATCCGGCCTCCAGGAGGTCTTCCGCGGCGTGTTCCCGATCAAGGACTTCGCCGAGCGCTCGAGCCTCGAATTCGTGAAGTACGAATTCGAAGAGCCGAAGTACGACGTCGAGGAATGCCAGCAGCGCGGGATCACCTACGCCGCGCCCCTCAAGGTCACGCTCCAGCTCGTGGTGTGGGACATCGACGAGGAAGCCGGTTCGCGCTCGATCCGCGACATCAAGGAGCAGGATGTCTACATGGGCGACATGCCGCTCATGACCGACAACGGCACCTTCATCGTGAACGGCACCGAACGCGTGATCGTCTCGCAGATGCACCGTTCGCCGGGCGTCTTCTTCGACCACGACAAGGGCAAGACCCACAGCTCGGGCAAGTACCTGTTCGCCGCACGGATCATTCCCTATCGCGGCTCCTGGCTCGACTTCGAGTTCGACGCCAAGGATCTCATCCACGTGCGCATCGACCGCCGCCGCAAGATCCCGGTGACCACACTGCTGCTGGCGCTCGACAACGATGCGACCGCCAAGAAGCGCGCCGCCGCCATCGCCAAGGGCCAGCAGCTCGATCCCGCAGAGGCGCAGGGACTGTCGCCGGAGGAAATCCTCGCGGCATTCTACGGGCAGGTCGTCTACAAGCGTGAGAAGGACGGCTGGAATACGCCGTTCAATGGCGACTCGATGAAGGGCGTCAAGCTCACCCATGACCTGGTGAACGGCAAGACCGGCAAGTCCGTCGCCGAGGCCGGCGCCAAGATGACGCCGCGCCTTCTCGCCCGCCTCAAGGAGCAGGGCCTGAAGGAGATGCGCGTTTCGTCCGAGGAGCTGCTCGGTCGTTACGCCGCGGTCGACATCATCAACGAGAAGACCGGCGAGATCTATGTCGAGGCGGGCCAGGAGATCACCCAGGCGGTTCTCGACATGTTCGAGGAGGTCGACATCGACCTTCTTCCGACGCTGGCGATCGACCACGTCAATGTCGGTCCCTACATCCGCAACACGCTGGCGGCCGACAAGAACTCGAACCGGGAAGAGGCGCTGCTCGACGTCTACCGCGTCATGCGTCCGGGCGAACCGCCGACGATCGACCAGGCCGAGACCCTGTTCCAGGGATTGCTGTTCGATCTCGACCGCTACGACCTCTCGCCGGTCGGTCGCGTGAAGATGAACATGCGGCTGGACTTCGATGGCGTGCCCGATACGCAGCGGACGCTGCGCCGCGAGGACATCCTGTCGGTCGTCAAGGTTCTCCATGGCCTCAAGGACGGCCGCGGCGAGATCGACGACATCGATCACCTCGGCAACCGCCGCGTCCGTTCGGTCGGCGAGCTGATGGAGAACCAGTATCGCGTCGGCCTGCTGCGCATGGAGCGTGCGATCCGCGAGCGCATGAGCTCGATCGACATCGACACGGTGATGCCGCACGACCTGATCAATGCCAAGCCGGCGGCGGCGGCGGTGCGCGAGTTCTTCGGCTCCAGCCAGCTCAGCCAGTTCATGGACCAGACCAACCCGCTGTCGGAAGTGACGCACAAGCGTCGCCTCTCGGCGCTTGGACCGGGCGGACTGACGCGCGAGCGTGCCGGCTTCGAGGTGCGCGACGTGCATCCGACGCACTACGGCCGCATCTGCCCGATCGAGACGCCGGAAGGCCCGAACATCGGCCTGATCAACTCGCTCGCGACCTACGCGCGGGTCAACCAGTACGGCTTCATCGAAAGCCCGTACCGCAAGGTCGTGAACAGCCGCGTCAGCGACGAGGTCGTCTACCTTTCGGCAATGGAAGAGGGCCGCTACACGGTCGCCCAGGCCAACGCCGAGATCGACGCCAAGGGCAAGTTCGTGTCGGAGCTGGTGCAATGCCGCAAGGGCGGCGAGTACATCCTCGGCCGGCCGGAGACGATCGATTTCGTCGACGTGTCGCCGAAGCAGATCGTCTCGGTTGCCGCCGCGCTGATCCCGTTCCTCGAGAACGACGACGCCAACCGCGCGCTGATGGGCTCCAACATGCAGCGCCAGGCGGTTCCGCTCATCCAGGCCGAGGCGCCGCTGGTCGGCACCGGCATGGAGGAAGTGGTGGCCCGCGACTCTGGCGTCGCCATCGCGGCGCGCCGCACAGGCATTGTCGACCAGGTCGATGCCATGCGCATCGTGGTTCGTGCGACCGAGGACTTCGGCGCCGACCGGCCGGCGGTCGACATCTACAACCTGCTGAAGTTCCAGCGTTCCAACCAGAGCACCTGCATCACCCAGAAGCCGCTCGTGAAGGTCGGCGACCAGGTGAAGAGGGGTGACATCGTGGCCGACGGTCCGTCGACCCGCGACGGCGAACTGGCGCTCGGGCGCAACGTGCTCGTCGCGTTCATGCCGTGGAATGGCTACAACTTCGAGGACTCGATCCTGCTGTCCGAGCGCATCGTGCGCGATGACGTCTTCACCTCGATCCACATCGAGGAATTCGAGGTCATGGCCCGCGACACCAAGCTGGGCCAGGAAGAAATCAGCCGCGACATCCCCAACGTCGGCGAGGAAGCGCTCAAGAACCTCGACGAGGCGGGTATCGTATACATCGGCGCCGAGGTGAACGCGGGCGACATCCTGGTCGGCAAGGTGACGCCCAAGGGCGAGAGCCCGATGACGCCGGAAGAGAAGCTGCTGCGCGCCATCTTCGGCGAAAAGGCCGCCGACGTTCGCGACACCTCGCTCAAGGTGCCGCCGGGCGTGGAGGGCACCGTGGTCGAGGTCCGCGTCTTCAATCGCCGCGGCGTCGACAAGGACGAGCGCGCGCTCGCCATCGAGCGCGACGAGATCGAGCGTCTCGCCAAGGACCGTGACGACGAAAAGGCGATCCTGGAACGCAGCTTCTACAGCCAGCTCCAGGAAATGCTGATGAACCAGACGGTTGCCGGCGGACTGAAGGGCCTGAAGCCGGGTACCCGCGTCACCGACAAGGTGCTGGGCGAGTACACGCCCGGCCAGTGGCGGCAGATCGCGGTCAAGACCGACAAGCGCCAGTCCGAGCTCGAGGCGTCGAACAAGCAGTTCGACGAGTCGATGAAGCGCCTGCAGGACCGCTTCGACAGCAAGGTCGACAAGCTTCAGCGCGGCGACGAACTGCCGCCGGGCGTGATGAAGATGGTCAAGGTCTTCGTCGCCACCAAGCGCAAGCTGCAGCCGGGTGACAAGATGGCCGGACGTCACGGCAACAAGGGCGTCATCTCGCGCATCATGCCGCTGGAAGACATGCCGTATCTCGAAGAGGGCGTGCCGGTCGACATCGTGCTCAACCCGCTCGGCGTGCCCTCCCGCATGAACGTCGGTCAGATCCTCGAGACCCACCTCGGCTGGGCCGCGGCGGGCCTCGGCAGGAAGATCGGCGACATGGTCAACGGCGCGCGCGAGGCGTCGGTGGCGCAGGTCCGCAAGACCCTGCGCGAGATCTACGGCGAGAAGTCCTACAAGACCGACATTGCCGATCTCGACGACGAACAGACGATCGAGTTGGCGCGCAACCTCAGCAAGGGCGTGCCGTTCGCATCGCCGGTGTTCGACGGCGCGCACGAGCCCGATGTCGTCGACATGCTGGAGATGGCCGGTCTCGACAAGTCGGGCCAGGTGAACCTGGTCGATGGCCGCACCGGCGAGCCGTTCGACCGCAAGGTCACCGTCGGCTACATCTACATGCTGAAGCTGCACCATCTCGTGGACGACAAGATCCACGCGCGTTCGATCGGTCCCTACAGCCTCGTCACCCAGCAGCCGCTGGGCGGCAAGGCGCAGTTCGGCGGCCAGCGCTTCGGCGAGATGGAGGTGTGGGCGCTCGAGGCCTACGGCGCCGCCTACACGCTGCAGGAGATACTGACCGTCAAGTCGGACGACGTGGCCGGCCGCACCAAGGTCTACGAGGCCATTGTGCGCGGCGACGACACGTTCGAGGCCGGTATCCCCGAATCCTTCAACGTTCTGGTCAAGGAGCTGCGTTCGCTCGGCCTCAACGTCGAACTCAATCAGTCGGCCACCTGAGCAGGTGACCGGCTTCTCCATCCCTTCGCGATTTAAGTCCAACGAAACCGTAGGACCACAAAAATGACCGACCTCATCAACGTGCTGGGCCAGCCCCAGGGCACTCCGACCTTCGACGAGATCCGCATCTCGATCGCCAGCCCCGAGCGCATCCGCGCCTGGAGCCATGGCGAAATCAAGAAGCCGGAGACGATCAACTACCGGACCTTCAAGCCGGAGCGTGACGGCCTGTTCTGCGCCCGCATCTTCGGACCGATCAAGGACTACGAGTGCCTGTGCGGCAAGTACAAGCGCATGAAGTTCCGCGGCATCACCTGCGAAAAGTGCGGTGTCGAGGTGACGCTGACCAAGGTGCGGCGCGAGCGCATGGGCCACATCGAACTGGCCTCGCCGGTCGCCCACATCTGGTTTCTGAAGTCGCTGCCGAGCCGGATCGGTCTGCTGCTCGATATGACCCTGCGCGATCTCGAGCGCATCCTCTACTTCGAGAATTACGTCGTCACCGAACCCGGCCTGACGCCGCTGAAGTATCGCGAGCTCCTCAACGAGGAGCAGTATCTCAACGCCCTCGACGAATACGGTGACGATTCGTTCCGTGCCGACATCGGCGCCGAGGCGATCCGCGCCATGCTGCAGGTCATCGACCTCAACGAGGAGCGGCCGCGGCTGCGCGAGGAGCTGCGCGAGACGACGTCCGAGGCCAAGCGCAAGAAACTGGTGAAGCGCCTGAAGCTGTGCGAGAGCTTCATCGAGTCGGGCGCCCGCCCGGAATGGATGATTCTCGAGCTGGTACCGGTAATTCCGCCGGAGCTGCGGCCGCTGGTTCCGCTCGATGGCGGCCGTTTCGCCACGTCGGATCTCAACGATCTCTATCGTCGTGTCATCAACCGCAACAACCGCCTCAAGCGTTTGATGGAGCTGCGCGCGCCCGACATCATCGTGCGCAACGAGAAGCGCATGCTGCAGGAGTCGGTGGATGCCCTGTTCGACAACGGCCGCCGCGGCCGCGTCATCACCGGTGCCAACAAGCGGCCGCTGAAGTCGCTCTCCGACATGCTCAAGGGCAAGCAGGGCCGGTTCCGCCAGAACCTGCTCGGCAAGCGTGTCGATTACTCCGGCCGGTCAGTCATCGTGGTCGGTCCCGAACTGAAGCTGCACCAGTGCGGCCTGCCGAAGAAGATGGCGCTCGAGCTGTTCAAGCCGTTCATCTATTCGCGCCTCCAGGCCTACGGCATGGCCAACACCATCAAGGCCGCCAAGCGCATGGTCGAGAAGGAGCGTCCCGAGGTCTGGGACATTCTCGAAGAGGTCATCCGCGAGCATCCGGTGCTGCTGAACCGCGCGCCGACGCTCCATCGCCTCGGTATCCAGGCGTTCGAGCCGGTACTGATCGAAGGCAAGGCGATCCAGCTCCATCCGCTGGTCTGCACCGCCTTCAACGCCGACTTCGACGGTGACCAGATGGCGGTGCACGTGCCGCTGTCCTTGGAAGCCCAGCTCGAGGCGCGCGTGTTGATGATGTCGACCAACAACATCCTCTCGCCCGCCAGCGGCAAGCCGATCATCGTGCCGTCGCAGGACATCGTGCTCGGTATCTACTACATCACGCTGGAACGCGACGGCGAACCCGGCGAGGGCTCGCTGTTCGCCGAAATCGGCGAGCTCGAGCATGCGCTGCACGCACGCTCGATCACCATGCACAGCAAGATCAAGATGCGTCTCGAGGCCTACGACGACAAGGGTGTGCTGGCGCACCGGGTGGTCGAGACCACGCCGGGCCGCATTCTTCTGGCACAGATCCTGCCGAAGCATCCCAATCTGCCGTTCTCGCTGATCAACCGTCTTCTGACGAAGAAGGACCTGCAGAACGTCATCGACTCGGTCTACCGCCACTGCGGACAGAAGGACACGGTGATCTTCGCCGATCGCCTTATGGGACTGGGCTTCTATCACGCCTGCCGCGCCGGCATTTCCTTCGGCAAGGACGACCTCGTCATCCCGGCGGCCAAGCTGAAGCTGGTCGCCCAGACGACGAAAGAGGTCAAGGAATACGAGCAGCAGTACCAGGATGGCCTGATCACCTCGGGCGAGAAGTACAACAAGGTGGTCGATGCTTGGTCGCGCTGCTCCGATCGCGTCGCCGAAGAGATGATGAAGGGCATTTCGACGCCGATTCCGGGCAAGCCGGTGAACTCGGTGTGGATGATGGCGCACTCCGGTGCGCGCGGATCGACCACGCAGATGAAGCAGCTGGCCGGCATGCGCGGTCTCATGACCAAGCCGTCGGGCGAGATCATCGAGACGCCGATCATTTCGAACTTCAAGGAAGGGCTCTCGGTGCTGGAGTACTTCAACTCCACTCACGGCGCGCGCAAGGGCCTGGCGGATACCGCGCTCAAGACCGCGAACTCGGGCTACCTGACGCGGCGACTGGTTGATGTCGCGCAGGACTGCATCATCTACGAACCCGATTGCGGCACCGAACGCGGCCTGACGATGCGGGCCGTCGTCGACGGCGGCGACGTGATCGAGCCTCTCAGCGAGCGGGTACTTGGCCGCACGGCACTCGACGACGTTGTCGATCCGCTGACCGGCGTGGTGATCTGCAAGGCCGGCGACCTGATTGACGAGGTCACGATCGAGCAGATCGACAAGGCCGGCATCGAGGAGATGCGCATTCGGTCGGTGCTGACCTGCGAGACCAAGGTTGGTGTCTGCGGCAAGTGCTACGGGCGGGATCTGGCTCGGGGCACGCCTGTCAATATCGGCGAGGCGGTGGGTGTCATCGCCGCCCAGTCGATCGGCGAGCCGGGCACGCAGCTCACGATGCGTACTTTCCACATCGGTGGTGCCGCCCAGCGCGGTGCCGAGCAGTCGAGCATCGAAGCGAGCCACGACGGCAGCATCCAGGTGCGGAACCGCAACGTCGTCGTCAACAGCCTGGGTGTGCCGGTCGTTATGGGCCGCAACACCGAGCTGGTTCTGATCGACGGCGCGCAGCGCGAACGCGCCAAGCATCGCGTGCCTTACGGCGCGCGCCTGCTGATTGACAACGACGCACCGGTCCACAAGGGCCAGCGGCTTGCCGAATGGGATCCCTACACGCTTCC
>CALFRN010000120.1 GCA_937919085.1 uncultured Reyranella sp.
AGATGGCGCTGAGCGGCATCACGGCCAAGGTGCTGCTGATGCCGTCGGCCACCGATCTCTACTTCCAGACCGACGACAACCGCGCCGAGCTGCCTCATCTCAGGAACGCCAGGCTGGTGGAAATTCCCTCGGTATGGGGCCATCGTGCCGGCAACCCGCTGGCAAACCCCGAAGACGCGTCGTTCATTGACGCCCAGGTAGAGGCACTGCTCGATGCATGAAGGTCTTCCCGACGACGGTCTGGTGATCGTCGCCAAGCGCGACTGTCCAACCTGTGTCCTGATCGAGCCGGTGATGCAGAGCCTCGATCGTGCCGGTCCTCTCGCCGTCATCAGCCAGGACGATCCGGTGTTTCCGTCGGGTGTCGGGCGCGTGATCGACGATCACGATCTGCAGCGCTCGTTCCGGCTCGGCATCGAAACCGTGCCCACCCTGATCCGCCTGGAAGGCGGGCGCGAAGTCGAACGCACCGTGGGCTGGGATCGCGCCGAATGGACCCGCGTCGCCGGCACGGCCGCCGCAGGCGATGGCCTGCCGGCATGGCAGCCGGGCTGCGGCTCCAAGAGTGTCGAACCCGGCGTGCATGAAACCCTGGTCGCGCGCTACGGCGATCCCGGCCTCGGGTCGCGCGAGATCGCGGTCGGCGAATGGGACGATCCGATCGAGGCCTGCTTCGAGCGCGGCTGGAGCGACGGGCTGCCGGTCGTGCCGCCGACCACCGACCGCATCCTGCGCATGCTGGGCGGCACTGAGCGCAAGCCGGATGAGATCGTGGGTCTGATTCCACCCAACCTCGCGCCCTGCACGGTCGAGAAGGTGGCGATCAACGCCGTGATGGCCGGCTGCAAGCCGGAGTACATGCCGGTGGTTCTGGGTGTCCTCGAAGCGGCGCTCGATCCGCTGTTCGTGCTGCACGGCCTGCTGTGCACCACGCATTTCTCGGGACCGCTCGTGATCATCAACGGACCGGCCGCCAAGGCGGTCGGCATGAACAGCGGCGTCAATGCGCTGGGCCAGGGCAATCGCGCCAACGCCACCATCGGCCGCGCACTGCAGCTCATCGTGCGCAACGTCGGCGGCGGCCTGCCGGGTGGCATGGACCGCGCCACGCTGGGCAATCCCGGAAAATTCACCTTCTGCTTCGCCGAAGATGAATCCGATCCCGACTGGGAGCCGCTGGCGCAACGCCGCGGAATTGCCGCAGGCAAAAGCGCTGTCACCTTGTTTCATGGCGAGGGCGTGAACGGTTTCATCGACCAGAAGTCGCGGACGCCGGAGGAACTCGTGCGGTCGCTGGCGATGGGCCTGTTCGGCGTCGGTCATCCCAAGCTCTGCCTTGCCGGCAACGCCGTGCTGGTGCTGGCGCCGGAGCACTACAGGATTTTCAAGGACGGCGGCTTTGGCCGCCGTCGCATCGAGGATGAGCTTTACAAGGCTTTGAAGAGGCCGGGCAGCGAGTTGATCCGTGGTGCCCAGGGGATTGCCGAGGGCATGCCGCCGTCGTTTGCCGACAAGATGGTCGACAAGTTCCAGCCCGACGGGCTTCTGATCGTTCGCGCCGGCGGCGAAGCCGGGCTATTCTCGGCCATTATCGGCGGCTGGCCCGGCCAGTCGGTACGCGATGAATGCCAGGCCGTGACACGGGAAATTCGCTGAGGGAGATACGTCAATGAATGTTGTAACCAAGCTGCGCGATCCAACGGCCGAGACCTCGCCCGTCCGCCGTTCCCGCCTGGCGCCACCTCTCTCGCTCGAGGGCAAGAGCGTCGCGCTGATGGATATCGGCAAGGCGCGCGGGTCGGAATTCATCGACCGGCTCGAAGGTCACTTCAAGAAGGCCGGTGTCACCACCAGGCGCTACCGCAAGCCCACGAACACCAAGGTGGCGCCGACCGATCTGCTGCAGAAGATCGCGGCGGAAAACCAGCTTGCGGTGATCGCGCTGAGCGATTGAGGCTCCTGCACATCGTGCAGTCTGCACGACCTTCACAGCCTCGACGGACGCGGCCTCCCAGGCGTCAACATCGTTACTACCCACTTTGCCCAGGGCGTCGAAGCGCAAAGCGACGCGCTGGGATTTGAACCGGGCGTGGTCTACGTGCCGCACCCGATCCAGAACCGCACCACGGCCGAGATCGAGGCCTACGCCGACCAGGCGTTTGAAAAAGTGATGGCGCTGCTGAAGGCAGCCTAGTCCTTTTCGGGATTCACGGCTGGCTGCACCGCGTTGGGATCGGCCGCGGCGGGCTCCGGCGGTGCGGCTGGTGGAACGATGGGCAGCGGAGCGGGCGCCGGTATCGTGGCCAGGAAGGCGGCCACGGCGGCGGCTGTCGCCTCGGGAGCTTCCTCCATTGGGTTGTGTCCGAGCTTTTCGAAGATTTCGAGTTTGGCTCCCTTGATATCGCGCTGGAAGCGGAAGGCATCGGCAACCGGTATCCAGCGGTCCATTGCGCCCCAAAGGATCAAAGTCGGCACCTTCAGCCGCTTGAGTGGCGTGGGATCGAGCGGCTCCTGGGCGCGGGCGCGCTGCAGAGTGGCTTCGCGGTTGCCGGGGAAGCGCTGTAGCTCATCGTATCGCCTGACGCGCTCGGGAGTCACCATAGCAGGATCGGCATAGACCTCCGTGAGCGAGCGCTGCGCCAGGCGTTCGGGCCGGAAGTAGATGGCGACGTCGCCCAGCACCGGCAGTCGGGCGAGCCGGGCCGGCCACGGCGTCTCGCCCTGGCGCGGATAGCCGGCTGAGTCGATCAGGATGAGCGCGCTCACCCGGTCGGGCCGGGTGGCGGCGAAGCTCCAGGCCACGGCACCTCCCATTGAGTGTCCGGCCAGCGCGAAGCGTTCGAGGCGCAGGGTATCGACCAGCACTTCGACGAAGTCGGTGTAGGCCTCGAGGGTATATTCGTCGCGCGGCCAGGTACCGGTCAGACCATGCCCGGGCAGGTCGACCGAAATGACGCGGACCTGGCGGCCGAGATCGCGCGCCCAGTCCCCCCACGCATGCAACGATTCCTGTGCGCCATGGATCAGCACCAGCGGCGTTGCATCCGGGTCGCCCTGATCCCTCACATGGGCACGCACGCCGCCGATGTCGATGAACTTCGAACGATCGTCCGCATAGCGCGCAATCAGAATTTCCGGCGGCAGTGTCGGCGCGTAGGCCCACAGCACGACGCCCATCAAGGCGCCGGCGGCAAACAGCAGGTAGAGCGACCAGCGCCGACCTGGCGCCTCAGTTCTTCGGCGGCGGGGTGCCATCGCCGACCTCCCTTGTCTTGCTCTCGTTGGGCAGGTTCATCGCCGTCGCGCCGCGAATGGCCTCGACCAGTGCTTCGATGCCGCGCAAATGAACATCTACTGTCCGGAACGGAATGTTGATATCCGACTCGCGAAACTTCTCGAGAATGGCCCGGTTCAATTCGTTTCCGACGACAAGCCGGTCTTCGAGCCGTGAAACGAAGGCGAAGAGATCGAATTCCAGCCCGTCTGCGCCGAGGCGGTTGAAGCGGACGATGGCCGCCGGCACGCGCAGGACGCGGGGATGAGCGAGCGCGGCCTCGCGCAGGATCGCCTCGACTTTTGCGACATCGCTGCCGTAGTCCACGGTTACGGCGATTTCGACCCGGCTCGAGGTGTCGGCGTAGGTCCGGTTGATGACGGAGCTCTGCAGAAACATGCTGTTCGGTATGATCACCGATGCACGCTGAAATGTCTCGATCTCGGTGGCGCGGATGTTTATCCGCCGGACGAAGCCTTCATGACCGTCGACAATCACCCAGTCGCCGGCCTTGATCGGCCGCTCCACGAGAAGGATCACGCCCGAGATCACGTTGTTGGCGATGTTCTGCAGGCCAAGGCCGATGCCGACCGACAGGGCGCCGATCACGATGGCGAGATTGGTGAAGTCGATGCCGAGCGACCCGACGCCGACCAGGATCGCGATAATGACCCCGGCATAGTTGAGTCCGGCGTCGATCGACTGGCGTAGCGGCACCGATGCATCAACAGTGGGCATCACGCGATCGCGTACGATGCTGCGCACCAGTCGTGCGAGCAGCATGCAGACGCCGAAAGCGATGATTGCCGTGCCTACATTGCCGAGCGAGATCGTGATGCCGCCGAGCGTCACACCATGCATCAGTTGGCTGAAACCCTGGAGAATGGCGTCGATGTCGACACCCCAGGCCGTCGGGATGGCAATCGCCAGCAGCACAACCAGGATGGTGTCGAACAGCAGAAGGACGAGATAGTGGCCGCGCAGTGCCGTATCGGGCGCAAGGCCGAGGTGTTGTCGAACCCAGATTCCCGAGGGCGTCTCGGGCGCGGCGGCGGCTTCGAACAAGTCAGCCACCAGGCGGTGCAACAGGAGTGCGGCCACGATCAGAAAGCAGGTAATGAAAACTGCCGCATGGAGATGGGCGGCGAGGGTCGCGTACCCCGCCAGGGCGAAACCGATGGATGACACGATCACCAGGCTCAGTACCGCACGACCGATCGACCACCAGATGCCGCCGATCAGGGGCGAACGCTCCGCTCCTGATGCCGCCTGCCAGGCTCGATTGCGGAATATCGGCAGGGCGAGCACCGCGAATACTGTTGTGAGCACCAGCGCGCCGAAGGCCGTCACGGCGGGCGCGCCACTGCTGCGACTGAGGGTGAGGTAGACGACATCGACAGCGACGACGATCAGCATCAGGCGGCGCAGCGCCCGGGAAAGATGATGCGCGCTCGCGTCGGTGAACGGCAGAACCCGCCAGGCCGGCCGCTTGGGCGCCAGAGCGGTGGAAGTCAGGCCGAGTATCAGCAGCAGGACGATGACGCGCACGATGATTTCCGGCAAGAGCGAATCGAGCGGCGGCGGCGGCGAACTCGCCGCCAGGAGCCGGCCGATCAGCCAGACCGCGAGTACCGGCACCAGGACCAGGCCAACGCCATCGATCGCCGCGGCGAACGTACGGTCGCGCTGGCCGGGTTCGATCGCATCGCCGCGGCCAAAGCGCCGCCGCAGCGTTCGGCCGGCCCACCACAGGGCGAGCGTGAACACGGCCCAGCTGCCAAGGATGGCAAGGCCGCGCCTGTCCGAGCCCAGCGTCGCCGCGCCGTTTTGGCGCCAGGCGGCCAAGGCCGTCGACAACGACTGCGCCGACGCAGCCAGTTCAGGGCCCAGCCTGGGCCGCACCTCGGCCGACAGCGGCGGGACGCTTCGGTGCAACAGGGTCTGCAGAACGACCTCGCCGCGCAGCTTCGTCATGCGTTCGAGAAATTGATCGGCGCGTGCGATCACCACTTCACCCTGCTTGACGCGGCCCTCGCTGATGGCGGCCAGTTCGGTCAACTGCTGCCGCTCGAGTTTCACCGCCTCCGACTCGATGGATGCGTCGGCGCCCGGCCTGAGCTCCAAGGGCGCCAGAAGCTTCTTGGTATCGGCAAGATCCCTGCGCGCCAGGGCCACGCCGGCCACCGCGGCGTCGCGCACGCTGACGATCTGGTCGCGCAAGGCATCGATCTCCGCCGGCAGGAGACTGGTCTCCGTGATGCGGACGGCAATGCGGTCGAGCTGTTGTGTCCAAAATTCGACGAGCGTGCGAAAGGGTCGTTGCGGTTCCGTCGCCGGCTGGGCAAATGCCGCAGTGCCGACGGTGAGCAATGTGAACCACACGACGAGAGGCCACGCGAGGCGGGCTGAAATTCGCATGCGGGTGCAGGTTCCTGACGATGTCGAATGGTCCACACCTCCATTACCACGGCCGACCCGGATCGGGCCATCGTCGAGCATGGATCCGCCCCATCGGGGGGCGGAACCGGGACATTCATTGGGGGGCTGATATGTTCCCGTGGTTCGCCGTTGACAGGACGGGACCGACGCGGAACCTTGCGCGCCGAAAACAGGAAATCGGGGGGAGCTGGTATGGCCGATGAGCGGGGCGCGGTGGGCGAGGTGCGGATCAAGCCAGATCGCTTGCATGCGTTCGCGATGGCGATTTGCCGGGCCGATGGCAGTTCGGAACAGGAAGCGAAGCTGGTCGCCGACCATCTCGTCCTTGCCAATCTGTTCGGACACGACAGCCATGGCGTCGGCATGATGCCGCACTACATCCAGAACACCGCCAACGGCGCCTGCGTGCGCAACCATCATGCGAAGATCGCCCGCGACAATGGCGCGGTGATCGTGATCGATGGCGGCGCGGGCTACGGCCAGGTCGTCGCCAAGGAGGCGATGGACATCGGCATCGAGCGCGCGAAGAAGCACGGCGTCTGCGTCGTCGGGCTGACCAACGCCCATCACATCGGGCGCATCGGCCATTGGGGCGAGCAATGCGCGCGCGCCGGCATGGTGAGCACGCACTGGGTGAACGTGCACGGCCACAAGTCGCTGGTGGCGCCGTTCGGTGCCGCCGAGGCGCGTTTCACGACCAATCCCTACTGCACGGCGGTGCCGCGCAAGGGCAAGGAGCCGATCGTCCTCGACTTCGCCACCAGCCAGGTGGCGGCGGGCAAGGTCCGCGTCGCCAATAACAAGAAGATCCAGATGGAGCCTGGCCTGCTGATCGACGCCGCCGGCAACGCCACCACCGACCCCGGTGTCCTGTACAACGCGCCCTATGGCGCCATCCTGCCGTTCGGCCTGCACAAGGGCGGCGGCCTGGCGGTGATCTGCGACCTCCTGGCGGGCGCGCTCACCGGCGGCAAGACGCATTCGCCGCGGACCATCAAGAAGGACGGCACCGACATCATCAACAACATGCTGTCGATCATCATCGATCCCGAATCGATGGGCGGGACAGCCGCTTTCGAGGATGAAGTGGAGAATTTCATCGGCTGGGTGAAATCGGCGAAGCCGCAGCCGGGCGTCGCCGAAGTCCTCACACCCGGCGAGCCCGAACGGGCCCGCCGCGTCGATCGCGAGAAGAACGGCGTGCCGATCGATTCCACGACCTGGCAGCAGCTCATCGATACCGCCCGCAAGGTGCGCCTCAACGACGTCGACATTCCCCAAATGGCCAGCGTCTGACGCGGCTGGCGGACAGGAGACCGATCATGGCCAGGATGAAGCTCTATTACTCGCCCTCGTCGCCGTACGCCCGCAAGGTGCGGGCGCTGGCGCTGCTGACGGGTCTCGACAAGAAGATGGATATGGTGAACGTCGCGCTGACGCCGGTGGTGTCCAATGCCGATGTCGACAAGCACAATCCCATCGGCAAGATTCCGGCGCTGTCGGTGAAGGGCATGGATCTCTTCGACTCGCCGGTGATCTGCGAATATCTCGACACCCAGCACAAGGGCCGCAAGCTGTTCCCGCGCAAGGGCCGCGCGCGCTGGGTCGCGCTGCGGCAGCAGGCGATGGGCGATGGCCTGCTCGATGCCGCGCTGCTTGTGCGTTACGAGGGTTTCCTGCGTCCCGAGGACCGGCGCTGGCCCGACTGGACCAAGGGCCAGATGAAGAAGATCAACGGCGTGCTCGACCAGCTCGAAGCCGAGTCGAAGTCGCTCAAGGGCAAACCGAACATCGGCACCATCACCATCGCCTGCGCGCTCGGCTATCTCGACTTCCGCTTCGCCAGCCATGACTGGCGAAGCAAACACTCGAAACTCGCCAAGTGGTTCGCGACTTTCTCAAAGATACCGGCGATGAAGACCACGGTCCCGCCGCCGGCGTGATTCCGATTGTGATGACTGGCGACGAAATCATCGCCCGGCTCGGGCTGCAGCCGCACCCCGAGGGCGGGCATTTCCGCGAGACCTTTCGTGCGCCGGGCGAAGGACGCAGCGCCAGCACGGCGATCTTCTTCCTGCTCAAGGCCGGTGAACGTTCGCACTGGCACCGGGTCGATGCCGACGAGGTCTGGCATCACTATGCCGGCGCGCCGCTCGAGCTTGCGCTGAGCGAAGACGGGCGAAGCGTTCGCCGCGCCCGGTTGGGCATCGATTTCGCACTGGGCGAGACGCCGCAGATCGTGGTGCCGCGACACACCTGGTTCGGCGCCCGTTCGCTCGGCGCCTGGACCCTGGTCGGCTGCACGGTCGCACCGGGGTTCGAATTTTCAGGCTTCGAACTGGCACCTCCGGACTGGCAGCCCGGCTAGCGCCGCCACAGTTCGCGCGAGGCGAGCACGGCGCCGGCCGTGACCAGAGCGGCGGCCAGCAGCAGCGACACTGTCGGTTCAGCAAGGCCGCAGGCGACAAGCAGTGCCGTCGACAGGATCGGCGTGGCATAGCTGAGGGCACCCAGCGCGCGGATGTCGCCGCGCTTGACGGCATGATCCCAGAAATAGAAGGCGGCACCCGCCGGCCCGAGGCCGAGCGCCAGCACGGAAAACCATGCCGTCGCCGACGTGGGCCAGGCCGTGCGTTCGAACGCCAGATGACAGGCCAGCGACAGGACGGCAGAGGCGGCGCAAAAGGCGGCGATGGCGTCGGTTGGTATTTCGCCGAAGCGGCGCGACAGTACGGAATACAGCGCCCAGATGACGGCGCAACCCAGCGCCAGCGCGTATCCAAGGGCATGGTCGCCGGCGAAATCAAGCCCCCGGCCGAGGGCGAGCAGCGCCACGCCGGCAAATCCCATCGTGGCGCCCGCGAGATGCGGCCAGCGCAGCCGTTCGCCGGCCAGCGGCGCCGACAGCAGCACGATCAGGAGCGGCCAGAGATAGTTGATGAGGTTGGCTTCGGCCGGGGGTGCCAGCTGCAGGGCGGCGAAATAGAACGCGTGGTAGCCGAACAGGCCGCCGACGCCGAGCAGCCAGACCCGCCCCTGCCAGGCCACGAGCCCGGCCCAGCCGACCCCGCGGCGCAGGGCGCGGGCAATGCCGATCGCCGCAGCGATGGTGAACGTCATGGCAACCATCTGGAACGGTGGAATGGCGCCGGCCGTTACCGACAACGCCGCCAGGGCGCCCCACAGGGCGATGGCGGCCATACCGGCGGCCATCGCCCGGCGGCGGCCGGTATCGCGGATCTCCATAGCGGGCGCATAAAGAGCGTCGGCGCGGTTGTCGAGCGGCCGTTTTGCCGGGCGGATGCATGGCGTGCGTTTAGCCGTTACGATGTCGTTACAGCGGAGACGGCATGTTCGTTCGACCGACCAACCCAATAAGCCATCGCCTGGCTCGCATGGCATTCATCGCAGCCTGCACGTCAGCGCTGATCGTCACCGCCGCCGGACCGCTGCACCGTTATCTTGGCGTCGATATCGAAGCGGCGATCGCGATCTTCCGCTACGGCTTCTACGTCGCCGTCGCCGGCATCGCGCTGGGGCTGGCGACCATCGTGCCGACGCGGCCCGGCGACCGGCGCCGCGGGTTCGTGGCGGCACTGCTGGCGATCGTGATCGGCGCGGCCGGCGCCTGGGTGCCGGTGAGCTGGTTCTTGCATGCCCAGCAACTGCCGGTGATCAACGATATCTCGACCGATACCGCCAATCCGCCGGCCCTGGTCGCGACCCTGCCGCTGCGCCGGGGTACCGCCAACCCGCCGGCCTATCCTGGTGCTGCCACCGCGGCCCTTCAGCGCGCCGCCTATCCCGACATCGTGACCGTCGTTCTGCCGGTTCCGCCGGCCGAGGCCTTCAAGCGCGTCGACAGGGTGGCGACGGCGCTCGACTGGGACGTTGTCGCGCGCGCGCCGGCGGAAGGCCGCCTCGAGGCCGTCGAGACCAGCGAATGGTTCGGGTTTCGCGACGACATCGTCGTGCGCATCCGCGTCAATGGCGCGGGCAGCAGGATCGATATCCGGTCGAAGAGCCGGGTCGGCGAGTCCGACCTCGGAGTCAACGCGCGGCGGATCCGCGATTTCATCGCCCGTCTGAAGGCCGAGCGCTGAGCGTCGCGGTCAGGCACCGCCGAGCGGCAGGGTGAAGCGAAAATTCGTGCCCGCGGCGCTGGTTTGCGTGAGCGCGATGTCTCCGCCGTGGGCACGCACGAGATCGCGCGCGATCGCAAGGCCCAGGCCCGCGCCGCCGGCGCGGCCGCCGGTGGCGAACGGCTGGAAGAGCTGTTCGGCCATCTCCTGCGGCACGCCGGGACCGTTGTCGGTGACATCGATCAGCCGATAGCCGCCGTTCACCTGCGAGCGCACGGTAACGGTCGTGGCGCCGGCCTCGAAGGCATTGCGGCCGAGATTGACGAACACGCGGTAGAGCAGATCGCGGTCGGCAAGAATTGACTGGCCCTCCCCGACTTCGTTCAGCCACGCGCGGACAAGGTTGGGAGTGCTGTCCTCGCCCTGCTCCTGCAGCGCGATACCGGCTTCGTCGATCAGGTCGGCGAGATCGACCTTGGACAATCGCGGCGGCGGTTGATCGCGCACATATTCGATGGCGTCGCTGGCCAGCCGTGCCGCCCGGTCGATGGTGTTCAGGATGGTCGGCGCCAGGGTGCGCGTGCGTTCGTCGCTGCTGCGCGCCAGCCGGTCCGACAGAAGCCGCGCCGTCGACAGCATGTTGCGCAGGTCGTGGTTGATCTTGTTGGTCGCCGCCCCGATTTCGGCGAGGCGGGATTTTTGCCGAAGCGAGGCGCGCAGCTCGCGCTGCAGGTTCTGGAATTCGCGATCGACCACGCCGATCTCATCGTTGCGCCGGGTCGGCAGGCGTCCGGCCCCGGCCACTTCCGGGGCGCGGCGGAACGCCGTCATATCCCACGACAGGCCCTGCAGCGGCCGGATCACCAGCCAGCGCAATCCGAGATAGAGCAGCACCGCCGTGAACACCGCTATGATGATCGACAACAGAAGGATCCGACCGGCATAGCCATACATGGCGATGCGCATCGGCAGTTCGTCGGTGACGATCCACACCATGGCGGCGGGCAGGCGCATCGAATCGCCGCCGACGCGGATGTAGCGCGAGCCGTCGTACGTCATTGCCGACAGGGCATCCCAGATCAGCCCGACGGCGCTGCGGTCCATCAGGTTGAAGCCCGGCATGTCGAGACGGGGTTCGATGTTCATCAGGGCGCGCTTGGGCTTGTTCGGCTCGACCAGCACCACGGCGTCGACCCGGGCGTTGTTGAGCAGCGTGCGCTTGACCTCGTCCGTCACCATGTTGTCGGGCGTGGCGTCAAGCGCCAGCGCGGCCAGGGTGGCGCTCTCGATAAGTTGCTCGAGATAGACCACCCGGAAACGGGCGATCGACGGCAGGAAAATGAAGATCTCGGCCGTCATCACCGCCGACACGACGAGTGCCAGGATCCGCCAGGACAGGCCGAAGGCCGCCCTTCGGGGACGTGCGGGCCGGACGGATTCCGCCGGAACGGTGATTTCGGTGGGCATCGCCGGAGTCTATCGAGTTCCGCCGGTCCGGCCTAGGTGCGGGCCCTTCAACTCTTCAGGATCACAGGAACTTCGCCCCGATGTCGATGGTCGAACGCCGGCCGATCGCCTTGAGATGAAGCAGGAAATTCATGCGGGCGTTCCGCTTGCTCGGAAGGCCGAGGACCTTCATCTGCTGCGCGGCCTTGATCCAGTGCATTTTGATCCGGTTCATGGTCTCGCCCGACGTGAAGACGCCGACCCTGCCGATCTTCACGCTGCGCGGCGCGCCGGAGAAGTCGGTCGGCTTCGAGCGCATCTGACGCAGGTCCTGATCGAAACCGTCACCGCCAAGGAGCGCGCCGGGAGCATTTCCCGGCTGGACGACATCGAGCTGAAGCTCGGCTTTCGCGGCCACGCCCGAAAATTGCCTCGCGAGACCGGCGCCAAGACGATCACCGCTTTTGGCAGCGACCGCGACGACTGGGGCTAGAGCGTGGTGTTGGCAGCATTGGGCTTCACCTTCATCCCCGAGTATGCTGTGACGGTGCCGGGTCTGCGCATACGGCCGCTGATCGATCCCGAAATCAACCTGGTCGAAGAGTATCAGTCATGGTCAAGCGTCTGAGCGACATGCCCGAGGTCGAGGCTCATCACCTCGCCAACATCAAATGCCCGACCTACGACGACACGCCGCCGCTCGCCGGCAAGCCGCTGCACCAGCGTCGCGTCGTGCTGATCTCGACGGCGGGCCTGCACAAGCGCGGCGACCGGCCGTTCCAGCCAGGCGACGGCAGCTACCGCGTCATCCCGGCCGACACCGCGGCCAGCGACCTGGTGATGAGCCACATCTCGGTCAATTTCGACCGCACCGGCTTTCAGCAGGATCTCAACGTCTCTTTCCCGATCGACCGGTTGCGCGAACTGGCGGCTGACGGGGTCGTGGGATCGATGGCGGCGATGCACTATTCATTCATGGGCGCCTTTCCACCCGAGGCGGCCGAACCGCACGCCCGGCATCTCGCCGGCCTGCTGAAGAACGATCAGGTCGACGCCGCCATACTCGTTCCGGTTTGACCCGCCTGTACGCGCGCCGTTGGCGCGCTGGGCCACTTCCTGGAGCGTGAAGGCATCGCCACCGTCGGCATAAGCCTGGTGCGCGAGCATACCGAAACCATCCGTCCGCCCCGTGCGCTGTGGGTGACCTTCGAACTCGGCCGGCCGCTCGGCGTGCCGGACGACGCGCCCTTCCAGCGCCGCGTGCTGCATGCCGCAGCCCGCCTGCTGGAACGCACTGACGGTCCGGTGATCGCCGACTATCCCGAGCATGTCACCGAGGAGGTCGATCTCACCGGCTGGGCCTGCCCGATCAATCTGGCGCCCGGGCGGACCGATACGCTGGCGGCGGAGATCGACCGGCTGGGCGTCTGGTACGACCGGGCCGTCGCGGCGCAGGGCCGGACCACGGTCGGTGTCTCGGGCCTCGACATGCGGGCGGCGGGCGAACTGGTGACCGCGGCACTCGACGAGGCGTTGCCGGCGCCGCAGTTGCTCAAGCAGGCGATCGACGACCTCAAGGCCTACTACCTCGAGGCGGCCTCGGCCTTCCCCGATCCCGGCTCGTCCAGGACACGCAAGGCGTGGCTGTGGGACGAGACGATCCTGGCGAGATCGCTGCTTGCTCTGCAGCCGAAGCTGGCCGCCAGCGCCGATGCCCAGCACCGGATACTGGGCAATCTGACCCTGATCCCGGCAACGGAGCGGCACCGCCTCGGTTAGCGCATGGAGTTGAGCGCGGAGGGGGCTGGACGGTGATGGCGGCGGGCGTATGCTTTGCCGGCATCAGGAGGCGCGAATGACGACCGCAACCGAAGGCGCGGAACTCACCCAGGTCGGCCCCGGTACCGCAATGGGCCAACTCATGCGTGAATACTGGATGCCGGCGCTCAAGTCCTCCGAACTCGAATGCGACGGCGCGCCGGTCCGCTTGATGCTGCTCGGCGAGAGACTGATCGCGTTTCGCGACAGCGCCGGCCAGGTCGGGGTCATGGACCATCGTTGTCCGCACCGCTGCGCCTCGCTGTTCCTGGGGCGCAACGAGGAAGGCGGCATCCGCTGCCTCTATCACGGCTGGAAATTCGACACCTCGGGCCAGTGCGTCGACATGCCAAGCGTGCCGCCGCAACAGGATTTCAAGCACAAGGTGAAGGCCAAGGCCTACCGGACGCTAGAACGTGCCGGGCTGGTCTGGGTCTATATGGGGTCGCGCGCCGAGGCGCCGCCGCTGCCGGCGCTGCAGATCCTCGATGCACCCGACGGCGAGATCAACGTCAGCATGGTCCAGCGTGATTGCAACTACCTGCAGGCGATCGAGGGCGAGATCGACACCGCGCATTTCGGCTACCTGCACGGCGGCCATGTCGATCCCGAAAAGCTCGCCGAGGACGAGCCGCTCTATCACACCGTCGCGATCCGGGCGCCGCAGTATCAGGTGGCCGACGTTCCCTGGGGCACGCAATACGGCGCTCACCGTTCGGCCGGCGCTGGCCGCACCTATTGGCGCTTCGCCAATTTCCTTTTTCCCTTCTGGACGCAGGCGCCGAATGGCGAGTTCGACAGCCATGCCCATGGCCGCGCCTGGGTGCCGCTCGACGATCATCACACGATGTACGTCTTCATCTGGTGGAAGCGCGCCACCTCGGCCATGTCGCTGCCGCAACCGACCTACCGCGACGGCACGCCGATCGGTGGAACCGGCCGCGGCAACAAGTTGCTGCCCAACACCACCGACTGGCTCGGGCGCTGGCGCATGGTGGACAACGAAGGCAACGACTGGGGCATGGACCGCGAGGCCCAGCGCCGCAATGCGATCTACAGCGGCATCGACGGCATCCATCTCCAGGACCAGGCGGTCACCGAAAGCATGGGGCCCGTCGTGGATCACGCCCTCGAGCATCTCGGGCCATCGGACCAGATGATCACCCGCACCCGCCGCCGGTTGCTGATGGCCGCCCGCGCGCTTCGCGACGATGGCGCCCTGCCGCCCGGCGTCGAGGATGGCGGCATCTACCGCGGCGCCCGCAGCGGCTACTTCGTCAGCGACGACCGGGGCGCGTGGCGCGACGTCTATGACCGGCGGCTGGCCGCCGCCCTGCACCCGACG
>CALFRN010000121.1 GCA_937919085.1 uncultured Reyranella sp.
AGGACGGCGACATCGTCGTTCATTCTTCGACCCAGCATCCGACCGAGGTGCAGCACATCTGCGCGCGCCTCCTGGGCTGCGACTTTAATCGGGTGACGACAGTGGTGCGTCGCCTCGGTGGCGGTTTCGGCGGCAAGGAGAGCAATGCCTCGTGGGTTGCGGGCGCTGCCGCCGTGGCCGCGAGCGTCACGGACCGGCCGGTAAAACTCCGCCTGCCACGCGAGATCGACATGATTGCCACCGGCAAGCGCCATGGCTTCGACTATCGCTACACGGTGGGCTTCGACGACGATGGCCGGGTGCTGGCGCTCGATGCGGTGCTGGCGGCCGATGCCGGCTGGAGCCTCGACCTCACGCCGGGCGTCGTGGCGCGAGCGCTCACCCACACCGATAACGCCTACTGGATTCCGCACTTCCGCGCCGTCGGCTATGCCTGCAAGACGAACAAGCAGTCGAACACAGCGTTTCGCGGCTTCGGCGGGCCGCAGGGCGTCGTCGTGATGGAGGACGCGCTGGATCGCATCGCCCATCATCTGGGGCGTGACCCGGTCGGGCTGCGCGCGCTCAATTTCTATGCCGAGGGCAGGAACGAGACGCCCTACGGCCAGACGGTCGACGAGAACCATCTGGCGCGCTGCTGGGTCGAGGTGAAGCAGGGCGGCGAGCTCGAGCGACGCCGCGCTGAGATCGATGCCTTCAATTCGGCCAATCCGGTGCTGAAGCGCGGGCTCGGACTCTTCCCGCTGAAGTTCGGCATCTCCTTCAACCTGCCGCACATGAACCAGGCCGGTGCGCTGGTCCATGTCTATACCGACGGCTCGATCCGCCTGAACCACGGCGGCACAGAAATGGGGCAGGGCCTGTTCGTAAAAGTGGCGCAGATCGTCGCCGAAGTGTTCAAGGTCGAGGTCGATCGTATCCGCGCCTCGGCGACTTCGACGGCCGAAGTGCCGAACACGTCGCCAACCGCGGCCTCGACCGGCTCAGATCTCAACGGCTGGGCGGCGTGGGAGGCTGCCAATACGATCAGGCAACGCATGATCGTCTTTGCGTCGGAGCATTTTGGTGTCGCGGAGTCCGACATCGAGTTCGCCGACGGCAACGTCCGCATCACCAAGCCAGGCAGTAACCAGGTGCTGAGCTTCGGCGAACTGGCGAAGCTCTGCTGGATGGGCCGCGTGT
>CALFRN010000122.1 GCA_937919085.1 uncultured Reyranella sp.
CGATCACCATGCGGGCGATCACCGCGCGGACGGTCGCCCGTCGTCTGCGGACGGTCGCGGAAATCACCGCTCGACCATTGACGTTGGCCTTCCGGGCGAGGCCGATCACCATGCGGGCGGTCGCCCTGGGGGCGGTCACCATGAGGACGATCGCCGTGCGGGCGAGGACCACGCGACGGGCCGTTCGGACGATCGCCGTGGCCACCGCCAAACGACCGCGGGCGGTCGCCGAAGGAACGCGGACGGCCTGGACCGCCGGGACCACGACCGCGCGGACGCTCGTCGCGATCCCGCTCGTCGCGGTCGTCGCGGGTGCGCGCCACCGGCGGCATCACCGGCATATCCTCGTTGGCCGGCGTCGGCACGACGGCGATCGGCTGGCGGGTGAGCTTCTCGATGCTGCGCAGCTGGCCGCGTTCGCTGGAATCGCAGAACGACACGGCGATGCCCGAAGCGCCGGCACGCGCGGTGCGGCCGATGCGATGGACGTAGCTCTCGGCGTCGGCCGGCAGCTCGTAGTTGATGACGTGGGTCACGCCCTGCACGTCGATGCCGCGCGAGGCGAGATCGGTGGCGACCAGCACGCGGGCCTTGCCGCGGCTGAAGTTGTCGAGCGCCTTCTGACGGGCATTCTGCGACTTGTTGCCGTGGATCGCCTCGGAGCGCACACCGCGATCCTCGAGTGCCTCGGCGACGCGATTGGCGCCGCGCTTGGTACGGGTGAACACGATTACCCGCTCGAGCGCCGCGTCGGACAGCAGATGGCTGAGGAGTTGGCGCTTGCTGGAAGCGTTCACGTAATAGACGCGCTGCTCGATCTTCTCGATCGGCTTGCCCTGGGCGGCGATCTCGACCCGCTCGGGGTTCCTCAGGATCTCGCCTGCGAGCTTGGCGACGTCGCCCGGCATCGTGGCCGAGAACAGCAGCGTCTGGCGGTTCTTGTTGACCGAGCCGACGATGCGACGCACGTCGCGGATGAATCCCATGTCGAACATGCGGTCGGCCTCGTCGAGGACGAGAAACGTCACATTTCCGAGCTTCACGTTGCCGCGTTCGACGAGGTCGAGCAGGCGGCCGGGCGTGGCAATCAGGATGTCGACACCACGCGCCAGGGTTTCGATCTGACGGCCGTAGCCGAGACCGCCGACCACGGTGCAAAGGCGCAGGCCAAGGCCGCGCCCATAGGTGTCGAAGCTGCGCGCGATCTGCACGGCGAGTTCGCGCGTCGGCGCGAGAACGAGCGCGCGCGGGCTCTTCGGCAGGGCGCGTTCGCCCGAGGCCGCGAGCTGCTGCAGAACGGGCAGCGCGAAGGCCGCCGTCTTGCCGGTGCCGGTCTGGGCAACACCCAGCACGTCACGGCCCTGGAGCAGCGCCGGAATGGTGCGCGCCTGGATTGGCGTCGGGGTGGTGTACTTGGCGCCGTGGAGGGCACGCAGCAACGGCTCGGACAGGCCGAGATCCGAAAACTTAACTTCAGTCACAGAAAATAGTCCTTCTCGCCGCCAACCGTGCCTTTCGGGCACGCGCATGTATGGCGGCTTTTGGCCCGTTCCCGCGCGCGGCTGGGACGGCTCTTGTCTTAGGGGATTGCCCGGGATGAGGCGCCGTCAAAAGAATTGGGGCGCGTCGCGCGATCGCGAGAAACCTGAGGTGGCGCGGTTATGATGGTGCAGCGCAGCGAAGTCAAGCGGCGAAACTGTGGCGTGGCCAGTGTTCGCCGGCAGCCATAGGATTGCTGGCTTTCAAACCCACAGGAGCGCGGCCAGATGGAATTCGGCGTCCTTTTCACCTCGCATCCCAACCCGAAGGAAGAGCTCTATCCCCATCGCGACGTGCATGCCCGCACGACGGAGGAAATTCTGGAGGCCGAGCGCCTGGGCTACGACACCGCCTGGATCGCCGAACATCATTTCTCGACCGGCTACGGCATCATGCCGGATTGCTTCGCCTACATGGCCTATCTGGCGGCCAAGACCAGCCGCATCAAGCTGGCTGCCGGTGTGATCACGCTGCCGCTGTATGACCCGATCCGCGTCGTCGAAAATACCAGCTTTGTCGATATTCTCTCCAACGGCCGCATCATGCTGGGCATCGGCTCGGGCTACCGGCCCTACGAATTCGTGGGGCTCGGCAAGGACTTCGAAGCCCGCCGCGACATGGTCGAGGAGGCGGTTGGCCTGATGTTTGATGCCTTCCACCGCCACCGCTACGACCACAAGGGCAAGTATTTTCACGGCTCCGTGGCCGAGCCCTACGAAATGCTGCCGCAGCCGGTGCAGATGCCGCACCCGCCACTGTTCATGGCCGGCGGCACCGACCGCTCGATCGGCTATTGCGGGCGCAACGGCTTCGGCCTGATGCTCTCGACGCTTCCCGGCGTCGAAACGCTGGCGGCCCAGACCTCGCTCTACAAGCGTGAACTGGCGAAAGCCCCGGCGGAGCGGCGCAAGAACCCGGCGGCCGGACAGATCGATATCGCGCGCTGGGTCTACATTGCCGACACCGACGCGCAGGCCCGCGCCGACACCGAGGAGGCGATCGTCCGCCACATCGGCCACTTCGGCGGCACCGGCACCGCCGGCTATCTCGGCTCGGTGTCCGAGAAAGGTAGCGCCTTGACCTACGACGACCTGCTCAACACCACGCTGCTGCACGGTTCGGCCGCGACGGTGACCGCCAGGTTGCGGGAGATGCAGGCCCGCACCGGCATGACCTCGCTGCTGCTGCACTACCCGCCCTACTACGGACGCGAGAAGACGATGAAGAGCCTCAAGCTCTTCGCCGAACGCGTGATCCCGGCCTTCCGGCCCCCGGCGCAGCGCGTCGCCGCCGCGGAATGACGCCGCCCGCGCCCGCCGCGGCGCGCAGCATCGCGGCGCTCGGCGCGATCTACACCATGCTCGCCATGCTGGGTTTTGCCAGCATGGACACCATCACCAAATGGATGGTGGCCGACTATTCTATCGGCCAGATGATGTGGGTGCGCTACGCGGTGTTCTGCGCCTTCGCCTGGGCGGTCGTGCACCGCCGCGGCCTCAAGGCCGCCGCGCGCACCACGCGACCCTGGCTGCAGGGTGGCCGCGCCCTTCTGGCGGTGGTCGAAAGCGCGGTGTTCGTGCTGGCCTTCCGCTACCTGCCGCTGGCCGACACCCATGCCGTTGCAGCCACTTCACCCCTGATCGTGATCGCGCTGGGCGCCCTCTTCCTCGGTGAACGCACGGGACCGTCACGGTGGGCGGCGGTCGGCGCGGGCTTCATCGGCATGCTGCTGATCGTGCGGCCGGGGTTCCGGACCCTCGACTGGCCTCTGCTGCTGCCGGTCGCCGGCGCGGTCCTGTGGGGCGCTTACCAGATCCTGACGCGGCTCTGTTCCCGCAGCGACACGCCCGACACCACGCTCGTCTGGTCGGCATTCGTGGCCTTCGGGGTCACCACACTGGTCGGCCCCTGGCAGTGGCAGTGGCCCGATGCCATCGGCTGGCTTCTGTTGATCGCCATCGCGCTTCTGGGGGCATTGGCGCATTACGCGCTGATCAAGGCACTGGACTATGCAGAGGCCGGGGCCGTGCAGCCATACAGCTACACCCTGCTGGTGTTCGTCACGATTCTGGGCGCGGTCGTGTTCGGCGACATCCCCGACCTCTGGACGCTGGCGGGTGCCGCCGTGATCGTGGCCTCAGGCCTCTACACCTGGAACCACGACAGACGCCGTGCGGTGCGCACAGCACACGGTCCATGAATTGACGATCAGCGCGGCCATTGTCTGAGCGCGACGAGGCCACCGTCGATCGGCAGCATCAGGCCCGTCACCCAGCGCGATTCGTCGGAGGCGAGATAGACCGCGCCATGGGCAATGTCCCAGGCCGTGCCCTCGACCTGCATCGGCACCAGCTTCTTGCGCCGCTCGCGCGCCTCGGTGCCGAGATGGGCCACCATCGGCGTATGCACCGAGCCCACGACGATGCAATTGGCGCGGATATTCTGGGTCGCATAGTCGGCGGCGACCGACAGCGTGAAGCCGTGCAGCCCGGCCTTGGCCGTCGCATAGGCCACCGCACCGGGGCTGCCGATCAAGCCGAGCGCACCGGCGATCGACGAAACCATGATGATCGAACCGCCGCCGCCCTGCTTCATCATCGGCAGGCAGTACTTGGTGCAGAGCATCGTCGTGGTAAGATTGGCCTCCAGCACCTTGTGCCAGTCGGCCAGGGTCACCGTCTCCGGTGTGCCCGGTGCGCCAATGCCGACATTGTTGTGCAGGATGTCGAGCCGTCCGAACTTCTTGACGGCAAATTCCGCCATCGCCTCGGCAGAGTCGGCCTTCGCGACATCGCCCGCGAAGACGGCAGCCTCGTTGCCTTCGTCCGTGATCTGCCTGGCAAGCTTCTCCGCCCGCTCGGCGCTGCGGTTCACCAGCACCACTCTGGCGCCTTCGCGCGCGAACAGGATCGCGGTTGCCATGCCATTGCCGACTCCTTCGCCGCGCGGCGCAGCACCTGTCACCACCGCCACCTTGCCCTTCAATCGTCCGGCCATGTTCACCCTCCCGGCAGAATGCTATCTCTTGCCGTCACCATAGGGGGGAGCGTTACACGATGGCCAGCACGAGCGAGACCTATGAAGGCGGCTGCACCTGCCGCCATGTGCGCTATCGCCTGAGTTCCAAGCCGATGTTCGTCAACTGCTGCCACTGCCGCTGGTGCCAGCGCCAGTCGGGCACGGCCTTCGCGCTCAACGCCATGATCGAAGCCGACCGGGTGGAGCTCTTGGAGGGGGAAGTCGAGACGATCCTCACGCCGTCGGCCAGCGGCAAGGGACAGAAGATCGCGCGCTGCCCCAATTGCCGCATCGCAGTATGGAGCAACTATGTCGCCGCGGGCGATGCCATCCGATTCGTGCGTGTGGGCTCACTCGATGAGCCCGACCGTGTGCCGCCGGATGTGCATATTCACACCGTGTCCAAGCAGCCGTGGGTCGTGCTGCCGGAAAATGTGCCGGTGTTCACTGCCTCCTACGACGCTGCCACGCTGTGGCCGGCGGAGAGCCTGAAGCGGCGGGCAGCGCTGATGGCCGCCAAGGCCTAGAGACTGCTGAGGTCGGCAAGCGCGCCGGCGATCAGCCGCGTGCCGACCGCCATCAGCAGGATGTCGTTGGCGACGCGCACGTACTGATAGCCGCTGGGCGCCGGCGAGAGTTGCACCACCAGAGCCGGCGGCAACGGATAGAAGACGACGCTCGGCGGCAGCGGCTGGCCGATCGCCCAGAGCTTCTTGGCTTGGCCCGGCGGCAGGCAGCCGTTGTTCTTCTTGGCGAGACCAGGCGGACAGCGGCCGGTCGCATACTCGGTGCGATAATAGCCGTAGACCGCACCGCGATCGCGTTCGTTGATGATGACGTTGACCTGGGTCCCCGGCTGCGCTCCCTGGCCTTGCCCCGCCCGTGGCCCACCGGGCACGACTACGGTCTTGTCGGGCGGACCGCCCCGGCCGTGGCCGGGCTTGTCGTCCTTGTCCTTCTGGGCGAAGGCGGGCGATGCCGCAGCCGAGCACAGTATGGCAACCAGGGCGAGCGGTGCAATTCTCATGGCGGTCCTCCAAATGACGCCCTACCCAAAGCCCCGCAATACGGCCGGGCGATGGCTGGACCGAGGCGATATCGCCCAACCCCAGCCAGGGTTGCCGCCTGTCTTTGGCTAACCCTTCCAGTAGTCCGGCAGTCTGTCGGCCAACCACCTGGCGAGCGCAGCATTCACCGCAACCGGCTGCTCCTGCGCCATCCAGTGCCCGGAATTCACCACGACTTCGGTGAGATCGGCGCAGTCGCGGCGCATCGGTTCGGCGAGCTTCGATGTCATGGTCTCGCAGGTCGTATCGTAGGCGCCGTGCAGGAACAGGACAGGCATCGCAAGCTTGCCGCCGTTCTTCGCGCGCATTGCATAGGCACCGTTGGCCTTGTGGTTCATGTACCACGAGTCGGGCCCGAAGAAGCCGTTGCGGGTCAGCGCCGCGGTGTAGGCTTCCATGTCGGCTTCGGTAATGACGTCGCCATCGCGCGGCACGTCGGGGCACGGGGCGCCGCCGAACCAGCCGCCGGTCGCGCGGACCATCGACGTCGGCGCAGGCTTGCCGACACGCGCGGGATCGCCCTTGCGGAACAGCGCCTTCACGACGTTGCGAAT
>CALFRN010000123.1 GCA_937919085.1 uncultured Reyranella sp.
TGCGCGATCTCGCCTATTCGATCATCCGCGTGCTCAACCGCGACAGCGAGGCGGTGGGCCCGTGGGCCGGGCTGCTGAGCGACGAGGAACTGCTCGAGGGGTTGCGCCACATGATGACGCTGCGCACCTTCGATGCCCGCATGCAGATGGCGCAGCGCCAGGGCAAGACCTCGTTCTACATGCAGCATCTCGGCGAGGAGGCGGTGAGCTGCGCCTTCCGCCGAGCGCTGGAGCCAGGCGACATGAACTTTCCGACCTACCGCCAGGCCGGCCTGATGATCGCCGGCGGCTATCCGATGCTCGACATGATGTGCCAGATCTATTCCAACGAGCTCGACCCGCTGAAGGGCCGGCAGCTGCCGATCATGTATTCGTCGCGCGAGCACGGCTTCTTCTCGATCTCGGGCAATCTCGCCACCCAGTTCATCCAGGCGGTCGGCTGGGCGATGGCCTCGGCGATGAAGCGCGACACCAAAATCGCCGCCGGCTGGATCGGTGACGGCTCGACCGCCGAATCGGACTTCCACGCCGCGCTGGTGTTCGCCTCGACCTACAAGGCCCCGGTCGTGCTCAACATCGTGAACAACCAGTGGGCAATTTCGACCTTCCAGGGCATCGCTCGCGGCGGGTCTGGCACCTTTGCCGCCCGCGGCCTGGGCTTCGGCATCCCGGCGCTGCGGGTCGACGGCAACGACTATCTCGCCGTGCATGCGGTGGCGAAGTGGGCGGTCGAGCGTGCCCGCCGCAACCTCGGACCGACCCTGGTTGAGTACGTCACCTATCGCGTGGGGGCGCATTCGACCTCGGACGATCCCTCGGCCTACCGGCCCAAGGCGGAATCCGATGCCTGGCCGCTGGGCGATCCGGTGTTGCGGCTGAAGTCTCACCTGATCCGGCGCGGCGCCTGGTCGGAGGGCCGCCACAAGCAGGCGGAGGCGGAGATCATGGCCACGGTGATCGCCGTCCAGAAGGTTGCCGAAGGCCACGGCACGCTGCATTCGGGACCACATCCCTCGGCCCGCGACATGTTCGAGGGCGTGCAGGAGAAGATGCCGCCGCATCTGCGCCGCCAGCGCCAGCAGGCAGGGATCTGAGCGATGCCGCGCAAGACCATGGTCGAGGCGATCCGCGATGCGATGGATGTCGCCATGCAGCGCGACGACAATGTCGTCGTGTTCGGCGAGGACGTCGGCTATTTCGGCGGTGTCTTCCGCTGCACCCAGGGCCTGCAGCAGAAATTCGGCTCGAGTCGCTGCTTCGACGCGCCGATCAGCGAGCTGGGCATCGTCGGTGCCGCGGTCGGTATGGCGGCCTATGGCCTCAGGCCCTGCGTCGAAATCCAGTTCGCCGACTATATGTATCCGGCCTATGACCAGATCGTGTCGGAGGCGGCGCGACTGCGCTACCGGTCGAACGGCCAGTTCACCGTGCCGATGGTGGTGCGCATGCCGACCGGCGGCGGCATCTTCGGCGGCCAGACGCACAGCCAGAGCCCTGAAGCGCTGTTCACTCATGTCGCAGGTCTCAAGACGGTGGTGCCCTCCAACCCCTACGATGCCAAGGGGCTGCTGATCGCGGCGATCGAGGACAACGATCCGGTGATCTTTCTCGAGCCCAAGCGGCTCTACAACGGTCCGTTCGACGGCCATCACGACCGGCCGGTGACGCCATGGGCCAAACATGCCCAGGGCGAGGTGCCGGACGGCCACTACACCATACCGTTGGGCAAGGCCGCGATCCGTCGCGAAGGTTCGGCCGTCACGGTGCTGGCCTATGGCACCATGGTGTTCGTGGCCGAGGCCGCCGCTGCCGAGACCGGCATCGATGCCGAGATTGTCGACTTGCGCACATTGCTGCCCTACGACCTCGACACCATCGTGGCCTCGGTGGCCAAGACCGGGCGTTGCGTGATCGTGCACGAGGCGACGCTGACCTCAGGTTTCGGCGCCGAGCTGAGCGCGCTGGTCCAGGAGAACTGCTTCTACCATCTCGAGGCCCCGATTGAGCGTGTTACCGGCTGGGATACGCCCTATCCGCACGCGCAGGAGTGGGACTATTTTCCCGGTCCGGCCCGCGTCGGGCGCGCCCTCAAGGCCGTGATGGAGGGCTGAGATGGGCATCCGCATCATCAAGCTTCCGGACGTCGGCGAGGGCGTGGCCGAGGCCGAACTGGTCGAGTGGCACGTCACGGTCGGTCAGTCGGTGCTGGAGGATCATGTCCTGGCGGCCGTCATGACCGACAAGGCGACGGTGGAAATCCCCTCGCCGGTCGCCGGTACCGTCGTGGCGCTTGGCGCCGAGGTCGGTGGCGTCTTGGCGGTTGGCGCCGAGCTGGTCCGTCTCGAAGTCGCGGGCGGGGGCAGCGAAGAAGTTGCCGCCGCGCCGCGAGAAACAACACCGGCGCCAGCCGACCGAGCGTCCACGCCGGCCAAGGCGCCGGCGGCAGAGCCCGCTGTACCCACTGCACCCGTTACGCCTGTTGTTCCCAAACCAGCGCGCCCGACGTCCGGGCCGTCGCGCGCGCCGGGTGAAAAGCCTCTGGCTTCTCCTGCGGTGCGGCGGCGCGCTCGCGATGCCGGCGTCGATCTTCGTCAGGTGCGCGGCAGCGGACCGGCCGGCCGTATCGGCCACGACGATCTCGATGGCTTCTTGCGCGGTGGGTCGACGCCCGGAACGTCTTCCGTCCGGGCAGCCGATACCGGCATCGAGACGGTGAAGATCATCGGCCTGCGCCGGCGCATCGCCCAGAAGATGGCGGAGTCCAAACGCCGGGCCGCGCATTTCGCCTACGTCGAGGAGGTCGACGTTACCGCGCTGGAAGAACTGCGCGGCACCCTCAACGCCGAAAAGCGCCAGGACCGGCCGAGGCTCACGCTGATGCCGTTTCTGATGCGGGCGCTGGTGAAGGCGATCGCCGATTTTCCCGAAATGAATGCACTCTATGACGATGAGGGCGAGACGCTGGAGCGCCACGGCGGCGTCCACATCGGTATTGCGACGCAGACCCCATCGGGCCTCATGGTGCCGGTGGCGCGCCATTGCGAGGCGCGCGGCCTGTGGGACTGTGCGACAGAGGTATCGCGTCTGGCCGCCGCGGCGCGTGACGGCACGGCGACCCGCGCCGAGCTTTCAGGATCGACCATCACCATCACCAGCCTGGGAGCCCTGGGCGGCATCGTGAGCACGCCGGTGATCAACCGGCCGGAGGTGGCGATCGTCGGCGTCAACAAGCAGGTCGTACGCCCGGTCTGGCAGGGCGCGCAGTTCGTGCCGCGCACCATGATGAACCTGTCGTCGTCCTTCGATCACCGCGTCATCGACGGCTACGTTGCGGCGCGCTTCATCCAGCGCCTCAAGAGTCTGCTCGAAGCGCCAGCAACGATCTTCATAGAGGAATGAGATGGCCGAGATTTCCACCAAGGTACTGATCGTGGGCGGTGGGCCCGGCGGCTATGTCTGCGCCATACGCGCCGGTCAGCTCGGCCTCGACGTCGTGCTGGTCGAGCAGGATGGTCGCGAAGGTGGACTGGGTGGGACCTGCCTCAATGTCGGCTGCAT
The DNA here is from genome assembly GCA_937919085.1 of uncultured Reyranella sp. Classification (GTDB taxonomy): domain Bacteria; phylum Pseudomonadota; class Alphaproteobacteria; order Reyranellales; family Reyranellaceae; genus Reyranella. Next base: position 3,559 of record CALFRN010000123.1, read on the forward strand.
TCCCTCAAAGGCTCTCATCCACGCCGCCGACGCCTACGCGCGCGCAGCCGAGCAGGCGAAGTCGTCGCCATTCGGGCTGCGCGTCGAGCGTCCGACTATCGATTTGGCGCGCACGATCGAATGGAAGGACGGCATCGTCGGCCGCCTCACCGGCGGCGTCGTCGCCCTGTTGAAGCGGCACAAGGTCAAGCTTCTTCACGGCCGCGCCGAGTTGCTCGACGGCAAGACCTGCCGGGTCGAGACCGACACCGGTCCGCAGACAGTGAGGGCCGAGCATGTCGTGTTGGCGACGGGCTCGGAATCCGCGGCGATTGCGGCGCTGCCGTTCGGCGGCCGCGTCATCTCTTCGACCGAGGCCCTGTCGCTGGCCTCGGTGCCGGGACGCTTGGCCGTGGTCGGCGCCGGCTATATCGGCCTCGAACTCGGGATGGCCTATGCCAAGCTTGGAGCCAAGGTCACGATGATCGAAGCGGAAGACAGCTTCCTGCCCGCCTACGACACTGAACTCGTTCGCCCGGTGGCCCGGCGCCTGCGTGCGCTTGGAGTAGAAGTGCTGACCGGCGCGCGGGCGGTCGGTCTTTCCGAGGCGGGCGACGCCTTGCGGGTCCAGCCAGCCGGCGGAGCTGAGCGCAGCATTGCGGCCGACAAGGTGCTTGTCGCCGTTGGACGGCGCGCCCGCGTTGCGGGCTTCGGTCTCGAGCGGCTCGACCTCACCATGAACGCCACCTTCGTGCAGATCGACGAACGCTGTGCAACGTCGATGCGCAACGTCTGGGCGGTCGGCGATCTCACCGGGGAGCCGATGCTGGCCCACCGCGCCATGGCCCAGGGCGCGGTGGTGGCCGAAGTGGTTGCCGGCCACCGCCGGGTGTTCGACGGTGTGGTGATTCCTGCGGTTTGCTTCACCGATCCCGAGATCGTCACCGTCGGCCTCACGCCCGAAGCCGCACGCGCCGCCGGCCATGAGGTCGTTGTCGGCACTTTCCCGTTCCAGGCCAACGGCCGGGCGCTGACGCTGGGGAGCGAGGACGGCTTCGTGCGCGTGACCGCGCGTGCCGACAATCATCTGGTCATGGGCATCGCCGCTGTCGGCGGCGGTGTCTCGGAACTCGCCGGAGAATTCGGCCTCGCGCTCGAAATGGGAGCACGGCTGGAGGACATCGGCGACACCATCCACGCTCATCCAACGCTGGGCGAGGCCTTTCATGAAGCCGGCCTTCGGGCGCTGGGCGAGGCGCTTCATATTTAGCGGGCCGCCACAGAGAGATCGAAACGGATTGGCCGGCAAATCTTGCGCCCGTAGAGTTGTGACCATGCACGCGTACCGGCGGAGCGTAAGGGGAGGTGATTGCCCATGGAACTCTCGAACGAAGCCGAAGTGCCGGAGAAAGATGCACCGTTACGCTACGATATCCGGTTGCTCGGGCGCATTCTCGGCGACACTGTGCGTGCCCAGGAGGGCGAGCGGGTTTTCGAACTGGTTGAGCAGATTCGCCGTACCGCCGTTCATTTCCATCGCGACGCCGACGAGTCCGCCCGGCAGGAACTGCAGACGACGATGAGCGGACTGCCCACGGATCAGGCTATCCGCATAATTCGGGCCTTCGGCTACTTCTCGCATCTGGCGAATATTGCCGAGGACCAGCACCACATCCGCCGCACCCGCGCCTACGCCATTGCCAAGGCGGCGCCACGACAAGGCACGATCGCGTATGCACTCGAGCGCGCCCGGCGCTCCGGTATCTCCCGTGCTCAATTGCAGGCGTTCTTTGCAAGCGCTTTGTGCAGCGCCGTTCTGACGGCTCATCCAACCGAGGTCCGTCGCAAAAGCTCGATCGACCGTGAGATGGAAATTGCCCGACTGCTGGACGAACGGGACCGTATCCAGTTCACACCGGAGGAGTTGGCAGTCAACCGCAAGGCGTTGCGTCGGGCCGTGCTCACTCTCTGGCAGACCAGCATCTTGCGTGATGCGCGCCTGCGCGTCATCGACGAGGTCGCCAACAGCCTAGCCTACTACGATCACACGTTCCTGCGCGCGCTGCCGGGCTTTTACGCCGACCTCGAGGACCAGCTCGGCGCCACCGATCCGGCGTGGCGGGGTCTCGACGTGCCGTCGTTCCTTCGCATGGGAAGCTGGATCGGTGGCGACCGCGACGGCAATCCCTATGTCACCGCCGACGTATCGCGTGAGGCGCTTACGATGCAAAGCCAACGGGCACTCCGCTCCCATCTCGAGGAGCTCAATCAACTGGGTGCCGAACTGTCAATGGACGACCGTCTGGTGCGTGTCTCGGAGGCTCTGCGCCGACTGGCGGACCGCTCGCCGGACCACGCGCCGGAACGCCGGGACGAGCCCTACCGGCGGGCGGTCTCGGGCATATATGCGAGACTATCCGCCACGGCCGTTGGGTTCGGCGGGTTGGAGCCGCCGTATCCACCGGTCGGGCCGGCGCCGGCATACGAAACCGCAGGCGAGTTGAAAGCGGATCTGGATGCGCTCCACGAGTCGCTGGCGGCCAACGGGTCGGCAAGCCTGGCGCGCGGGCGTCTGCGGTCGCTGCGACGGGCGGTCGAGGTTTTCGGATTTCACCTTGCGTCGTTGGATCTGCGGCAGAACTCAGATGTACATGCGCGGGTTGTGGCTGAGCTCCTCGCCGCCGCTGGAAGCGGAGTCGACTACGGGAGGCTGTCCGAAGATGCGCGCGTGGCGTTGTTGATCGGAGAGCTGGGCAATAGCCGGCCGCTGGTGTCGCGGCATCTCGCGTACGGCGAGGAGACCGCCGGCGAGCTGGCGATGCTGGATGTCGCGGCCGATGCCCATCGGCGATACGGGCGGGCCGCCATGCCGAACTACGTGATTTCCAAGGCCGACAGCGTCTCCGACATTCTGGAAGTGGCCGTGCTGCTCAAGGAAGTCGGGCTGCTCGATCCGCGCGAGGGCCGGCTGGAAGTCGACATCGTGCCGTTGTTCGAGACAATTGGCGATCTGCAGCGCTGCGGCGGGATCATGGACGACTTGTTCGCCCTGCCGACGTATCGTCGGTTGCTTGCCTCGCGCGGTGGGACCCAGGAAGTGATGCTGGGCTATTCAGACAGCAACAAGGACGGCGGTTATCTGACCTCGACCTGGGAACTCTACAAGGCCGAGCTGATACTGGTCGACACCTTCCGGCGCCACGACGTAGGCCTTCGCCTGTTCCACGGCCGCGGCGGCACGGTCGGCCGTGGCGGTGGGCCGAGCTACGAGGCGATCCTGGCGCAGCCGCCTGGCGCGCTGCAGGGCTCCATCAGGGTCACCGAGCAGGGCGAGGTGATTGCAGGCAAATACTCCAACGCCGAAGTCGGTCGGCGCAACCTCGAAACCTTGGCGGCGGCCACATTGGAGGCAACCTTGCTGGAGGCGGATCGGCCCCCGCCGCCCGCAGAGTACCTCGCCGTGATGGAGGAATTGTCGGCTCATGCGTTTCGCGCCTATCGCGACCTGGTCTACGAGACCGAAGGTTTCGACCGGTATTTCCGCGAATCCACGGTGCTGCAGGAGATTTCCAGCCTCAATATCGGCAGCCGTCCGGCGTCGCGGTCGAGCGATCCGCGGATCGAAGATCTGCGCGCCATTCCCTGGGTGTTCAGCTGGGCGCAATGCCGTCTGATGTTGCCCGGATGGTATGGCTTCGGGGCGGCGGTCGAGGCCTGGAGCGGGGCGCACCCCGATGACGGAGTCGCGACATTGCAGGCGATGCATGATGGCTGGCCGTTCTTTCGGACCATGCTGTCGAACATGGGCATGGTGCTGTCCAAGAGCGATATCGCCATCGCCTCACGCTATGCCGAACTGGTAATCGATGTGAAGCTGCGCGAGTCGATCTTTGCACGCCTGCGTCGGGAGTGGCAGGCCTCGATCGACGCGGTATGCGCGGTGACGCGGCACAAGACGCTGCTCGAGGGAAATCCGCTGCTCGCACGCTCGATCCGCAACCGTTTTCCCTATATCGATCCGCTCAATCACGTGCAGATCGAGCTGCTCAAACGCCATCGCGCGGGAGACGCCGGAGCGAATGTCGTGCAAGGCATTCACCTCAGCATCAACGGCATTGCCGCCGGCCTGCGCAACAGCGGATAGGTGGTCTCGGTCCCGCGGGCCCATTCGACGTGAGGTGATCCAGCGCTAACCCAGGGCAAGAAGAATGACGCCGTAGGCTGCCAGCAACACACCGCCGGCCAGGCCGAACCACCGGCCGGCCGTGAACAGCTTTTCGACCAGTACGACGGCGGTAAGCAGGGCGACCCAGATCAGGTTCATGACACCGCCGACGAACAACAGCAGCATCAGGATCCAGCAGCAACCGAGGCAGTAGAGGCCGTGGGAAAATCCCATGCGCAGAGCGCCGCCGGCGCCGTCCCGCCAGTGATTGATGACGAAATCGAAAGGAGAACGGCAGAGGCGCAGACAGGCCTGCTTGAGTGGCGTCAGCTGGTAAAGTCCTGCTGCGACGAAGAGCAGACCGCCTAGCAGCGGGCTGGTTGCCGCCATGTCCATCGGCGAAAGCAGGGCGACCCGTTCCAGGCTCCACTGTGCCAGGGTCGCCAAGACGCTGAAGCCGCCCCACGCCAGGAGATAGCCGGCCGCGAACAGGGCGGTCGGCGCATAGGGCTGCGAACGGGCGCGCCGGCGCCGGCTGATCGTCGCGAAGGTCAGGATCATCGGTGCCGCACTCGGCAACATCATGCCGATCATCATGACCCACCACATCGCCAGCAGCAGGACGAAGTCGATCGCGCCTCTCGACGCGGCGTGCATTTGCATACCCATGTCGGCCATTGCCGACATATCGGCCGCCATGACGAACAGGTAGAACCAGGAAATCGCGACGAGGCCTGAAAGTGCTGCAACGATTGCGATGCGTTGGCGGAGCAACAATTCCAGCAGCGGCGAAGCCGGAGGTGAGCCGGACTGGGTCACCGGATGCGGTCAAGCCGCCCAGGCAAAGGGTGCGAAGTGCCCGTTGTTGCCCTTGCCCAACATGCTGAGGCCAAGCCCGAAGCCTTGCACCTCGGTCTTGGTCGCACGGGCAAGCGCGAGCCGGCGGTTGGCCGGATGGGCGGTGTTGTCGATATAGAAAGGTTCGCCCGAGCGATTGCGCGAAGCCACACCTTCGATTTCGAAGGCAAGGATGCCAGGGATTTCCGCCGTGCGACGCAGGCCGTCGGCTTTGAAGTCGATCGGGCGAAACTCGACGCCGCGGAAATCGCTTACCAGGTTGTCCCGGATCATCTGCGGTGGTCCACCGACTTCACCGCTCACGATACCTGCGAGGGCCTTACGTTGCGCTTCGTTCGCCGCTTCGTCGACGACGCAGCCGAATACCCAATCTCCGTCGGACATTACTGGCTTCGACCGGATCACCAGGGCGAATTTCAGCCTGTCGAGGGAGACGTCGCCATGGTGCCCGCGGTCGATACGGTAGACCATAAGCGCAATGCAGCTTTCGTGCGTGGCCGGCGCCTGCGGGTTCGTGAAGATGCAGGGACACAAATAGTCGCAATTGCAGCTCTCCATGTACTGGCCGCTGATCTCCCAGGTCTTTTTTGCCATGTCGATCTCATTCGTTTTGATTGGCCATTGTAACCGACAAGGCCCGGACGGGCGATCGCCCATGGTGTAGGGAAAAACGATGGATCAGCAGCTGGCCGACACGATTTTCACCGCGTCCACGTGGGTGGTGCCCGTCCTCCTGGCGATTACCCTGCACGAGGCGGCCCATGGCTTCGTTGCTTATCGATTTGGGGACGACACCGCCTGGCGCCTCGGCCGTGTGAGCTTCAATCCTTTGAATCACATCGATCCCTTCGGCACGGTTCTGTTGCCCGCACTTCTGCTTTTCCTTCACTCGCCCTTTCTCTTTGGCTACGCCAAGCCGGTACCGGTCAGGTTTGACGCCCTGCGCAACCCGCGTCGCGACATGGTGTGGGTCGCCGGAGCCGGGCCCGCCACGAACATCGTGTTGGCAACTGTCGCGGCGTTGCTGGTGCATGCCGTAGCGTTTCTTCCGATTGAGACGCACGAATGGGTTCTGCAGAATCTCAGGAACGCGATTGTCATCAACGTGGTCCTGGCGGTCTTCAACATGATCCCACTGCCGCCTCTCGATGGCGGTCGGGTTGCTGTCGGCCTGCTGCCGGATGCGCTCGCCCGGCCGCTCGCCCGGCTGGAGGGCTACGGCATGTTGATCATTATCGGGCTCATATTCCTGTTGCCGATGCTGGGCGCACAACTCGGCATCGACATGAACATCCTGGGATGGCTGCTCGGCGGGCCGGTCGACGCCGTGATCAATGTGATCCTACGGATTTCCGGCAACAGCTGAGCCCACGGCCCGGCTATTGCCGGATGAACGTGAGCGCCCCCGCCGTCGATCCCTGGTCACCTGGAACAGTTTAGTGGATCTTGTAGCGCTCGACCTGTTTGGGGACACGGTCGGTGCCGTCGTAGCAAACGATCTCGGCCTCGTGCGCCATGTTGCCCTTGCCGTCCGACTTGTAGGTCGTGACGACGCCCTGGTAGCTCTCCGTGGCGAGGCGGTCTCGCACTGCCTGCGGCGTGGCAGGGCGGCCCGCGGCGCGTTGCTCGGCGATCACCTTGCCCAGCATGCCGACGGCATCGAACTGTGCGGCGGCAAACGCATCGGGCTCGCTCTTGTAGGCCGCGCGATAACTGTCGAGGAAAGCCCGCATCGGGCCGTTCACGGCGGAGATCGGTGAGGCCGCGGTCTCGGCGCACACGCCCTTGAGTTCGGCGGGTTCGAGTAGCGCGGCGGTCGCCGGCTGGTGCATGGCCGAGCCGGCCACGATCGGCAGGCCGGGCAGGAGCTGTCGCGCCTGACGTATTGCGAGAACGGTCGACGCCGCGTGTAGATGGAGCACGATCACGTCGGCGTCAGCGTTCTTGGCGCGCAGAATGGCGGGCGTGAGATCGTTGACAGAAGGGGAGATGCTCTCCTCGATGACCGGCGGCGCCTTCAGTTCGGCAAATGTCCTGGCGAGCTGTTCGCGGCCGGATTGGCCGTAGGCGGTACTTTGGTAGATGACGGCGGGCCGCCTGGCGCCGAGTTTTTCGACGACGTAGCGGGCATGTGCCACCTTCACCGTGGCATCGCTGGGGAAGAAGCGGAAGAACCAGGGATTGCCGAGGTCACCCAGCCGCGCCGTGCCCGAGATGGTGAGCAGCGGCACACCGCGCTCCTTGGCCAGCGGCAGCAGTGCCAGCATCTGGGTACCAAGAATCGGTCCCACGGCTGCCAACGGCAGCGCACCGCCCATGGCTCGCTCCCAGGCGGTGACGGCGGCTTCCGGGGTCGACTGGGTGTCGAGTACTTCAGGCTTTAGCGAGACATCGCCGATCTGGCCGGCGGCCAGCAGCGCACCGTTGCGCTGGCTGGTGCCTTCGAGCGCGACGAAGCCCGTCAGCGGCACGAGAACCGGCAGCCGGAAGTCCTGCGCCGCTGCCCCCGGGATGGCGAGGGGTGCGGCAGCCAGGACGGCCAGCGCCGCGGCTACTGTGCCGCGCCGCCGGCCCATGGCGACATCACTTCGTTCATTCCGGTGAGCTCGCCGCTCTTGGGATCGCGCACGATGCAGGACGGATTGGCATAACCCAGCGGCGAGACCGGATTGGCCACTTCGACCATCGGCAACTTGGCCGCGATCGCTTTCTTCACCGCATCCGGCAGGTCGCGGTTGACGCGGATCGGGCCCACGCCCGAAACATCGATGCGTGGCTGATGGAAGGCGGCCTCCACGTCCATGCCGCGGTCGACCAGCATAAGCGCGAGCTGCGCCACCGCCGGCACGATGCGCCGCCCGCCCGACGCGCCGATGCAGAACCAGGCCTTGCCGTCCCTGGCGACGACGACGGGGCAGATGTTGCAAAGCGGCTTCTTGCCGGGTGCGATCGAGTTGGGCTTGTCGGGCTCGGGATCGAACCACAGCATGCCGTTGTTCATGGTGATGCCGGTCTCGGGCAGCATGACGTTGGAGCCGAACAGCGACATCAGGGTCTGGGTCAGCGCCACCATATTGCCTTCCGAATCGGCGGCGCAGAAATGCGTGGTGCAGGTGTTGGTGGGCTTGTCGCCCAGCGTCTTCAGCCGCTCGTCGTAGGCCTTGTGCATGCCCTCGGCGAAGGCGGTGAAGAAGGCGGCATCGGGCGCGCCCTTGCCCCTGGTCTTGCCGCCAGCCAACTCAATCGCGCGCCGCAGCGTCGGTCCCGCGGTTAGGCCGCCGGCGACGTGCACACTGACGCCGTTGTGCTCGAACGACAGCGGGTCGACCACATGCGCCTCGTAGGAGGCGAGATCGTCGAGAGAAATCGTCGAGCCGCCGGCCTGCAGGTCGGCCGCGATGTCGCGGGCGAGCGAGCCTTCGTAGAACTCGCGCGGGCCGCCTTCGGCCAGCCGGCGCATGGTCGCGCCGAGATTGCCGAGCTTGAGGTAACGGGTATTGGCCTGCCAATCGAGTGTCGGCACGCGGCCGCCGTCGGGCAGATAGCTGGCCTTGGACGCGGGAAACTTCGAGAGGTGGGCGGCGCCGTTGGCGATCATCACCTGCATGTACCAGTCGAGTTCCATGCCGCGCTCGGCAAGGGCGACGCCGGGTGCCAGCACGTCCTTCCACTTCATCGTGCCGAACCGTTCCAGCGCCTTGGCGAGGCCCGCGACCATGCCGGGAACCGCGATCGAGTGGTAGCCGACCTCGTTTCTCTGATCCTCGATATCGGGCCAAGCGAAGGGATTGGCGGGGCCGGGGCCGACAATCCTGTAGACCGACGGGTCGAGCTTCTTGGCCGAAACCGGACCGTAGTCGATCGTCCAAGCGCGGCCTTCCTTGGCGTTCCAAATTGTCATGAAGCCGACGCCGCCGATCCCGCTCATCCACGGTTCGACTGCGCCGATCGCCATGCCGGTGGCGACGGCGGCGTCGATGGCGTTGCCGCCCTGCCGCAGGACAGCGGCGCCGACCTCGGCCGCCCGGCAATTCTGAGCCACCACGACGCCCTTCCCACGTACTGCCTGTTTGGTAATCTTCACTTGCCGTGTCAGCGACTCGCTCATCGTGGCTCCCTGCAATTCCAGGGGCCGACTGTAGCGGGGCCTGATTTCGCCACAAACCCCGTTAAACTGCAGGGCGGACGGGCCGAAGACGGCGCCGGGAAAGATTGCAGGCGTGACGGAACTGAACCAGATCGACCTGCGGGCGCTCGCGGCGGGAAACAAGCGGGCGTGGGATGCGTTCGTGGCCGCGGCCGCGCCTCTGATCAATGCCGTCGTTCGCCGGACCTTGTCGTCCTATCGACTGGGCGAGGACGACGTTTTGGATGCTGCCCAGGACGTGTTCGTGCGGCTCTGCGCCAGGGATTTCCGGCTGCTCAAGACCTACGATCCGGCCCGGGCCGGTCTCGGCACCTGGCTGTCCGTGGTTGCCCGGTCGGCGGCCATCGACCATGTACGCCGCCGCCGCCAGGCGACGCATGCTCTCGATGACGTGCCCGAATCGGTTCTGGCGGTCGAGGACCGGCACATCGAAAAACTCAAGATTCCCCATGGTCTTCTGACCGAGCGTCAGACGCTTATCCTGAAGTGCCTGTATGATGAGGAACGCGACGTGGCCGAGATTGCCCGGCTCCTCAAGATCGATGCGCAGACCGTCCGCAGTACCCATCACAAGGCGTTGCTGCGGCTAAGAGCGCATTTTGGCGAGGAATCTCCCTGAATCGGGGATGAAGCGAGCCCACCCGACGTATTCTAGGCAGGAGAGCCCGATGAAAGCGGAGCGTACCCCCCGGACCGACAAAGAACTGTGGCGGAGCCTTGCCGCGGGGCACGGGGCCTCGCCTGGTCCGGTGTCCGACCTCGATCTCGCATCTTGGCTGGAGGGCCGGCTCCCGGAAGCCGCTGCGGCGCGGGTCGAGGCCGCGGTCGCCTCCGATCCCGAGTTGCGGCGTGCCGCCCTGGAATTGGCCGAGCTTCAGGGCGGTCCGTTGCCAGCGGCTCCGGTGAGGATGGTGGTCCGCGCCCGGGCGCTGATCGGCTTCGATGCCGAGCGGCAGGCCCGACGTGGCGGCTGGTTCGGCCGGATGTTCCCGTCGGGCCCGCGCCATGCCTTTCAGCGCTCGGCCATGGTGGCGATGTCGATCGTGGTGGCCGGTGTGGGCTTTGTGATCGGTGGTGGCCTGGGCGAGTCGTTTGCGCAGCAGATGCACGGTTCGGAAGTTGCGGCCACGACGGCGGCGAATCCGTCGAACGAACTGGCCGACTATTTCACCGGCGATGAGCTCTGATATGAGCTCCCGGCTGGTCCAGATCCTGCTCGCCCTGTCGCTGCTGCTGAATACGTTCGTATTGGCAGGATTTGTCTATAGCAGCTGGATCGCATCTCCGTCCTTCGATGCACGATTGCCACCACGGCCGCCGCCCGGTTCGCGTCCCAATCCGGTCGAAGCCCTGACGCATGATCTCGATCTCGACGGCGGCCAGCGCGCGGCCGTGAGTGGGCTTCTGAGTCAGTACGCTGTGTCGCGCCGTGAACGCCTGCGCGAACTCCAGAAGGTGCGTGAAGAAACCGCCGCGGAACTGAAGCGTCCGGACATGGACATGGCGCGGATTGATATGCTGGTCGACCAGATCGCGAAATTGCGGACCGATCAGCACAAGGAAATGCTGAACACGGTGTTCCAGCTCGAACCCCATCTGCGGCCCGATCAGCGCGAACGTCTGCGCGCCGTTCTTGCCGAACGCTTCGCCGGTTCTCCTCAGCCTCCCCGCCCGCCGGGCGGCGCTCCCGGCGCTCCCGGCGCGCCGGGCCGTCCTTCGAGATAGGAGCCGCGTCATGTTCTTTCGTCTGAGCCGGCGCGGTTTCGTGGCGGCGGGCGTCTCGCTCCCGGCGATGGGCTGGTCGGGGTGGGGGGTACATGCGGCGGTCCCGATGGGCTTCGATCAGGCACGTTCGCTACTGTCGCGGACGGCTTTCGGCGCGACACCGGACGAAATCCGCGCCCTGGAAGCACAAGACTACGAAAGTGCGGTCGATCGTCTTCTCGGCAATTTCCGGCCACAGGCGGCAACGCCGGCACCCGCGTGGATCGATCTGGGCCCTGCCGAGGTTCGCCGCCAGCAGCGGGCGGCCGAGGCCGGACGGAAGCCCGGCGTTGACGGCAAGCCGCTTCAGATCGCACGGCCCGTCCAGGAGCAGGGGCGGGAACTGCGCAACTGGTGGGTCGAGGAGATGCTGGTCACCGACCAGCCCCTGGTCGAGCGGATGGTGCTGTTCTGGCACAATCACTTCACCTCATCGATGTTGAAGGTGCGTTATGCACCGGCGATGTTCCGACAGAACGCGCTGTTCCGCCGCGAGGCGCTGGGCAACTTCAGGATCCTGTTCAAGGCTGTCGCGCGCGACCCGGCGATGCTGATCTATCTCGACGGCATCCGAAGCGTCGCCGACGAACCCAACGAGAATTTCGCCCGTGAGCTGCTGGAGCTCTTTACGCTGGGTGAAGGCCACTACAGCGAGGCCGACATCAAGGCGGCGGCAAGGGCGTTTACGGGCCGGACCATCGATCGCGAGACCGGCGGATTCGTGGACCGCCCGCAGCGTCACGACGATGGCGAGAAGACGTTCCTCGGCCGGACCGGGCGCTTCGGCGGCGACGAGATCGTCGATATCCTGCTTGCCCATCCGCGCACGGCCGAGACCATCGTCGAGAAGATGTGGCGCGAATTCGTGTCGCTCAAACCCGATACGGCCGAGATCCGCCGGTTGGCAGCGTCTTTCCGCAGCGGCGGGTACGAGATCAGGCCGCTGCTACGATCCCTGCTGCTGTCTCGGGCGTTCCGCGACCCGGGAAACCGCGGCAGCCTGATCAAGTCGCCGGTCGAACTGATCGTCGGCACGGTGCGGGTCCTAGGGCTGCCTGTGCAGGAGAAGACCCAGCTCGTTCGCATGATGCAGGGCCTCGGCCAAGTGCCGTTCGATCCCCCCAACGTCAAAGGATGGGCCGGTGGCGAAAGCTGGATCACCACCTACACGTTACTGCTGCGCCAGCAGTTCCTGCGGCGCATCGTCGAGGCGACGACGGTGGCGCCGATGGAACCCGGCATCAACATGGCCGCGCGATCCAACCGGCGCGCCGAGCGCCGCCAGCAGATGCCGCCCGACGAGGGCAGTGTCCAGATGATGGAGCCGGCACGCCCGGTCGAAGGCCGCAGCCTGCGCAATGCCGGCACGGCGGCCCGCCTTGGTCCCGGCTTGGGCAGCGCCGACAGTGCCACCCTGATCCGCGCCCTGCTGCCGCGGCCGCCCATCGACCGGGTCGACGCATCGCGTGCGCCAGGCGAGGTCGTGGCGGCGGTGCTGCTCGACCCCGCCTACCAATTGAAGTGAGAGACCCGCCATGGGCCAGATCCTGCTTCTAATCGAGCTCAAGGGCGGCAACGACGGGCTGAACACCCTCGTTCCCTATGCCGATCCCAGATATCGCGAGCTGCGAGCCGGCATCGGCGTCGCCCGCGAGCGCATCCTGCCGCTGGACGAAAAGGTTGGCTTGCATGACAAGCTCGAGCCCTTGCTGGACTCCTGGAACGCCGGGGATTTTGCGATCCTGCAGGGCGTAGGCTACCCCTATCCCAATCGCTCGCACTTCCGTTCGATCGAGATCTGGGATACGGCGTCGGCGGCAAGCCAGACCCTGAGCGAGGGCTGGATCGCCCAGGCCTTTCAGGCCACTCACTTGCCCCAAGGCGCGGCCGTCGATGCCATCGTCGCCGACACCAACGCCCTGCCGATGACCGGTCCGGCGCTGCGCACCATCGTGATGCAGGATGCCGAGAACTTCCTGCGGCAGGCCGGCGCGATGAAGGATACCGCCGGCATGTCCGATGACGGCAATCCGGCGCTGCGCCATCTGCTCGGCGTTCGCCGCGAGATCAATGCCGCGGCGGCAGGGCTGCGCGACAGGCTTCGCGCGACGCCGTCGCCCACCTATGCCTACAGCCAGGACAATGGTCTTGGCCGGCAACTCGATCTGGCGACCCGGCTGCTGGCGGCGAAAGTGCCGGTGGTGGCGATCAAGCTCGCGCTGGGAGGTTTCGACACCCACGCCAACCAGGCACCGACCCACGAGCGCCTGCTTGGAATTCTGGCCGCGGGCCTTGCCGCCTTGCGCAAGAACCTGATCGCCGCCGATCTGTGGAACGACGTGGTCGTCATGTCCTATTCGGAGTTCGGCCGCCGGGTTCGACAGAACGCCAGCGGCGGCACCGATCATGGCACGGCGGCGCCGCAGTTTGTTCTCGGTGGCGGTGTGAAGGGCGGCCTGTATGGTGTCTACCCCTCGCTCACCGATCTACAGGATGGCGACTTGAAGCACAGTATCGATTTCCGCAGCGTCTTCGCTACCCTGGCCCAGGGCTGCTGGGGCTTGCAGCGCGATTTCGGCCTTCGCCAGCCGCAGCGTCTCGGTTTCCTTGCCTAGCTCTCAGGCGCGGCCCAGCAACGAGTCGTGTACCGAGCCGCGTTCGGCTTCGACGCGGATGAACCAGATCAGCAGAGCGGCGGCGATCTTGATCAGGACTGGCACCGCGATATAGACGATGACCAGGGCCGATGTGCTGTACTCGCCGCGGGCCGGATTGAAGCCGAGCAGGGCTGCGACCGGAAGCGAGCCTGCGGCGCCGATCGCGGTCGCGAGCTTGGTTGCGAGCGCCCACAGGCCGAAGTAGGTGCCGGTCTTGCCCTTGGTATCGCCGCCTTCCTGCGAGTTGATCACGTCGGCCAGGATCGACGGGGGCAGGCCGTAATCGGCACCAATGCCGAACCCGGTCACCACCGAAATTGCGAGGAACCAGACGAAGTCGCCGGGGCCGACGAATATCGCCAAGGCCATGGCGATGATCGTCAGGACCATGCCGACAAACCAGGCGACGGCCTTGCCGAGGCGGCGGGACAGCAGCAGCCAGGCCGGCACGCTGGCCGCGCCGGCCGCGAAATAGACCAGCAGGATGATGCCGGCCTGCAGCTTGCCGCCCTGCAGGACGTGCTCGACGTAGAACAGCATCACGGTAACGGCGACGCCGAGCGCTGCGCCGTTCACGATGAAGACGAGCAACAGCCGGCGGAACAGCCGGTTCTTCAACGGAGCGAAGAAGGTGATGAATATGTTGCGGTTGGCATGAACCACCGGCGGGTGCACCGACGGTCCGCCCCATATCATCGTTGGTAAGGCGAAGAGGACGACGATCGGCAGAAACACCAGCCCGAGCATGGCGTAACCGTTGGCCTCGCCAAGCTTCGCGGTGAGAAAAGTCGGAAGCACCACGGCGAGGGTCATGCCGAGCAGCCCGAAGACCTCGCGGCCGACCGTCACCTTGGTGCGTTCGTTGTAGTCGTCGGTCAGCTCGGCGCCGTGGGCATGGTAGCTGATCGACACGCCGGAGTAGCCGAGATGGACCAGCAGCAGGGCGGCAAGCAGCCAGATCGCCATGAGATTGTGGTCGCCGAGGATCGAGTCTGGCGGGTCGAACAGCATGTAGAAGCCGCCGGCCAGGAACGGCGTCATGAGGCCGACGAAGGCGAGCCGGCCGCGACGGCCGCGGCGCGTGAAACGGTCGCTGATCAGGCCGATCACCGGATCCTGGATGGCATCGACGATGCGGGCGAAGATGAAGATCGCTCCCATGATGCCGAACGAGAGCTTCACCACTTCACCGTAGAAGTGGCTGACGTTCAGCACGACCGGCAGCGCCGCCATGGCCAGCGGCAGTTGCAGGGTTGAGTAGGCGACCAGGCGGTCGAAGCTGATGCGCGCCGGCGCGGTAGTAGCGCCGTGCCCGGTCATTCCTGCGTTCACCCGTAAGCCTTCCTGTCCGGCGCGCTCGTAGCGGCCTGATTTTGTTGCCGACGGTTATATATGCTTGAAGTGTGCCTGCAATACGTCAGTGCGGCGGGTCGAGAAGCCGGCGGCGCAATAAGCCAGGTAATACCGCCACATTCTCTGGAATCTCTCGTCAAATCCCAGTTTTGCCACCTGGTCGGCCACCCGGTCGAAGCGCCCCAGCCAGGTTTCCAGGGTACGCGCATAGTCCAGTCCGAAACTATACAGTTCCGCGATTTTCAGTCCGGCCTGGCGACATTGCTCCCGCACGGTCGAGGGCGACAGCAGCATGCCTCCGGGGAACACGTAGGTCTGTATGAAATCGGGATGGCGGCGGTAGCCCTCGAAGAATTCGTCGGCGATCACGATCGCCTGGACAATCGCCGAACCGCCCGGCACGACATGGCGCTTGAGCGCGGCGAAATAGTCTGGCCAGTAACGCTCGCCCACCGCTTCGATCATCTCGATCGACACGATGTGGTCGTAGCGGCCCTCGATGTCGCGGTAGTCGCGGAACTGAAGGTCGGCGCGGTCGGCGAGCCCGGCCCGGTGCAGTCGCTCACGGGCGAACTCGAGTTGCTGGCGCGAAATCGTGACGCCGGTCACCTTCATGCCCCGACGTGCCGCCGCCTCGGCGAATCCGCCCCAGCCGCAGCCGATCTCGAGGATGCTGTCGCCCTGGCGGGCGCCGAGCTGGGCCAGGATTCGGTCGTACTTGGCGGTCTGAGCGGCTTCGAGCGCCTTGCTTTCCGCACCTTCATAAAGTGCGGAGGAGTAGGTCATCGTCCGGTCGAGCCACAGCCCGTAGAATTCGTTGCCGAGGTCGTAATGGGCGTGGATGTTGCGCTTCGATCCCTCGCGCGAATTGTCATGCCGGCGATGCAGCAGCTTCAGCAGCATGTTCTGAAAGGCGTTGGCGCGCGTGACGCGGCCCAGGGATTTTTCGTTGTCGGTGAGCAGCGACAAGAGGCCCGGCAGGTTGGGCGAGTCGCAGAGGCCATCCATGTAGGATTCGGCAAAGCCGATATCGCCGTCGAGCAGTACCCTGCGGAAGAAGTGCCAATCCTTGATGTCGATCTCCGCCCTGCGCTCGGCACGCTCCGGGCCAAAGTGGCAGGTCGTGCCGTCCGGCAGCCGGACGGTCAAGCGACCGGCCGTCAGGCGGGCGAGCGACTTCAGAACAAAGCGGGCGGCGAATGACATGACGTCAACGGCTCACGAGCTGCGAAGGCGGATCAGGCTTGCGGTAAAATCTCGCCTGCTTCCGCCAAAGTTGCAAGGCTTGCCAGTGGATTCTCAATACAACGCCAAGGGTCATTGTCGGGTTGCCGAGAAAACGTCGCAACACGGACCGGTCGGCGAGCGATTCCCGCCGGCCCGCAACAGACGTGGCCAGCATCAGGCCATCGGCGTCGTGATAGTTGATGTCGACATGGGCAATCCGGTCGTCGAGGCGGAAGCGGAAGCGATAGTCGCCTTCGACCGGCAGAAAAGGCGAGACATGGAAGACCTTGTGACCGTCCAGCCATGTCTCCGGGGTGATGGGTCGTCGATCGTCGTGGTGGACCAGGTAGCAATGGCGCTCGCCGAAGGTGTTGTTGACCTCGCACAGCACCGCTCGCAGCGCGCCCGCGCGGTCGTGGCAGAACCAGAAGCTCACCGGATTGAACAGGTAGCCCAGCATGCGCGGCATGGACATCAGCGTCACGTAGCCGTCACAGACCTCGCCGAGGCCGCGCTCGTCCAGGATCTGGCGCAGCCAGACCGCGAGGTCGCTTCCGTCGCACGCGCCATGATCGGCGCGCCGGAAGGAAACGAGACCCGGACGGTCGAGCTTCAGCCAGCGGCCGGCGGCCGTCTCGAGTGTGCCGAGATCGAGACAGAGATAGGCGACGCGGTAGCGGAAGGCGTTTTCCTTCGGCCGCAGCCGCCGGTGCACGACCACGGCGTCGACGACGGTGTGAGTGGCCTCCGACCCCCTCCGGCCACAGGCGCTGTAAACAGCGCCGACGGCCACCTCCCCCGCAGACCGGGGAGGAATTTGATCCTCCTCCCCCGTCTGCGGGGGAGGTGCCCCCGTGAGGGGGCGGAGGGGGTCGACCGTAATCACGACCGCGCTGCCACCGGCAGCGGGAGCGGATCGAGCGAGGGCAGGTCCGAAACCACGCGCGGCGGGTCACCGATGCGGCGGTGCTCGTCGGGCTTCGGCCACGGCCGGCGCACGTCGAGCTGCTCGGCCACGTCGAGCCCCGCGGACAGTGCGTCCTCATGGAAGCCATAGCCGCAGTAGCTGCCGCAAAAGTACGTGTCGCGCACGCCCTGGATGCTGTGCAGATGGCGTTGGGCGCGGATCGCGGCGGCATCGTACATCGGGTGCTCGAAACTGAAGCGTGAGTAGGCCGTGGCCGGCGCCGGCGCGCGACCGGGATTGACGGAGACGAACAGTGGTGTGTCGTCGGGCAGGTTCTGCAGCCGGTTCATCCAGTAGGTGACGCTCACGGGCGATGTCTCGGAGTGGCCGTCGGCTACGTAGTTCCAGCTCGACCAGACGTTGCGCCGGCGCGGCATCAGGGAGGTATCGGCATGAAGCCAGACCTCGTTCGACGAATAGGCGAAGCGGCCGAGCAGGTCGCGTTCCTGGCCGTCGGCATCCTCCAGCAGCGCCAGCGCCTGGTCGGCGTGGCAGGCCACCACGATCTTGTCGAAGCGGTCCCAGTGACCCGACCCGTCGCGGACCTCCGGACCCAGCGGGCCTCGGCGGATCGCGCGGGCCGGTGTCGCCAGCCGCGCCCGCTGTCGCAGCGGCGTGGCGATGCGCTCGACATAGGACCGGCTGCCGCCGCTCACCGTGCGCCACTGCAACTGCGGCCCGATCGTCAGCAGGCCATGGTTGTTGAAGAAGCGTACGAAACTCTGGGCGGGATAATCGAGCACGCTGCAAAGCGGAGTCGACCAGATGCAGGCTGCCATCGGGACGAGATAGCGGTCGCGGAAGGCATCGCTCAGCCCGGCGTCGTCGATGAAGTTGCCGATGGTGAAGTCGAGATTCTCGGACCTGTCGAGCAGCCGCGGCGCGAGGCGGTTGAAGCGCAGGATATCGTGCGTCATGCGCAGGAACGCCGGCCGCATGACATTTCGCCGTTGTGCGAAGTATCCGGAGAATGAGCTCCCGTACTCGAAGCGGCCGTTGTCGAGGCTGGCCGCGAACGACATGTCGGAGGCCTCGGTCGCAACGCCGAGGTGGTCGAACAGGGACACCAGATTGGGATAGTTGCGTTCGTTGAACACGATGAAGCCGACATCGACGGGCCGCGTGCCGCCCGGTACAGGCGCGTCGACGGTGCACGAATGGCCGCCGAAGCGATCCTCGCGCTCGTAGATCACGACGTCGTGCTTTTTGCTCAACAACCATGCGGCGCCCAGACCGGCGACGCCGGCGCCAATGACGGCGATCTTCATTCGTGACAACTCCCTGACCTACGCCACATATACGCCGGTATCACCGTATCGGATGTCGGCAGCAGTTCGCTCCCGATAGATGCCCGCTTCCTGTTCGCGGGAAGGCGCGCGCTAGGCGACTTTCTTGACCGTGCGGAAGGCGCCGAGCGCGCGTGCGCGGGCCGCGGCGTGGTCGACCACGCGGGCCGGGTAGACATCCGGCGGCGGCGGCTGGGCGGCGGCCCATGGCTGGTGGATCGTCTTCGCCGGCAGGTTGGCAAGTTCAGGCACCCAGCGCCGCACGTAGTCTCCCGCAGGGTCGAACTTCTCGCCCTGCAGCACCGGATTGAAGACCCGGAAGTAAGGTGCCGCATCGGCACCGCTGCCGGCGACCCATTGCCAGCCGGAGGCGTTGCTGGCCGGATCGGCGTCGACCAGCGTGTCCCAGAACCAGCGTTCGCCGATCCGCCAGTCGACCAGAAGATCCTTGGTCAGGAACGAAGCGGCGATCATCCGGACGCGATTGTGCATCCAGCCCGTGCTCCACAGTTCGCGCATGCCGGCATCGACGATCGGAAAGCCGGTCCGGCCGCGCCGCCAGGCTTCGACGGCGGAGGCGGCTTCTTCTCCGTCCTGGCTCATCCACGGGAAGGTGTCGAACTCGGGCCGGAAATTGCGCTGTGCCAGGTCGCCGAAATGAAAGAGGAGATTGTAGGAGAATTCGCGCCAGCCCAGTTCCGCCAAGAACTTCTCGACGGCCGCGGAATGGCCGCGCCCGGTGGCCGCGCTCCAGATCTGCCGCGGGCTGATTTCCCCGAAGGCGAGGTGGGGCGACAGCCGTGACGTGGCGTCGATCGCCGGCAGGTCGCGCTCCTGCCGGTAGCGCGACAGCGCATCGTCGAGGAAATGCCTCAGCCGCGTGCGGGCCGTCGCCTCGCCGGGCGACCACGCCGCGCGCAAGCCGCCCGCCTAGTCGGGTGCGGTGGGCAGCAGCCGCCACTTCGCGAGTCGGTCGCTTGCCGGCCACGATGCCGGTGACGGCAGGGCCTGGGGGGCGGGCAAGGGGGCGGCAGGCGCTCGCAGGGCGTGGCAGGCACGCCAGAACGGCGTGAACACCTTGTAGGGCGCGCCGCCGCCTGTCTTCACTTCCCACGGTTCGACCAGCAGGTTGCCCTTGAGACCTTCCGCCACCACACCGCGGGCATTGAACGTCTGCTTGAGCCGGACATCGCGCTCGTGCAGGACCGGATTGTAGAGTCGATTCCAGTACAGTGCCGTGGCATCGCACTCCGCCGCCAGGTCGGCAATTACCCGCTCGGCCGGTCCGCGCCGCAGGATCAATCGCGATCCCAACAGGCGAAGCGAGGCGTCCAGTGCCTGCAGGCTGTGGTGCAGCCACCAGCGCGAAGCCGCCCCGAGCGCGCGCGCGCCCTCGGTCTCCTCGTCCAGCACAAATACCGGCAGGACGGCACGCCCCGACTCCAGCGCCGCGATCAGCGCGGGGTTGTCCGCCAGGCGGAGATCGTTGCGAAACCAGATGATGGATGCCGACATGGTCGGCATACGGCCGGGGTGGCGGGATGGATCATGCCCCCCTCCGGCCTTTGGCCAC
>CALFRN010000124.1 GCA_937919085.1 uncultured Reyranella sp.
GGCAAGCGCCAGGGGCAAGCGCGGATCAGGCGTGTGAGAACATCGGCTTGCCGCCGACCGGCATCGTCGCCTTGAGGATGGTGCCGGCCGCGATCTTGGGGCTCTTGCGCGACACGACGACGTAGAGATCGTTGCCGCTAAACGCGACATTGGTGCAGTAGATGTCGTCGCCACAGTCGACGTGATGGGTCGGCCGGCCCAGCGCATCGAAGCGCCAGGCGGTGGTGCTGGGATGGGCGATCACCAGCCCGCCGTCGGCATCGAGCGCCATGCCGTCGGGGCCGGCGTGTCCGCCGCTCATCTGGATGAACAGCCCGACCTTGCTCGCCATGCCGTCGGCCATCAGCGGCAGGCGCCACACCGCATTGCCGCGTGTCACGCCGACATAAAGGACGGTCTCTGCCTTGTTCATCACCAGACCGTTGGGGCTCGGCACCGTATTCACCAGCAGGGTGAGCCTGCCCGCCGTGTCGTAGCGATACACGCGGCCGGTCGGATCGTGCAGGCCGGTCTGGCCCTGGTCGGTGAAATACAGATCGCCCGATGCGGCGAAGAACAGATCGTTGACGCCCTTGAAGCTTTCCGAGCCACGGGTCTCGATCAGCGGCGTCACCTTGCCGTCGGCGGGATCGAGCAGGACGATACCGCGCTTGTAGTCGGTGATGAAGATGCGCCCGTCCTTGTGGATCTTGAGGCCATTCGGCCAGCCGTCGTACTCGGTGATCAGCGTCCAGGCGCCCGCCGGATCGATGCGGAACACCCGGCCATAGGGAATATCCGTCACGTAGAGATTTCCGGCACGATCGAAGCTCGGTCCTTCGAGGAAGGAATCGAGTTCCATACCGACGGCATTGGCGTCGCCCCACGCGGTGCGGCGCGGCTTGCGGAACCTGTCCGGCAGACGCGTGAACTCGGCGGCCGGAACCGCATTGGTCATGCCGTACATCTAGGCAACCTTCACTTCGCGTTCGGCCTTCAGCGCCCGCACGGTCTGGCGCAGCGCGTGGACGGTGCGTTCGATTTCAGCCCCGCCATGCGTCGCCGACACGAAGCCGCCCGGCGCGCCCATGATGTCGACACCATGGGTCATCAGCCCCATCCGGATCTTGCCGGTGAGCGGGCCCGAGCGCGCGCCCTTGAGTTTGGCAAAGCCGAACTTGTGCGGATCGAAGGTCGCGGGATCGACATCTTCGCCGGTCGGATTGGGATAGATCAGGAAGGTCGAGGAATCGCCGTAGATGCCCCACGACACGCTTTCCTCGATCAGGACCTGGCGCAGCGCCGCCCGCAGTTCGGCCGCCGTGCGGTTGGCCTTCTCGGCGAGATCCTCGTCGCGCAGCAGGGTAAGCGCCGTCACCGCCGCCGCCGCCGACAGCGGATTGGCGTTGTAGGTCCCGGGATGGGCGATCTTGTCGCGCTTCTTGGCCGCCGAGGCCGCATGATCGATCTGGTCGAGAATGTCGCGCTTGCCGGCCACGGCACCGCCCGGCAGGCCGCCGGCCACGATCTTGGCCAGGATGCAGAGGTCGGGGGTGACGCCCAACGCTTTCTGCGCGCCGCCCGACGACCAGCGGAAGCCGGTGATGACCTCGTCCATCAACATGACCACGCCGCGCCGTGCCGTGACTTCACGCAAGGCCTCGATGAATCCCGGCGGCAACGGCACCTGGCCCCACGACGCGCCCGAGGGCTCGAACATGACCGCCGCGATGTCGTCGCGGCTCTCCAGAAGTTTCACCACCGGTCCGACATCATCGGCCGGCATCAGGATCGACATGTCGGTCACGCTTTGCGGCACGCCCGGCACCGCAGAGCCGTCGTAATTGGATGTGGCGCCGGCCGCGACATTGTCGTGCCAGCCGTGGAAATGGCCGACGAACCGCACGATCTTGTCCTTGCCGGTGTAGGCCCGCGCCAGCCGGATCGCCATGTGCGAGGCTTCGGTGCCCGATGCCGTGAAGCGCACCTTCTCGGCCGAGGGGATCAGCTCACACACCAGTTCGGCCCAGCGCACCTCGAGTTCATGGCTCGATCCATAGTGCGTGCCGAGATCCATCTGCCGCTTCACCGCCTCGATCACCGCGGGATGGGAATGACCCAGCAGCATCGCGCCATGCCCGCCGAAGTAATCGACGTATTCGTTGCCATCGACGTCCCACTTGCGTGGCCCGACCGCACGGGAAACATGAATAGAGTAGGGATCGAGGTAGCGGGCGTCGTGCGTGATGCCGCTCGGCAGCACCTTGCGGGCCCGCTCGAACAGGGCGCCGGAGCCCGGCGTGCGGGCGCGATAGTCGGTGACAATCGCGGAATTGGTCGGCGCTGCTGCGTTCATGAGCCCTCACATAACTAATGACGGAGCATCGCAAGCCTCGCTTGCGCCGCCAAGGGGCTGAGGCCAGAGTTCCGCCCTTCGCAGACCGGAGTGCATACGTGAACGCCAAACCGCGCGGACGCCAGTTCTTCAACAATCCCGGCCCAACCAACATACCCGACCGCGTTTTGCGCGCGATGGACCGGCCGGTCCTCGACTTCATGTCGGACGAGTTTCTGGCAATCCAGCATGCCTGCCATGCAGGCGTGAAGCGCGTCCTGAAGACCGACCAGACGCTTTACATGTACTCCGCCACCGGCCACGGCGCCTGGGAAGCCGCTCTCGCCAACCTGTTCTCCCCCGGCGACACCGTGCTGATCGTCGAAACCGGCTACTTCTCCATCAGCTGGGCGGAAATGGCGGTCAATCTCGGCATCAAGGTCGAGACCTTTGCGGCCGACTGGCGCAAGGGCGCCGACATCGCAAGGCTTTCCGAGCGCCTGGCCAAGGACAAGGCGCATGAGATCAAGGCCGTGCTCACCGTCCACAACGAGACCGCGACCGGCATGGTGCTGCCGGTGGCCGACATCCGCCGCGCCATGGACGAGGCCAAGCACCCCGCCCTGCTGCTCAGCGACACGATCTCCTCGCTGGCCAGCATGGAATACAAGATGGACGCCTGGGGCATCGACCTCACCGTCGGCGGCAGCCAGAAGGGCCTGATGCTGCCGACCGGCATGTCGTTGACCGGAGTCAGCGCCAAAGCGCTCGAGGTTTCGCGCAAGAACAAGGCACCGCGCCACTACTGGAACTGGGAACTGATGAACGGCCGCGCGCCGCAGAAGTTCATCGGCACGGCGCCGGTGCACATGTTCTTCGGGCTGCAGGAATCGCTGAAAATGCTCGAGGAAGAAGGCCTCGATGCCGTGTTCGCACGCCATGCCCGCCTGGGCGAGGCGACACGCGCGGCAGTGCGCGCCTGGGGCGCCGACGGCAAGGGTCCGCAGCTTTACGGCCAGACACCCGACCGGCTCTCCAATTCGGTGACGGCAGTGATCATGCCCGAAGGCGTGAGCTCCGACGGCATGCGCAAGATCGCGGTCGACCGCTTCAACCTGTCACTGGGCGGCGGGCTGGGGCCGCTGATGGGCAAGGTGTTCCGCATCGGCCACATGGGCGATCTCAACGAGCCGATGCTGCTGGGCGCGCTTGCCACCACCGAGCTCGCGATGAAGACGGCGGGTGTGCCGTTCGCGTCCGGTGGTGTCGACGCCGCCATCGAGTCGCTCGCGCACTGAGCCGATCGGCACGACCGACAACCCGGAGCGGGCAATGGCAGTGAAGCGCATTGTCGCCAACATCGCAGCCGCGCGCGTCGAAGATGCGAAGGCCTTCTATGGCGACATTCTCGATTTGCACCTGGCCATGGACCTCGGGTGGATCCTGACTTTTGCCGAAAATGGACAGGCTGCTCCGCAGATCAGCATCGCCAGCGAGGGCGGATCTGGTACGCCGGTCCCCGACCTGTCCATTGAGGTGGATAATCTCGAAGAGGTTCACCGGCGCGTCGTCGCGAACGGGATACACGTCGAATACGGTCCGATCACCGAGCCGTGGGGCGTGAGGCGCTTCTATGTTCGCGACCCTTTCGGTCGCCTCGTGAACATTCTCGCTCACGTCTGAACCGCAGCGCTGGGCGACGACGAACTTCCTCTGGCGCGCGCCCGCCAAATGCCCAGCCGCTCTGCTCCCGGTCCTAGAACGCAGGTGCCTTGCCCGCGACGGCCGCAACGAAGCGGTCCGGCATGATCGACGACAGGGCCGTCCCCCGCCGCACGGTCGCTTCCGATTCGACACCCAGCACCGGCTCGAACCTTGCGCTGGCCGGATCGAAGGCGTGCAGTTGACCTTCGGTCAGGTTGAACCACCAGGCATGCAGCACCAGCGTGCCGGCTTCGACGCGCTCGGCGATCCAGCGGAAGGTCATCAGATTTCGCACGCTGTTGATCACCGACGCCTGCTCGACGGCCCGGGTGACTTCTTCACGCGGTCGCCCCTCCAGTTCCCGTACCACGAGATCGCGCGTGTCCTGGGCGATGCTGGTCCAGGTCGAGAGATAGTCGTAGTCGGCATAGATGCTGTGGCGACCGTCGACCAAGGCACCGATACCGCCGCACAGCGCATGGCCCAGTACGACGATGTGCTCGACGCCGAGCCCGCGCACGGCGAATTCGATGGCGGCCGATGTGCCGTGATGGCGCGTGTCGGGCGGATGCTGTGCCGGCGGCACCATGGCGGCCACATTGCGGACGGTGAAAATGTCGCCGGGCAGCGTCTGCGTCAGAATGCCGGGATCGACCCGGGCATCGGCGCAGGCGATGATCAGAATCTTCGGCGACTGGCCTTCCGTCGCGAGCTTTTCGAACAGATCGAGATGCTCGCGATAGTAGCCCAGGCGGAAATCCGCGAAGCCCCTGAGAAGCCGTTCCAATGCCATGGTCATTGCCTACACGTGTTTGCCGGGTGGCGCGACATAGACGATGATGCCCCTGGCAACAATTCAGTTCGTTTGTGTGGAAATGACAGGTGACCTTCTCTACGAGACGCGCGGCGAGGTCGGTTGGATCACGTTCAACCGGCCTCAGGCACGCAATGCGCTGACTTTCGCGATGTACGAAGGGCTGGCCGAGATTTGCAGCCGCACGAGCGCAAGCCATGAGGTCAAGGCGCTGGTCATCACCGGCGCGGGCGACAAGGCCTTCGCCGCCGGCACCGACATCGCCCAGTTCAAGAGCTTCGAGGGCGGCGACGACGGCATCGGCTATGAGCGCAAGATGGACCGGATCCTGGACGCGATCGAGCGCTGCACCTTGCCGACCGTGGCGGCCATCTCCGGATACTGCACCGGGGGCGGCGCCGCGATCGCCGCCGTGTGCGACCTCCGGCTCGCCGCCGCCAGTGCCCAGTTCGGCTTCCCTATTTCGCGTACCCTCGGCAACTGCCTGTCGATGGCCAACTATGCGCGCCTGGCGGCGCTGATCGGCCCGCAGCGGGTGAAGGAAATGATCTTCCTTGCCAAGCTGATGGACGCGCCGACGGCACTCGGTGCCGGCCTGGTGAGCGAGGTCCTGACCGATACGCCGGCGCTCCTGGCGCGCGCCGAGGAAGTGGCGCGCACCGTCGCCGGGCACGCGCCGATTACCCTGCAGGTGACCAAGGAGGCGCTGCGGCGCCTGCAGGCACGGATGGCCGACGAGAGTATCGACGATCTGATCCGGTTGGCCTACGGTAGTGCCGATTTCCGCGAAGGCATGGCGGCGTTCCTCGAAAAGCGGGCGCCGAAATGGACGGGCGCCTAGAACCGCCCACAGAAGGAGAAAGTGATGATTAAGGTTGGGTCGACTCTTGCGATTCTGGGACTGTGCGCTGCCGTCGCCGCCTGCCAGAGCCCGCAACAGGTCATCGGTGGCAAGGAAGACATGATGGCCGCCGCCGGCTTCAAATTCGTCCCGGCGAACACTCCGGCACGCCAGGCCTCGTTCAGGAACCTGCCGCCGCACAAGTTCTCCCGCGAGATCAAGAACGGGCAGGTCTTCTATGTCTATCCCGACCCGACCGTCTGCGTCTGCCTTTATGTCGGCAATCAGGCCGCCTATGGCCGCTACCAGGCCAACGTCTTCCAGAAGAACCTGGCCGACGAGCAGCAGACGACCGCCAACATCAATTCGATGAACGACTGGGACTGGGGTCCGTGGGGCGGCTACCCGTATCCAGGCTGGTACTACTAGGCCGGTCGCGGCGGCCTGCGAGGAACGCCGCGATCGCAAGGACCTGCACCATCGCCGCGGCGACGAACACCAGCGTCGCCTCGGCAGCCGACAGGGCGCGCAGGGCGCCGAACGCAGCGGGGGCAAAGGCATAGGCCCCCTGCCCAATGGCCACGATCAGCGGCACCACCCGCTGGACGTCGGCCTTGGCAAATTCGACCTGGGCGATCAGCGGCGGCAGCGACGTGGTGTTGCCGATGCCCGCACCGAACAACAGCACGCCGGCCACCAGCAGCGTGACGTCGGTGCCGGCGGCCATGATCAGCGCCACCGAACCGGCGATCTGGGCGACGAGGCTGGCGCAGGCGACCAGGCGCCGGTCGCTGCCCGGCGGCATCAGCCAGCCGACCAGCGTCCGGCCGACGATCGCACTCGCCGTCGCCAGTCCCATCAGGATACCGGCCGCCGGGCCGCCCAGCGCCGGCACCAGCAGTGAGAACAGGTGAGCAATCAAGCCGATCTGCGCGAACAGCCCGAGCGCCATGGCGGCCGCCAGGGTGAGAAAGCGCCGGTCGCGCCACAGTTCGCGCCCCGGCAGTTCGCGCGCGGTCGAGCCGGCCGTCGCCGCAGGTGCGTCCACGGCCTCGCCATCCGGCTTTTGTCCGGTGTTTTCCGGAGTGCGTCCAAAGACCAGATCGGCGAGCGGCCAGATCACCACGATCACGCCGGCACCAATCAGCAGCGCCGCGGCGGGAAAGCCGAGATGCCCGATCGCCACGACCCACAGGGGCGAGAACACCACGCCGCCGATGCTCGCACCGTTGTAGGCCATCGAGAGCGCGGCGGGCCGCTTGTGCACGAACCACGGGGCGATGATGGCGTTCACAGCCGCCGCCCCCATCGCCACCCAGCCGGCGCCGCTCAGGAAGGTGGCGGCCATAAGCTGCCACGGCTCGCGCGCCACCGCCCAGCCGACGATGCCCACCGCCAATAAAACCGCACCGGCCTTGGTCACGTTCGGCAGGCCGAACCGGCGATAGAGCACCGGAAGGTTGGCGACCACGACGGCGCCGACCAGGAAGTGGACGGTCACCGCCGCCGACACCAGCACGACCGACCAGCCGCGTGCCTGCTGGACGGCGTGCAGATAGACCGGAGGTCCGTAGAAGCCGAGACCCCAGCCGAACACGGCAAGAACGAAGGCACCGGCGACGACGCGCCAACCGAAGAATTCGGATTGCATGCGGCCTTATGCCGGCCGCCGCGGGGCCCTGGTTACGGCGCCCGCCGAAGGATCAGAACGTCGCCTCCACCGCGCCCAGGCCGGCGAACTCGCCGCGCGCCCGGGTGCCGGCCGGAAAGTAGCGCAGGCCAGTCCACGAACCGGTGGTGATCGCCTGGCCCTTGCGCAGCCCGCCGCGTTCGCGCACGGCGTGGTCGATCATCCAGGCGAGCGGCCGCACCGGATCGACCGAACCCAGGCCGCCCTTCTGGTCGACCAGTGTCTTGCCGTCGATGATCAGCCTTACCTGCAGATTCGCCCAGTCGCGTTCCTGCCAGTTCCCGAACGGCGTGCCCACCACCAGCGCATGGTTCATCTGGTTGTCGGCCAGCAGCCATTCGGGCGCGACCTCGGCGAAGTTGGCGAGCCGCGTGTCGACCACCTCCATGCCGACGAAGCCATCGCCCACCGCCGCCAACGCCTCGTCGCGATCGACCGGCTGGCTGCGGGCGGCGATGTCGCGAACGATGTGAAAGGAGATCTCGATCTCGACGCCGATCATGTGCATGGACTTGCCGTCGAAGGTCGCGGGCGACGGCACCAGCGTGCCCGTCAGCAACGGCGCTGCGCTGGGCTCGGCGGTCGGCGTGCGGGCACCGACCTTCCAGCCGGCGACCGGTCCGGTGGCGCGCGCCACCTCGTCCTGGACCGCATAGACCGCCCTGCGATCCGGCAGGGCGAAGGGCGGCGCGACCTGGGAACCGCTGCGCCGTGCCTCCAGAAGGCTGCGCGCGGCATATGAAATATCGGAGGTCATGCTAAGCTCCCGCAAACGACAGAAACGCTGGAGGAACCATGCCCTACGCCAGTGGTCGCGTCATTCACGACGCCGATGCACACATCATGGAAACGCCCGGGTTCCTGGCCGAACACCTCGAAGCCCGGCATCGCGCCGTCGTGACCGACAGCGTGCTGTTTCCGCGCCACGAGGGCTTTCACAGCACCCGGCTCAAGGCCGCTCCGACCTCCGACTTCGACGACACGCAGATCATGCTCGCCAAGAACTGGGAAGCGCTGGGCGCGCACGAGAAGCAGGACCGCCCGCGCTCGATCGACCTGCTGGGCTTTGCCAGCCAGCTCATGTTCACCACCGCCCTGCTCAACTATTCCTCGGTGCTCGAAGGCGGCGGCGATGCCGAGCTCACCTATGCCGTGGCCCGCGCCCATACCCGCCACATGGTCGATTTCTGCTCGGTCGACAGGCGCCTGCTGCCGACCGGCTACATCCCGCTGGTCGATTTTGAGCAGACGGCGAAGGCCGCGCGCGAAGCGATCGACATGGGCGCCAAGGCGCTGATGATCCCGTCGCGCTGCCCGGACGATCATTCGCCCAGCCACATCGGCTTCGATCCGCTGTGGGCGATCGCCCAGGAGGCCGGCCTGCCGATCGTGTTCCATGTCGGCGGCGGCGGGAAGCTGCTGGAGGATGCCTGGTTCAACAACGGCCTGCCGCCGGTGCCCGACTTCCACGGCGGCGACGACAATTTCAAGTCGATCGACTACATGGCGATCGCCTATCCGCCGATGAAGGCGCTGACCGCGCTGATCGTCGATCGCGTGCTCGACCGCTTCCCGCGGCTGAAGTTCGGCGTCATCGAACAGGGCGCGTCGTGGGTGCCAGGCTGGATGCGCAACATGGATAGCGCCCACAACGCCTTCTACAGGAACGAGGAACGGCTGCAGAAGATGTCGATGAAGCCTTCCGAATTCGTCCAGCGCCAGGTCCGCGTCACGCCCTATCCGCACGAGGACGCAGGCTGGATCATCGCCAACTCGGGCGACGATGTCTGTCTCTTCTCCTCCGACTATCCGCACGTCGAGGGCGGCCGCAACCCGATCAAGCGCTTCGAGTCGTCGATGGAAACCGCGGGCACCAGCGAACATCAGAAGCAGCGTTTCTATTGCGACAACTTCGTCGACCTGATGGGCGCCGGTCTCGCCCCCGAACTG
>CALFRN010000125.1 GCA_937919085.1 uncultured Reyranella sp.
CCACGAAATTGGCCTCGCGAACGATCTGCAGCTCGCCCCTGGCCGCACGACGGATCGCGGCCTCGTCGAGCGTCGCCAAAGTGGCGCCGCGGTTGGGCTGGCGCAGCGTGCGGGCGTGCAGGACGTCCTTGGGCACGACGTCGTGCACGAAGGCCGCGCCGCTCATCTTCGCCGGCAGATCGACCCGCGGCACGTTCTGGCCGACCACACGATAGGCCGTAACGGGCTTGGGTGCCGCCGTCCCGGTGACGGCCTGGGTGAGATCGATCTCGGCCGCGACCGACCAGTAGTCCTGACCGGTCGCGGCGCCGTTCTGCAGGAACTGGCCATCGACGACCGTAAGCTCGTCGCGGCTGCAGTTGAGCCGCAACGCCGCCCGTTCCAGGGCCTTGGCACGGACCTCGGCGCAGACCAGCCGCACCGAGCCGCCGGAAACATCGACCGACAGGGACGACGTCGTATAAATCTCGTCGGGACCTTCTGTCGTGTCGCCCGACATCACGGAGACGCGTCCGAACGGCACATCGAGTTCGTCGGCCGCGATCTGGCCTATGGCGGTGACGATGCCCTGGCCCATTTCCACCTTGCCGGTGGCAATGCGCACGGTGCGATCGGGCTGGAAGCGGATCCAGCGGTCGAGGCGTGGATTCTCGACCAGGCTTGCCGGCAGGACGGGCGCGGTCATGACGGGCGCCCGTTGCGCAGCGCCGCGGCGGCGCGTTCCACCGCACGCAGAATCCGCTGGTGCGCGCCACAGCGGCAGAGATGCTTGTCCAGAGCGGCAACGACCTCGGCGCGGTCGGGATTCGGGTTGCGGTCGAGCAGCGCCTTGGCCGACATCAGGATGCCCGACAGGCAGTATCCGCACTGGCCGGCCTGCTCGTCGAGGAACGCCTGCTGCAGCGGATGCGGCGCATCCGGCGTGCCGAGCCCTTCGACGGTGGTCACCGCGCAGCCGGCAACCGTGCCGACCTCCCGGGTGCAGGCATAGGAGGGCTGGTCGTCGACCAGCACCATGCAGCAGCCGCACTGTTCCAGGCCGCAGCCATAGCGCGTGCCCATCAGCCCGAGATGGTTGCGCAATACCTCGAGCAGCGACGTGGTATCGGCCGCGCCGACCTGACGCGCCTCGCCGTTTACCGTGAATGCGATATCCATCTCGGCCTCCCCGCTCCAGCGACTCGAACGATAGCGCTGTCCCAGGGGTCGCGCCTCGTGAAAACTGCATCGCATTTCGAAACGGTGGGACCGGGCCTTGCCACGGGCGACCGCGATGTGCGCAACTGACCTTCACATGATTGCCGGTATCGGAACGTCCCTGCCGCGTCTCGAGGACGAACGGCTGCTCACCGGACGCGGTTGCTACAGCGACGATTTCACTTTGCCCGGTCAGACCCATGCCATCGTCGTGCGATCGCCGCACGCCCGCGTCCGCATCGTCTCGATCGATACCGAGGCCGCACGCGCGATGCCCGGCGTCCTGGCGGTGCTGACCGGTGCCGACATTCTCGCCGACAAGTTGGGGCCGGTGCCGCACATACCGGCGGCGATGAGTCCGCCGGACATTCGTTTGGACAATTCAGACGGCTCGCCGCACAAAATCGTGCGGCCGATGATCCTGGCGATCGAAGAAGCGCGTTTCGTCGGCGAAGCCGTGGCGTTCGTGGTGGCTGAAACGCTGGCGATCGCCCGGGACGCCGGCGAGGCCCTGCACGTCGCATACGCCGACCTGCCGGCCGTCGTGGAGGGCATGGCGGCCGCCCGCGATACCGACAACGTCGCCGTCGACTCCCGGGTCGGCGACCCGGCGGCGACACGGGCGGGCTTCGCCCAGGCGGCGCATGTCGTCCGGCTGGAGACGAGCATCCAGCGCGTGACCGGCGTGCCGATGGAACCGCGCGCTGCGTTGGGCCAGTACGACGCCACGAGCGGGAGGTACACGCTCTACGCCGGCGGCGGCGCACTCGTGCGGCCCAAGCGCGAGATCGCCCGCATCTTCGGCATTAAACCCGACAAGGTGCGCGTGATCGCCCACGACGTCGGCGGCAATTTCGGCACCCGCAACTTCTTCTATCCGGAATTCGCGCTGGTCTGCTGGGCATCGCGAAAAGTCGGGCGGCCGGTGAAATGGACCTGCGAACGACAGGAAGCCTTCCTGAGCGACTATGCCGGCCGCGACTTCAGGATCGAGTCGGACCTGGCACTCGACTCCGAAGGCAATTTTCTTGGCCTCGACGCCACAAGCCTCAGCAATCTCGGGGCCTATACCGCATCGTTCGTGCCGCTGACCAAGGGCACGCAGCTCATGACCAGCCTCTATGACCTGCCGGCGGCGGCCCGGGCGCGCGGCGTCCTCACCAACACGCCCTGCACCACACCCTACCGCAGCGCGGGACGGCCGGAGGCGATGTTCGTGATCGAACGGCTGATCGATCTTGCAGCCCGTGCGCACGGCTTCGATCGCGTCGCCCTGCGGCGCCGCAATCTCGTGAAGGCGATGCCCCACCGGAATTCATTCGGCGTCACCTACGACAGCGGCGACTACGAGGCGGCATTCGACAGGGTGCTGGAGCTCGCCGACTGGGATGGCTATCCGGCGCGCCTGAAGCAATCGCGGGCGCGCGCCCTCCATCGCGGCATCGGTCTCGGCGGCTATGTCGAGGCGCAAAGCGGCGCGCCGAACGAACGTGCCGAAGTGACGGTGCTGCCGGATGGCATCGTCGAGATCGTGATCGGCACGCTCTCCTCGGGCCAGGGCCATGCCACCAGCTTCGCCCAGCTCGCCTCGGAATGGCTGGGCATTCCCGCCGACAAGGTACGGATCGACACCAGCGATACCGATCGCCTCACGGTCGGAGGCGGTTCGCACTCCGGTCGTTCCCTGCGGCTGGCAGCGACCACCATCCACCAGGCATCGCGCGGCATCATCGCCAAAGGCCTCAAGCTCGCGGCGCAGTCGCTGGAGGCCGCCGAGGCCGACATCGAATTCGCCGATGGCCGATTTAGCGTCAAGGGTACCGATCGCGGCATCGATCTGTTTGCCCTGGCACGCCAACACGGACCGCTCGCCGATAGCGCCGATGTCGACAGCAGGGTCGGATCCTACCCCTACGGCTGGCATGTCTGCGAGGTCGAGGTCGATGCCGAGACCGGCGTGGTGCGCATCGAACGCTACACCACGATCGACGACGTCGGCCGCGCCGTGAACCCATTGATCCTGCATGGCCAGACTCACGGCGGCATCGCGCAGGGGGCAGGTCAGGCCCTGTCGGAAATCTGCTTCTACGAAACGGAAACCGGCCAGCTCCTCTCCGGTTCGTTCATGGACTACGCCCTGCCTCGCGCCTCCGACCTGCCGTCGTTCGTCACGGCGCTGAGCGAGGTGCCGTCGACCAACCATCCCCTCGGCTTCCGTGGCGGCGGCGAGGGTGGAATCACGCCCGCGCTGGGCGTCATCATCAATGCCGTGGTCGATGCGCTCGCCGACTTCGGCGTAACGCATGTCGAGATGCCGGCGACACCACACCGCGTGTGGAGGGCCATACAGGACGCCAGGCGACGATAGCTACGCCGTCAGTTTACGCGAATATCTCGCCCAGGAGACGGATGGAGCGCAGCACCTTGTCCTGTTCCAGGCCCGGCCACTGCACGCGCATGATGAAATGGTTCACGCCAAGGGCTTCGCGCCAGCGCGCCACTTCCTCCTTCACCGAGACCTTATCGCCGATGATGAAACGGTCGCGCGCCATTTCCTCGAAGGTCATGTTCTTGGTCGGGCTTTCCATCCCCCAGGCGGCATAGGAATTGTATTTGTATTCCAGGGCAGCGCGGCATTCTTCCATTGCCGTGGCATGGCTGGTCCCGACGTAGCATTCGCGCGAGATCGGGAACTCCTCGACCTGTTTGCCGAGAGCGGCAAGGGTCTCGCGATAGACCCGCATCAGGGGCACGGTCGCATCCAGGGTGGTGGCGTTGGCGATCAGCCAGGCATCGCCGATGCGCGCGGCGCGCTTGACCGCTGCCTCCACAAGACCTGCGACCCAGACCGACGGACCGCCGGATCGATGCGGCTTCAGGCTGATGCCGTGATCCGTCACCGAATAGAACTTGCCGCGGAAGGTCGTTTTACCGCCGGCCCAAAGCTGGCGCATCAGTGCGATGCTTTCGGTGAAGCGCGCCGAACGCTCCTTCAACGAGATTCCGAAGGCCTCGAATTCGCCCTCGCGGTAGCCCAGCCCGACG
This sequence comes from uncultured Reyranella sp., assembly GCA_937919085.1. Classification (GTDB taxonomy): domain Bacteria; phylum Pseudomonadota; class Alphaproteobacteria; order Reyranellales; family Reyranellaceae; genus Reyranella. The sequence continues at coordinate 4,243 of CALFRN010000125.1, forward strand.
CCGAGGATGAAATTGCCTTCGCTCAGGACGTCGAGCGTCGCGGCTTCCTCGGCGACATGGACGGGGTTGAGCAGCGGCAGCAGCAGGATATTGCCGCCGATCGTCATGCCCTTTGCTTCCGGCAGCAGGTAGGCCATCAGCGGCGTGATCTGCAGCATCTGCAGCGGGTCGGTCAGGTAGTGATGCGGAAACAGCAGCGAGGAAAAGCCCGCCTGCCGTGCCACCCGAACCTGCTCGACCAGCTCGGGCACGCGTGCTGCAACGTTGTCACCCTCGGGGAACTGGGTGTTGATGAACATGCCGACTTTCATGACCCTTCTCCCGTGCGTCAGGTCTTCACGATAAAGGGCTTGGCCTGCTCGTCGTAGTCGGCGTAACCGAGGGTCGAGCGCAGTTCGGCCGGTTTCAGCGCACTCGCCGCTTCCGCACCGCCTGCAACCAGTGCCGCCAGTCCCGCCTTCATGCCGGCGGCGGCCGGCGAGAGCATGCCGGTCGGATAGGTCCCGATCTTGAAGCCGAGCGCTGCCGCCTCCTTCTGGGACGGCGTCGCCCGCGGCGCGCCTGGCGACAGCACCGCAAACGACGGCCGGCCGCCGGCCGCGGCAACGGCACGGCCAATTTCCGCGTCATCGGCCGGCGAATCTAGGAACAGGATGTCGGCACCCTCCTTCACGTACATCTCGATCCGGGCCACCGCCTCGTCGATACCCTGGGTCGGGCGGCAGTCGGTGCGTGCCAGAACAAGGATGCCCGACTCCTTCGCCGCCTCGACCGCGGCACGGATCTTCATGCGCGCTTCGTCGCGCGACAGGCATGGCTTGCCGGCAGCCGTCAGCGCACGCGGCGTGATCTTGTCTTCGATCAGGACGGCGGCGGCGCCGGCGCGACCATAGGCCCGCACCGTCCTCTGGACGTTCATGGCGTTGCCATAGCCATGATCGCCGTCGGCCAGGATCAGCGTCTCCGGCGCCGCGGCGTGCACCATGTTGAAGGAATCGAACATCTCGCCGAACGAGATCAGGTCGAGGTCCGGGCCGCCCAGCCGGCTCGCCGCCACGCAGGAACCGGAGAGGAAAGCCGTCTTGAAGCCGGCACCGGCGGCCAGCTTGGCGCTGAGCCCGTCCCATACCGCTGGCATCACGACAAGGCCGGGCTCGGCCAGCAGGGCACGCAGACGCTCGGGGTAATTCATGGCGGCATCCTTGAGTATGACGGTTAAGCGACGGCAGTGGATCGGCAGTCTACTTCGAAGACTGGATCCCTGCCTCCTTGATCACCTTGGCCCACTTCGGGATGTCGGCAGCGATGGCGGCGCGTGTCTCCTCGGGCGTGCTGCCGACGAGGTCGAGGCCGATGTTGTTGAACTTCTTCTTCATCTCCGGATCGGCCAGGACCTTGAGCGATTCCGCCCGAACCTTGTCGATGATCGGCTTGGGCGTGCCGGCCGGCGCCATCAAGGCGAACCATGACGTCGCCTCGAAGCCCGGGAAGCCCTGCTCCGCCAGCGTCGGCAGGTCGGGCGCGTGCGGATAGCGCTTGAGCGACGTGACGGCGATGCCGCGCAACCGGCCGTCGCGCACCAACGGCATCGCGGCACCCGCGTTCTGGATGGCGACAGGCACCACGCCGCTCATCACGTCGGACATGTTGGCGCCACGATAGGGAATATGTTCCATCTTGATGCCAGCCAGCGCGCAGAACAGTTCGCCCGCGATGTGCTGCGGCGTGCCGACGCCTGGCGAGCCATAGGAGAGTTTGCCGGGGTTGGCCTTGGCATAGGCGATCAGGTCGGCGATCGATTTCACGGGCAGGTCGTTGTTGACCAGGAAGATGGACGGCATCGCCAGCGAGGTCGAGATCGGCGCCAGATCCTTCAGCGGATCGAACGGCAGGGTCTGGAGACTGGGCAGAATGGTGATGGCAGCGTTGCCCGACCACATCAGCGTGTAGCCGTCGGGCGCGGCCTTGGCGACCTTGTCGACGCCGATCGCACCCGAATTACCGGTGACATTCTCGACCACGACCGCCTGGCCCCAGGCCTCGGTGAATTTCTGGGCGAACATGCGGGCGGTGACGTCGGTGGCGCTGCCGGCGGTGAAGCCCACCACCAGCTTGACGGGCTTTTCCGGCCAGTTGGTCTGCGCCATGGCCGGCGCGATGAAAGACAGCGCGAGCACAAGCGCCGCGACGGATCGAACGATCGAATGCATGGTTTCCTCCGGAAAGGCGATCTTCGTCGCCGTCAGACGAAGGCTATGGGATTTCCGGGCCGGGCCGCAACCTAGAAGCCGGTGCAGCCTCCGCGGAGCGACCCTGCAGGACGCGCGCGATCCTCTCGACGATCTCGGCTGGCGATCCATCGACATCGACGACGATCGGTCTTTCGTCAGGCGAGGGCTCCTGCAACGCCCCGAACTGGCTGTCGAGCAATGCGGCGGGCATGAAATGTTCGTGCCGGGCGGCCAGGCGCCGGGCGATCAGGTCGCGCGATCCCCTGAGATAGATCAGCACCACGTCCGGCCGATCGCCGATGATGATGTCGCGGTAGGCCCGCTTCAGGGCCGAACAGGTGAGGACCACCGACTCGCCGGCCCCCCGCCAACTGTCGATCTCTCCGGCGATCTTCTGCAGCCAGGGCAGCCGGTCGGCATCGGTGAGCGGCGTGCCGCCATGCATCTTTTCGACATTCTCGCGGGGATGAAGATCGTCGCCCTCGCAGAAGCGCCAGCCGAGCCTGGCGGCGAGCAATGCCGCGACGGTGGTCTTGCCCGATCCGGAAACGCCCATGACGACAGCGATCATCACCGATCCCTTTCAGTCCGCAGCGCGGGACGAAGCGGCTTGCCCGCACCTTCGTCGGTGCTAGGCTGCCGGTCCGCAGAAAAACCTGCATCCATCATCGAGCAGGCATGTGCTGTTAGAAACTCTTCTGCCCCTCGGCAAGGTCGATCCTGGTCTTCGCGCCCCGGAAGTGCCCTTCGATCTCCACAGTATCGGCGCGGACGCACGCCTGCTGGAAGAGATCGGCTACGACGGCCTGGTTGTCGAGGAAACCAAGGACGATCCGTTCGTCGTCATGGCACTTGCCGCACAGGCGACGCAGAAGCTGAAGATCGGCACCTCCGTCGCCATCGCCTTTCCCCGCAGTCCGACCGTCACCGCGCTCAGCGCCTGGACGATCCAGAAGCTGTCGCGCGGCCGCTTCACCCTCGGCCTCGGCACCCAGGTGAAGGCCCATATCGAGCGCCGCTACGGCATGCCCTGGACGCCGGCGGGACCGTGGATGCGGGAGTATGTGCACGCCGTGCGGGCGGTATGGGACAACTGGCAGAACGGCACGCCGCTCGACGTCAGGGGAGCGCGCTACAACATCAACCTGATGGTGCCGCTGTTCAATCCCGGCCCGATCGAGCATCCGCACATCCCGATCCAGATCGCGGCCGTCAACGCGCTGATGTGCCAGGTCTCGGGCGAAGTGGCCGACGGTATCCGCCCGCACCCGGTCTGCACACCCTCCTATATCGAGCAGGTGATGATGCCGGCGGTCCGCGCCGGCGCCGCCAAGACCGGCCGTTCGCTGGAAGGCTTCCAGATCGGCATGAAGCCGCTGGTGGCCACGGCGGCCACCGAGGCCGAACTCGCTCCCAAGATTCGCGACGTGCGGGCGCGCGTCGCCTTCTATGCCTCGACGCCTCAGTATCGCGCGGCCTTCGAGCATCTTGGCCTGGGCGACCTCGCCGACCGGCTGAAGCTGCTGTCGCGCGCCCAGCAGTGGGAGGACATGCCCCAGCACATCGATGACGATGTTCTGGAGACCTTCGTCACCATCGGCACCTACGACACGATCGCGCGCAAGCTGTGCGATCGCTTCGGTAAGGTCGTCACCCATTGCGAATTTTCCATCGCGGTGAAGAACGACGCCGACCGCGAGATCCTTCGCGGGTTGGCAAAAGACATTCAATCCGACGGAGCCAAGCCATGAAACTGGGACGCCTGGGAGTCTGGTATTCGACGGACAAGCTGAACGGAGGGCAACTCGCCGAGCTGATGCGGGTCGTCGAGGGCGCCGGCTATTCGGCGTTCTGGTATCCCGAATCGCGCGGCTACGAATCGATGTCGCTGGCCGCCTATCTGCTGTCGAAGAGCAGCAAGCTCACGGTCGGCAGCTCGATCGCCAACATCTACGCCCGCGACCCCTTCACCGCGCAGCGCGCCATGGTGTCGATGAACAACTTCTACGGCGGTCGCTTCGTCCTGGGCCTCGGCGTCAGCCACATCCCGATGGTCGAGGGCCTGCGCGGCCACCGCTACGACAAGCCGCTGGGCGCCATGCGCGCCTATCTCGACGGCATCCACAAGGGCCTGCCCGCCGGCGAGGAACCGCCGGTGATGGTGGCCGCCCTCGGACCAAAGATGCTGGCGCTCAGTGCCGAGAAATCGATGGGCGCCGTTCCCTACAACGTGACGCCCAAACACACCGCCAAGGCCGCCGCCATTCTCGGACCGAAGAAGGCGCTGGCCGTCGAGCAGAAGGTGACACTGGAGACCGATCCCGTGCGCGCCCGCGCACTCGGCCGCAAGGAACTCTCGCGTTACATGGTGCTGCCGAACTACCGCAACAACTGGCTGCGCGAGGGTTTCAGCGAGGCCGATCTCGCCGACGGCGGCAGCGACCGCTTCATCGACGCCATGGTCCTGTGGGGCGACGCGGAAACGATCAAGAAGGGCCTGCGCGCCCATTTCACGGCCGGCGCCACCCATGTCTGCCTGCAGCCGGTCCATGACGACGGTGACTTTATCGCGCGGGACCGCATGCTGGCGGCCCTTGCCGACACCTGAAGGAGACGACCATGGATTTCGGTATCGCGCTGCCCACGGCGGCGAACTCCTGGAAGCAGGCGAAACGGGCCGAGGAACTGGGTTTCACGCACGCCTGGTTCTACGACACTCAGATGCTGAGTGCCGACTGCTTCGTCGCCATGGGCGCCGCCGCGGTCAATACGAAGCGCATCCGCCTCGGCACCGGCGTGCTGGTGCCGTCCAACCGCATCGCACCGGTCGCCGCCAATGCGCTGGCGACGCTGAACAGTCTGGCCGCGGGCCGCATCGATTTCGGCGTCGGCACCGGCTTCACGGCACGGCGTGCCATGGGCTTCGGCGCCATCAGGATCAAGGACATGGAGACCTACATCCATCAGGTCTACGGCCTGCTGGCCGGCAAGACCGTCGACTTCGAGATGGAAGGCCAGAGCCGCAAGATCCGCTTCCTCAATCCCGAGCTTGACCTGTTCAATACGCGCGATCCGATCGCCCTCCACCTCTCGGCCTTCGGGCCGCGCACCCGGGCGCTCACGGCGAGGCTCAAGGCCGGCTGGATCGACTTCGTCGGCAACGTCGAGGCCGGTATCCGCGAGGTCGAGGCGATGCGCGAGGATTGGGGCAAGGCCGGCCATGCAACGGGCGACCTCAGGGCCACGGCCTTTGCGTTGGGCTGCGTGCTGCAGGACGGCGAGCCGGCCGATTCCGAGCGCGCCATGGCGCAAGCCGGGCCGCGCGCCGCCGTCATGCTGCACCGCGCCGCCGACGAGGCCATCCTGAACCTGAAATCGACCCAGGCCCTGCTCACGCAACGGCCGGAACTGGAAGGCTATGTCGCGCTCGCCCGCACCTACGAACCCAAGGATGCGCCCTATCTGGAAAACCACCGTGGCCACCTGATGTTCGTGAAGCCGGCGGAAAGGAAATTCGTCACTGCCGACCTGATCCGCGCCACGTCGTTCACGGCGACCGAGGCCGAGATCAAGCAGCGCATCGGCGCGCTGCGGGACGCCGGCTACACCCAGTTCACAATCCAGCTCGTGCCGGGCCAGGAAGCAGCCCTCGCCGACTGGGCCCGCATCGCCAAGGCATTCGCCTAGTCCAAAGGGCCCGGCGCCAGCATTGCCTGCATTCGCTCGCGGAAAGGTAATGTGTAGGATCAGCAGGAAAAGGCTGTGGGTTTCGACAAGCTGGCGCTGAGTGCGCCGGCCTTTTCTTTGGCCATGCCCGCCGGG
>CALFRN010000126.1 GCA_937919085.1 uncultured Reyranella sp.
GCGATCCCGCTCGGCGCCGTCGTGGGCTCCATGGCGATCGGTCTGCTGTTGATCGCCGTCAGCGGCAAGTCGGTACCCGACGCCATCGAAGCGTTCCTCGACGGTGCCTTCGGCTCGGCCTTCGCCGTCGGTGCCTCGATCAACCGCGCCGTGGCCCTCGCCCTCGTGGGTCTGGGTTTCATCCTGGCCTTTCGTGCCAACCTCACCAACGTGGGTGGCGAGGGACAGATCGCCGTCGGCGGCATCGCCGCCACGGCGCTGGCCTTGTGGTCGCCGATAGCCGGCCTGCCGCTCGGTCTCGCGATTCTCGTGCCGCTGCTAGGCGGCACCCTGGCCGGCGCCTTCTGGGGAGGCATTGCCGGATTCATGAAGGTGCGCTTCGGCACCAACGAGGTGATCTCGACCCTGCTGTTGGGCTTCGTCGCCCTCCTGATGGTCTACTGGAGCGTTCAGTCGACCGCTCTGCTGCGCCAGCCGCAGAATTCCTCGGCGACCCTGCCGGAATCGCTGCCGATCCCCGACGCGACCAAATTGCCCAGCCTGACCGGCGATCCGTCCTCGCCGCTGCATGTCGGCCTGCTCATCTGCCTGCTGCTGGCCGTCGCCACCGCCATCGTCCTGCAACGCTCGACTTTCGGCGTCAGGCTGCGCGCCATCGGGCTCAACGAACTGGCGGCCCGCCGCGCCGGCATGCCGGGCGCAATACTGCTGGTCGTTTCGCTCGCCATCGCGGGTGCCTTCGGCGGCCTGACCGGCGCGATCATGCTGCAGGGCGAGCAGTTCTATCTCAAGGCGGGCTTCTCCTCGGGCTACGGCTTCGACGGGCTGGTCGTCGGGCTGCTGTCGCGCGGCTCGACGCTCGGCGTGCTGGCGGGCGCGCTGTTCTTCGGCTTCCTGCGCTCCGGCGGCATTTCCATGGAGATCATGGCGGGTGTGCCGTCGGCGCTCACGCTCGTCATCCAGGGACTGATCGTCATCGCCGTGGCGGGTTCGGTGATCCTGGTCGAGAAACTCGAGGGAGGGCAGCGCTGATGGAAGAGACGCTGGCCATCTTCATCGCCTCGACGCTGCGTCTCGCCATGCCGCTGATGCTGGCGGCCAGTGGCGAACTCGTGTCGGAGCGCGCCGGCGTGCTCAACCTCAGCCTCGAGGGCATGATGTTGACGGCCGCCTTCTTCGGCGCGCTGGGCTCGTGGGCGACCGGCAATCCCTATCTCGGCGTCGGGTGCGCGGTTGCCGCCGCGCTCTGCGTCGCCGCCGTCCAGGCCTCGCTCAGCGTCAACCTGCGCGCCAACCAGCTCGTGGTCGGCATCGGCTTCAACATCCTGGCGCTGGGTGCCACGACGTTGCTCTATCGCATCATCTTCGGCGGCCTGTCGCGCGAGGAGATCCCGGGCCTGCCCAAGCTGGCGGTCCCCGGCCTCAGCGACCTGCCGTTTGCCGGCACCGCCTTCTTCCAGCAGTCGGTCATCGTCTATTTCAGCTTCGCCCTCATCCTGCTGATCTGGTGGGTGCTGAACCAGACGTCGTTCGGCCTCGCCATCCGTGCCGTGGGCGACGAGCCGCGCAGCGCCGACAAGGCCGGCATCCCGGTGGCGCGGACGCGCTGGCTGGCGGTGCTGATCACCGGCGCCATGGCCGGCATGGCCGGGGCCTTTATCTCGATCGCCGACATCCATACCTTCACCGAGAACATGACCAACGGCGCCGGCTACCTGGCTTTGGCGGCCGTGATCTTCGGCGGCTGGAACGTCGGCCGCACGATCGCCGCCTGCCTGCTGTTCGGCGCCGCCACGGCGCTGCAGTTCCAGCTCCCGGCCATGGGCATCAACGTGCCGACCGCCTTCCTGCTGATGCTGCCCTATCTGCTGGCGCTTTTGGCGGTGGCCGGGGTCGTCGGCCGGCTCGATCCGCCGACCGCGCTCACCCTGCCGTTCCAGCGCGGCAAGTAGCAGAGGCCCGCCATGCCCGTGATCGCCGCCCAGCCCTACGAATTCGATTACCCGGCGGGCAAGCTCGCCCTGGTCGTAATCGACATGCAGCGCGATTTCGTCGAGGAGGGCGGCTTCGGCTCGGTACTCGGCAACGATGTGCGTCCGCTCGCCGCCATCGTGCCGACCGTGCGCCGGCTGCTCGACGGCTTCCGCGCCGCCGGCCTGCCGATCATCCACACGCGCGAAGGCCACCGGCCCGATCTCGCCGACTGTCCGCCGGCCAAGCGGGCGCGCGGCCGCGGTAAGCTCGGTATCGGTGATAGCGGCCCGATGGGCCGCATCCTGATCGACGGCGAACCGGGCAACGATCTCGTACCCGAACTCGCGGCGCTGCCGGGCGAGACCGTGATCGTAAAGCCGGGCAAGGGCGCGTTCTATGCTACACGCCTCGGCCACCTGCTGGAGACGCAGGGCATCGGCCATCTGGTGTTCGCCGGCGTCACCACCGAGGTCTGCGTGCAAACGACGATGCGCGAGGCCAACGACCGTGGCTACGAATGCCTGCTCGCGGAAGACGCCACCGAAAGCTACTTCCCCGATTTCAAGGCGACGACGCTCGCCATGATCCGCGCCCAGGGCGGCATTGTCGGCTGGACCGCGCCGACGGATACGATCGTCAAAGCCTTGCGGTGACTGTCACCGACTTCGGCGCCTTCGTTTCGGGGACGCGGACGCAGCTGGCGCCCACGGGCTCCGGCCCGCTCGACGGCCTCACCTTTGTCGCAAAAGACCTGATCGACGTCGCCGGCGCGATCACCGGCGGCGGCAATCCAGACTGGCACGAGCAGAAGGCGCCGGCCGACAGCTCGGCGGTCGTCGTGCAGCGCTTCTTGCAGGCCGGCGCTGCCATGGTCGGCAAGACCGTCACCGACGAACTCGCCTTCAGCCTCGAAGGCGAGAACGAGCATTATGGCACCCCCGTGAACCCGCGTTGTCCCGAGCGGCTGCCCGGCGGCTCCTCGAGCGGTTCGGCGGTCGCGGTGGCGGCAGGGCTGGCCGATCTCGGTCTCGGCACCGATACCGGCGGCTCGGTGCGGGTGCCCGCGAGTTTCTGCGGCCTCTACGGCTTTCGGCCCACGCACGGCCGCGTGCCGATGGCCGGCGTGATCCCCTTTGCACCCAGCTTCGACACTGTGGGCCTGTTTGCACGCACGCCGGCACATCTGATGGCCGGCGGTCTGGCGCTTCTGGCGTCGCAGCCGGCAAGGACGTCGCGTCCCCGGCTGCTGCTGGCGCGCGATGCCTTCGCGCTCGTCGAACCCGCCGCCGCGACGTCCCTGCGCACGGTCGCGACGACGCTCGGTGCCGGCGAGGAGACCGACGTCTTCGATGGTCGTGCGGGCGAGTTCCTCGAGGCCTACACCACGCTGCAGGGTCTCGACGTCATGGACGCGCTCGGCGCCTTCATCGAGTCGGAGCCGCGCTTCGGCGTCACCATTGCGCCGCGGTTCGAGGCTGCGCGCGCCCTCGACCCCGCAGCGGCGCCGCGCTGGCGCGCATGGCGCCGCGAGGAGGCGGCCCGGCTGCGCGCGCTGCTGCCGCCTGGAACTTTTCTGGTGTTGCCCACGACGCCAGGTATCGCACCGCTGCGCTTCCTGCGCGGCGCGCGGGCCGATCACTTCTACCGTGATGCGCTGACGCTCTGCGCCATCGCCGGGCTGGCGGGGCTGCCGGCGGTGACCCTGCCAGTCGCGACGCTCGATGGCTGCCCGCTCGGCCTTTCGATACTGGCCGGACCGGACCAGGATGAGGCGCTGCTGTCATTCGCGCAGTCCGCGCCGCTCGGACACTAGGCGGCGACCCCGCGAGATGGACCTGGCCGCGGGGCGATGAAATCGCGTGGATCATCAGCGGGGGTGTGGCGGCCGAGAGGATGAAGCATTATCGATGGACAGGCAGTCGACGGTCGCAGCCTTCTACGAGGAGTGCCGAATGGAGAACGCCGGATACAAGGACTCTCCCTATTCGGCGGCCGAGGGAGCCGCCTCGGCCCCGCTCACGGAAGCCGAGTGTCGCGCGGCGCCGCAATCGGGTGTTCATCTCTATCACTTCCCGCTTTCGCTTTGCTCGCAGAAGGTCAGGCAGGCGCTCGAGGAGAAGGGGGTGAACTGGCAGTCGCACGTCAAGCTGCTCCAGTCCTACGAGCAGTACGAGCCGGATTACGTCAGGATCAATCCGCGTTGCGTCGTGCCCGCCCTCGTCAGGGACGGGCGCGTGACGACGGATTCCGCGAACATCCTTCGCTACATCGACCGGACCTTCGGCAATGAGGGCGGTCTGGTTCCCGCCGATCGATCGGAACGGGAATGCATGGAGTCATTCCTCGACAGCGCCGACGTCCTGTTTGTCGAGGCGCTCACCTACGGACATATCGACGGTGTGAAAAAGCCGGCCATGATGAATGCGATCCTGAGGGGCGATCACGACAAGCAGGTCATGCTGCTGACCGGGCTGGTGGAGAAGCATGCCGGCGATCCGTTTCTGAAGGAGGCCTACGGCCGAAAGCTCGCGATATCGAGGTCGACCCGGGAGTCTTTTTCGTCGCCCGCAAGGATGGCCGGGATTCTGGCAGATACCGTCTCCAGGATCGAAGCGGTGGAGGTGCAGCTCGCGGACGGTTCCTTCTCCAAGGGCGGCTGGCTCTGCAGCGCGGCCTTCAGCCTTGCCGACGTCGAATGGGGCGTTGTTCTCAACCGCCTCCGGCTCATCGGTCTCCGGACCCGCCTGTGGGACGACAGGCCCAACGTCGTGGCCTATGAGGCCAGGCTGCGGGCCCGGCCGTCGTTCCGAAAGGGCGTCGCCGCGTGGGAGAATCCCGTCACCAATATTCTGATCCCGACGCTGCTGAAAAAGGCAGGAAAGATCGTCTGATGCGGTGATCTGCCGGCACCCGCCACGGCAGCGCTCATCCGCGCGGCCACACCGGCGGGCGCTTGGCCAGGAACGCCTCGACGCCTTCGGCGAAATCCGCAGTGCCGGCGAGCGCCACCACCGCTTCGAGTTCGAACGCCATGCCGTCCTCGAAGGCGAGGCCGCCGCCCAATGTCACGGCGCGGCGGATGGCGGCCAGCGCCGCCGGCGACTTCGCCGCCAGTTCCTCGCCATAGGCCTGGACGCGGCCGCGCAGATCGTCGGGCGCCACCAGCTCGTCGACCAGCCCCCAGCTTCGCGCCTCTTCGGCCGGGACCATGCGGCCCTCGTAGAGATAGCGGATGGCGCGCGACCGGCCGATCAGGTGGGCCAGCGCCTGGGTGGTGGCGATCGGCGGGATGAAGCCGATCCTGATCTCGGGCTGGCCCAGCTTGGCATTGGCGGCGGCGAAGCGCAGGTCGCAATGCAGCGTCATCTCGAGGCCGCCGCCGACGGCGGTGCCGTTGATCGCCGCCAGCAGCGGCTTGGCCGAGCCGCGCAGCAGACGCACGATCTCGTGGCATCGGGTTGCCCAGCCGCGCATGCCGTCGGGCGTGATGCCCTTGAAGACGTTGAGATCGGCGCCGGCGCTGAGATAACCCTCGATCGCGCTCGCCAGCACGATCACCCGCACCGCGGGGTCGGCGAGCAGGTCGACGATGCCATCATGGACCTCGTCGACCATCTCCCGCGTGAAGGCGTTGACCGGCGGCCGGTTGAATTCCAGCCAGCCGACATGGGCGACGGTGGAGACCTGGATGAAGGAGCGGGCTTGCGTCATCGGTCGGACCTCGCGACGGCAAGGGGCGGTCTAGAAACCTTCGCGCCAACCGCGGCGCCGGTAGCCCACGCGCAGGATCTCGATGGCGGCAACACCCTGGGCGCCGAGCGCCAGAACCGGCGTCGAGAACAGGGCGATGATGGTGATGAGTTCCGAACCGAGCAGCCAGTCGACCAAGCCGAAGCCCACGAAGGCGGCGACGGCGATTGCCGCGCTGATCGGAAGCATCATGAGGGCGTGAACCGGAAAGCCACGGGCCACGACGTAGAACGGACCGAACAGCGACGCCCACAGATACGACCACCCATCCAGAAGCCTGGATTCGTTGGTCGTCGGGTGGTCGAAATGATAGGTGCGCAGCATCGCTGCACTCCTATCCGCCAAGGGCTGAACATACAATCAATATCGGTTGAGCCAGAGGACTGGCGGGGACTGCCGGAATCGCCCGGCCCTTCCGGATCGCGGGCCACGCCATCCAGAACGCGACCTGCCGGCGGCCCGAAATCCGGGCCGCTGCGATCCGTGAAGCCGCGCCGTGAAGCCGCGTCGCTCAAGCCCGCGAAGTTCCCCGGCGCATGGCCACGCCGACTCTATCGAAGCACTGCATCTAAGCACTGCACGATGGCGCGGCAGGGGTGATCGCCGGAGGGCCGGCAAGGTTCGGCACCGCTCTCGGTGATCGGCTCTCATGGCGCCCCCTCCGGGCACGACGGAGTCGGCGATACGCCCCCTCCGTCGTGCCGCGGGGCAACTCGCCGGTGAGCGTCCGTCGCCCCGTCAGTGTTAGTAGCGATTGCTCGGCGCGGTGGCCGCGCCGATCGCGGCGCCACCCGCGCCACCGACGACAGCGCCGGCTATCGGGTTGCCGACGGTCGATCCCACGACGGCGCCGCCCGCGGCACCGATGGCGCCGCCAGTGAGCGCCCGGTCCACGGGCCTTTCTCCGCAGGCGGCTGTGGCCAAAGCGAGTGACGCCAGAACGGCGAGGGATACGGTGCGGGTCATGACAACCTCCTTGACGAATTCCTCGATGCCTGGACAACGACGTGGCGGCCGGACGGTTGCGCTGTGAGT